>NZ_JACADR010000166.1 GCF_016106005.1 Roseomonas rosulenta
CGAGGGCGAGGCCTGGCCCGACCTGTCGGACGCCGCGCTGGCGGCGACTGTGCGCGACTGGCTGGCGCCGCGGCTGCACGGGCGCACGCGGCTGTCCGATCTCGGCGCGCTGGACGCGGCGGTGCTGCTGCTCGATGGCCTGCCCTGGGATCGGCGCCGCGCGCTCGATGCCGCGCTGCCGGCGCGGATCGCCCTGCCGGGCGGGCGCTCCGCCGCCATCGACTATGCGCGCGACGTGCCGACGCTCGAAGCCCGCGCCCAGCACCTGTTCGGCCTGGCGGCGCTGCCTCCGCTGGCCGGTGGGCGGGTGCCGCTGCAGGTCGCTCTGCTCTCGCCCGCCGGCCGCCCCGTGGCGGTCACCGGCGACCTCGCCGGCTTCTGGAAGGGTGGCTGGGCCGATGTGCGGCGCGACATGCGCGGCCGCTACCCGAAGCATCCCTGGCCCGAGGACCCCGCAGCGGCTTCGGGTTGAACGGTCCGGGTGGCGGGCGCAGATTGACCGGCGTGACTGTTCACGCCCCCCTGCCCGATTCGCGCGCCGTTCCGCGCCGCCTCGCGCTGCTGCTGCCGGCGGCGCTCGCGGCCTGCTCGGTCCCCGCCCGCGCCCAGCGCGGCCTGCCCGACTTCGCCGACCTGGCCGAGCGCGTGTTGCCCGCCGTGGTCAGCATCCAGGTGACCAGCCGCGAGGGCGCGGCCGAACCCCGCGGCGGGCCGGTCGAGCGCGGCCGCCGCGGGCAGCTCGTCCAGGGCGCGGGATCGGGCTTCATCATCGAGCCCTCCGGCATCGTGGTGACCAACGGACATGTCGTGGGCAACGCCACGCGCGTGACGGTCACCACGCATGACGGCACGGACTACGTCGCGCGCGTGATCGGGGCGGACGAACTCACCGACCTCGCGCTGCTGCGGATCACGCCGCGTGCGCCGCTCGCCGCCGTCTCGCTCGGCGTGTCGGGCAACATGCGCGTTGGGCAATGGGTGATGGCGGCGGGCAACCCATTCGGGCTCGGCGGCAGCGTCACCAGCGGCATCATCTCGGCGCGCGGGCGCGACATCGGCGCCGGGCCCTTCGACGACTTCATCCAGACCGACGCGCCGATCAACCCGGGCAATTCCGGCGGCCCGCTGTTCAACATGCAGGGCGAGGTGATCGGCATCAACACGGCCATCTATTCGCCCTCGGGTGCGTCGGCGGGCATCGGCTTCGCGGTGCCCTCCGACCTGGCGCGCCCGGTGGTCGAGGCGCTGATCCGCGGCGGGCGGGTCGATCGCGGCTGGCTTGGCGTGTCGGTCTCCGACGCCGAGGAACAGGGCCGCCGCCAGCGCGGCGCGCTGATCATGGGGGTGGAGCGCGGCAGCCCCGCCGCGCGCGCCGGGCTGCGCCAGGGGGACCTGGTCACGGCGCTGAACGGGGAGGCCGTCACGACCTCCCGTGCGCTGGTGCGTGGTGTCGCGATACTGCCGCCCGGCGAGACGGTGCGCCTGACGCTGCAGCGCGCCGGGCGCGCGCAGGAGATCGCGGTGCAGATCGGCCGCCGGCCGAACGAGGGATGACCCGGCTGGCGGCCATTCGCGTTTCTCGCCCAGCCCTGTAATCTAGGCGCATCGCGCCGGGGGCCGGCGCGCATCAACGCCGGGGTTCCGTGATGCGTATCCTTCTGGTCGAGGACGATGCCGAGGTCGCGCGCTTCGTGCGCAAGGGCCTGGCCGAGGCGGGGCACAACGTCGAGCACGCCGCCAATGGCCGCGACGGGCTGTTCCTCGCGGCGTCCGAGCCCTTCGACATCCTGGTGCTCGACCGCATGCTGCCGGGCGGCGTGGACGGGGTGCGCCTGGTCGAGACCCTGCGCGCGCAGGGCAACCGCACGCCGGTGCTCTTCCTCTCGGCGCTCTCGGCCGTGGATGAACGGGTGAAGGGCCTCAAGGCCGGCGGCGACGACTACTTGGTCAAGCCCTTCGCCTTCGCCGAACTTCTGGCGCGGGTCGAGGTGCTGGCCCGCCGGCCGACGCAGGAGGCGCCGGCCACGCGCCTGCGCATCGCCGATCTCGAGATGGACCTGCTGGCGCGCAGCGTGACGCGCGCGGGCAAGCGCATCGAGATCCAGCCGCGCGAGTTCCGCCTGCTCGAGCACCTGCTGCGGCACGCCGGCCAGGTGGTGACGCGGACCATGCTGCTCGAGAAGGTGTGGGACTACCATTTCGACCCGCAGACCAACGTGATCGACGTGCATGTCAGCCGGCTGCGGCAGAAGATCGACAAGGGATTTGACAAGCCGCTGATCCACACCGTGCGCAACGCCGGCTACATGATCCGCGCCGAGGCGTGAGGATGGCGGCGCGCCGCCTGCCCGCCGCGCGGCCGCCTGCGGCCTGAGGGGCGGGCCATCTCCCCCCCGCCCTTTCCCCGCGGCGAGCCGGTCGGCGGCTGGGAGGGCATGCTGCGCTTCCTGCGCAGCGCGGGCTTCCGCTTCGCGCTGCTGTTCGCCGGCATTTTCATCGGCGCCGCGGCGCTGTTCGCGCTGGTGCTGTGGTACGCCACCGCGGGGTCGCTCGACCGCCAGACCGATGCCTCGGTGCGCACCGATGCGCTGGGCCTGATCGAGCGCTGGCGCGAGGCCGGCCCCGGCGCGGTGGCGGAGGCCATCGCCGACCGCCTCGCCTCGGATGTCGAGGGGACCGCGATCTACCTGCTGCTCGACAGCAATGGCGTTCGCCTGGCCGGGAACCTCGACCGCTGGCCGGCGGAAGCCTCTCCCGACGCGCCCTGGTCCTTCGGCACCGTGCAGCGCGAGGGCAACCTGATCGATGCGCGGCTCCATGTGCTGGAGCTGGGCGAACGCTACCGGCTCCTGGTTGGGCGCGACGTCGGGGAGAAGCAGGCGCTGCGCACGCTGCTGGCCGAGGGCATCGCCTGGGCGGCGGTGGCGGCGAGCTTCGTGGCGCTGGTCGGCGCGGCGGTGCTGCGCCGCGCGGTGGAGCAACGGCTGCGCCCCGCCGCGCTGACCGCGCAGGCGATCGCGGCGGGCGACCTGTCGCGCCGCGTGCCAGTCTCGCACCGCGCCGACGAATTCGACCGGCTGGGCGAGAGCATGAACGACATGCTCGACCGCATCGACCGGCTGATGGCCGGCGTGCGCGGCGTGTCGGATTCGATCGCGCATGACCTGCGCACGCCGATCGCGCGCGCGCGCGCCAAGCTCGAGGAAGCGCTGGACGGGCAGGCCGCGCCCGAGGCGCTGCGCGCGGCGATGGAACAGGGCATCGCCGACCTTGACCACATCACCCGCGTGTTCGGCGCGCTGCTGCGCATCGCCGAGGCCGAGGCGGGGGCGCGCCGCGCCGCCTTCGCGCCGCTCGACCTGGTGCCGTTGTTGGCGGAGGTGGCGGAGTTCTACGGCGCGGTCGCGGAAAGCGGCGGCCAGGCCATCGCGATCGAGCTGCCGGCGCGCCTCGACGTGGTGGGCGACCGCGACCTGCTCGC
Organism: Roseomonas rosulenta; assembly: GCF_016106005.1. GTDB lineage: Bacteria > Pseudomonadota > Alphaproteobacteria > Acetobacterales > Acetobacteraceae > Neoroseomonas > Neoroseomonas rosulenta. The sequence goes on from NZ_JACADR010000166.1 coordinate 3,482, forward strand.
GCAGGCGGTGGGCAACCTGCTGGACAATGCGCTGAAGTTCACCCCGCCGGGCGGGCGCGTGCGGATCGCCGCGCGGGCGCCGGCGCGCGACCGGATCGATCTCGTCGTCGAGGATACCGGCCCGGGGCTGCCGGCCGCCGACCGCGCCCGCGCCGGGGAGCGCTTCTTCCGTGCCGATGCGTCGCGGGGCACGCCGGGCTCCGGGCTCGGCCTGTCGCTGGTGCGCGCGGTGGCGCACCTGCATGGCGGCGACCTGCTGCTCGAGGATGCGGCGCCGGGGGCGGCGCAGCCGGGCCTGCGCGCAACCATCCGCCTCGGCATCGCATGACCCTGTCGTCATCGCGCGGTCACCGGGGGGCGAGGCGGGGTCTGCGATGGTCCGCCGCATGGGCCGCCTGCAGATCCTCGCGCTGGTGCTGATCGCGCCTGCCTTCGCGATGGGCACCGAACCCGTTGCGCAGATCACCACCGACAGCCGCGATTACTGCCGCGAACTGGCGCTGCGCCTCGCGTCGATGCCGGGCGCCACGAGCGAACCGGCGCGCAGCCTGGCCGAGGACGGGCTGCGGCTGTGTGAGAACGGGCATCCGCGCTCCGGCGTGGCGCGCCTGCGCCGCGCCATCCGCGCCGCGCAGCCGGAGCATTGAGAGACCGTTCGAGGATACGCCGTCCGGCGCCTTCGGCAGCGTGGCACCGGCCCGTTCTCCCGCTTCCGGCCACCGCGGCACGGTATCACGGATGCGTGGCCGGGGGCGCGCGCCGGTACCGGCATGCTCGAGCGGTGCCTGGGCACCGGCATCGCGCAGCGGGCGCGCCCAGGCGGCGCGCGCCGGCCGCGCCCTATCCGAGGCGCTGCTCGAGCCGCGCGAGCCGTGCCTCCAGCCGCGCGGCGCGTTCGGCGGTGACGGCGCCGAGCGCATCGGCCAGCTGCCAGTGCAGCACCTGGAGCTCCACATCGGGCACGGTGCCGAGCGTGGCGAGGAGCGTCGCCAGCACATCCGACGCGCTGCCGCCGGTCGCGGGTGCCGCGGCCATGGGCGCGGGCTCGGCCATGGGGTCGTCGTCGAAGCGCAGCACCACGTTCAGCGCGCGGCCCTCGGCGCTGCCGGCGATATCCTGGATCACCTGGCGGCGGATGTCCGGGCGGTTCTCGACGCGCTGGAGGTGGTGGCGGTAGCCGTCCTCGTCCGGCCAGCGGTTGAGGATGACGGTATAGAGGTTGACGACGAATTCGTGATCGCTGCCACTCAGCAGCTCGCTGCCGTTCACCTCGCGCATCGGGGTCCTCCGTGGATATGGGGCGCTGAATGCCCGGGGCCTGCGCGCATGGTCAACGCCGGGCGGTAAAGAAGCTGCGCAGCTGGGCCGCGCAATCGGTCTCCCGCACGCCGCCGACGACCTCGGGCGCGTGGTGGCAGGACGTGGCGGCGAAGATGCGCGCGCCGTGATCGACGCCGCCGCCCTTGGGGTCGTAGGCGCCGAAGACCAGGCGCTTCACCCGGAAGAAGGAGGCCGCCTGGGCGCACATCGGGCAGGGTTCCAGCGTCACGGTGAGGGTGCAGCCGACCAGGCGCGGGGTGCGCAGGCGCGCGGCCGCGGTGCGGAGCGCCAGGATCTCGGCATGGGCGGATGCGTCGTGGCGGGCCTCGACCTCGTTACCGGCGGCGGCCAGCACCTGGCCGGCGGCGTCGGTGACGACGGCGCCGACCGGCACCTCCCCGCGCGCCGCGGCGGCGGCGGCTTCGCGCAGGGCGAGGTCCATCGGCGTCATGGCGGCGGGATGCCGGGCCGCCCCCGGCCGGTCAACAGGTGATGCGACATGCGTGTGCTGCCCCGCGATGGCCGTCGTGCAGGACTGCCGACCTCCGGATCGCCCGCGGCGCCGTGCTCCGGCGCCTGGGCCGGGCGGATTCGATGCGGTGCCGACCTGCGGGTGCCGCCATGAACCGATGCCGCCCTTGCCCCATCCCCGCCCCCGCCCGACACTCGCCCCCACCCACCCGGAGGACGCCATGCCCGAGGCCCCGATCCCGCCCGCCGCCGAGCAGACCTTCGACGCCCTGGTGATCGGCGCCGGCTTCGCCGGGCTGTACCAGCTGCACGCGCTGCGCGACCGGCTCGGCCTGCGGGTCCGGGTGCTGGAGGCCGCGGACGGCGTGGGCGGCACCTGGTGGTGGAACCGCTACCCCGGCGCGCGCTGCGATTCCGAAAGCCACGCCTATGCCTTCTATTTCTCGGACGACCTGCTGCAATCCTGGGACTGGTCCGAACGCTACCCGCAGCAGCCCGAGATCCTGCGCTACCTGAACCATGTGGCGGACCGTCTGGACCTCAGGCGGGACATCACCTTCGGTGCGCGCGTCACGCAGGCGCAGTGGGACGAGGCGGCGGGGCTGTGGCGCGTCGTCACGCAGGATGGCCGGCGATATGCCGCGCCGTTCCTCATCACCGCCGTCGGCTGTCTGTCCTCCACCAACAGGCCCGACATTCCGGGTGCGGCGGACTTCGCCGGCGCCATCCACCACACCGGCGAATGGCCGCATGAGGGCGTCGATTTCACCGGCAAGCGCGTGGGCATGATCGGCACGGGGTCCACCGGCATCCAGGCCGCGCCCGTGATCGCGGAGGCCGCCGCGCAGCTCACGGTGTTCCAGCGCACCGCGAACTACTCCATTCCCGCGCGCAACCGTCCGCTGGACGACGCCTTCAAGCGCTGGGCGAAGGAGAACGCGGCGGAGATCCGCGCCGCGATGCACAGCGCGCCGAACGGCCACCCCTGGCCGGTGGGGTCGCGATCGGCCCTCGAGGTGAGCGCCGAGGAACGCGAGGCCGCCTTCCGCGCCGCCTGGGAGAAGGGCGGGCTCGCGCTGCGCGCCACCTTCCGCGACATCCTGACCGACCGCGCCGCCAACGACACCGCGGCCGAGTTCATCAGGTCCCGCATTCGCGAGGTGGTGAAGGACCCCGCCACCGCCGCGAAGCTCGCCGAGATCGACCACCCCTTCGCCACCAAGCGCCCGCCGATCGACACCGGATATTTCGAGACCTTCAACCGCGACAACGTCGCGCTGGTCGATATCCGCGCCGACCCGATCGAGCGCATCACGCCCACCGGCCTGCGCCTGCGCAGCGGGGCGGAGCACGCGCTCGACGTCATCGTCTTCGCCACCGGCTTCGACGCCATGACCGGCGCGCTGCTGCGCATGGGGATCGAGGGGCGCGGCGGGCTGGCCCTGCACGACGCCTGGGCGGCCGGCCCCCGCACGCAGCTCGGCCTGCAGGTGCCGGGCTTCCCCAATCTGTTCACCATCACCGGGCCGGGCAGCCCCTCGGTTCTGACCAACATGCCGGTGGCGATCGAGCAGCATGTGGAGTGGATCGCGGACTGCATCGCGCATCTGCGCGCGAAAGGCCTCGCCACGATCGAGGCGTCGGACCAGGCCGCCGAGGACTGGGTCGCGCATGTGAACGATGCCGCGAACGCCACGCTGATGCCGCAGGCCGGGCATTCCTGGTACCTGGGCGCCAACGTGCCCGGCAAGCCGCGGGTCTTCATGCCCTATGCCGGGGGCATGGCGCGCTATCGGGCGATCTGCGCCGAGGTCGCGGCGCAGGGCTATCCCGGCTTCGTGACCGCCGGGCATGCGGCGCGCGTGACCGCCTGACGCGCCGCCGTCAGAAGGTGACGCGCGGCGGCGGCTGCGGCGTGCCGGGCGGAATGGCGCCGGCGCGGATCATGCATTCGTGATACAGGGCGGGCAGCAGCACGAGCAGCTGCCGCCGGACATCCTCGTTGTTCTCGGCATTGCCGCCGGCCTGCGATCCGAGCCGCCGCACCTGCGGGTCGCGCTCGATATCGCGGCGGCAACCGGCGGCGACCGGTCCGGGGTCCTGCGGCACATTGGCCCAGACCCCGCCGCCGCAGCCGGTCGTGCCGAGCGCCAGCGCCAGCATCGGCAAGGCCATCCAGCTGCGCGTCATTCCTCGGTCTCCCTTCAAGCCGGCGGCGCCAACACCTTGTCGCGGTAGTTGCAGAAGGCGCGCGCCACGCAGCGCCAGCATTCCGGCGCGCGCGCCTTGCACACGTAGCGCCCGTGCAGGATCAGCCAGTGATGCGCGTCGCGCAGCAGCTCGGGCGGGCAGCGCTTGACCAGGCGTTCCTCGACCTCGCGCACTGTCTTCCCCGGTGCCAGGCCGCAACGGTTGCCCAGGCGGAAGATGTGGGTGTCCACCGCCATGGTCTGCTGCCCGAACACCACGTTCAGCACGACATTCGCGGTCTTGCGGCCGACGCCGGGCAGCGCCTCGAGCGCCGCGCGATCTCCCGGCACCTGGCCGTCATGCTTCTCGACCAGGTCGCGCGCCAGCGCCGCGACGTTGCGCGCCTTGCCCTGCCACAGCCCGATGGTGCGGATGTAGGGACCGATACCCTCTGCCCCCAGCGCGGCCATCGCCGCCGGGGTGGGCGCGGCGGCGAACAGCGCGGGCGTGCAGCGGTTCACCGCCGCATCGGTCGTCTGGGCCGAGAGCACCACCGCGACCAGCAGGGTGAAGGGGTCGCTGTAGGTGAGCTCGGTCTCCGGCGCCGGGTTGGCCACCGCCAGGGCGCGGATGAAGGCCTCGGCCTGCGCCGGCGGCATCATTCGCGCGCGGCGCGGCGCGGTGGCGGTGCCGTGGTCAGGGCGCTTCGGTTTCGAGATGCTGGCGGGCATGGCTGGTGTCGGCGCGATCCTCGCCTATCCTGTGGTGCGATGACAGTCCCTGCCGAGCCCATCCTGTTCCAGGCCGTCTGCACGCCGCCGCGCTCGCTCTCGCGGCGCGGCTTCCGGGTCTTCGCGGTGCTGCTGGGCGCGGTCTCCGCCGCGGTGGGGCTGCTGTTCCTGGCGATCGGCGCCTGGCCCGTTCTGCCCTTCCTGGGTCTGGAGGTGGCCTTCGCGCTCGGCATGCTCGCGCTGCACGCGCGCGGCACCGCGCGCCGGGCAGAGCTGCTGCTGCTGGTGCCGGGGCGGCTGTCCGTGGCGCGCACCGATGCGCGCGGCAGGCGGGAGGAGATCGTGCTCGACCCCTACTGGGCGCGGCTGACCCATCGCGAGGACCCCGGCCACGCCGGCACGCTGCTGCTGGAGAGCCGCGGCCGGGTCGTCGAGATCGGGCGCGACCTGGCTGCCGAGGACAAGGCCTCGCTGCACCAGGCGCTGCACGGCGCGCTGGCGCGGGCGCGGCACCCGGATTTCGACAACGTTCAGCTTCGCTGAGTCTTTATGTGACCCTCAGACGGCGGGCGGCGGCCGTCCGGCCGCCTTGCCTTCGCGCCGCGGACTGGCGCGCCCGGCGCCGCTGATGGTCTGGGCGCGGTCGCGCATTTGCGCTCCCGGATCGCGGCAGGGCCGCGATTCGAGGCTCCCTGACGCGCCGATCGGCAGGCCCGGCCCTCAGGCCTGGCGGGCCGCCGCGCGCGCCAGGGCATCCACCCGCCAGCGCAGTTCACCCTCGCCCACCAGCGAGGGCGCCACGCTGGCCGAACCCGGCAATCCGAGCGCGAGCAGCGCAACCACCGCTTCGGCGGCCGGATCGCCCAGCCCGGCCTTGCGGCACATCCCCGCCATGGACTTGGCGCAACGCGTCGCGACGGCATGGTCCACCGCGCTGCGCGGCATGCGGCTGAGGGCCGCCAGTGCCGAGGCGACGAAGGCCGCCTCCCCGCCATGCGCTGCGCGTAGCAGCACCGCATCGTTCAACGCGCCGGCGCGTTCCAGGATGGCGGCGCGGTTCGCGGCGTCCTCGGCGCTCTCGCCGGGGCGCGGCGCGCCGGCCAGGCGGGTGGCGACCGCCGCACGCACCTGTAGCGCGACCGCGGCGGGCAGGTCGGTGCGCTCGGCCAGCGGAGCCAGGAGTTCCTCGGCGATGAAGGCCGCCAGCGCCACCGCGGCGCGCGGCGGCAGGAAGGGGTGGCGCACCAGCGGCTCCTGCCAGGACGTCTGGTCGGCAGCCTGGACCACCAGCGCATCCAGCGTGCTCTCGCGGATGGCGGCGGTGGTGTTGCGTAGCAGCGTGCCGATCGCCAGCGCGTCGCCGGTCGCCACCAGGGCATCGGCCACCGCCTCGCTGATCTCGGGGCGGCGCGCCACGGCGGTCAGCGTCTCGCGCAGCGGTGGGGCATCGACCAGCGCCAGCAGGTCGTCCTCGGTCAGCAGGGGCGAGAGGCGGATCACCGGCTCCGCCACCCGGATGTCGCGGTCCGCCGCGAGCGCCAGCACCATCTCGCGCGGCGCGGCGGGCAGGTCTTTCACCGCCTCGGCGATGGTGGCGCGGATCTCGGCGGCGGTGTCGGCCGCGAGCCGCGCCAGCGCCGACCAGGTCATGTGCGCAAGGCGGTCCTGCTGCGCCGGCGCCAGGCCGGGCGCCAGCGCGGCCAGCCGCTGCGCCAGGGCGCCACGCACCTGCTGCTCCCCGTCGCCGGCCAGCGCGGCGAAGCTGTGGGGCGGCGTGGCGGGATTGGCGGCGACGGCGCTGCG
>NZ_JACADR010000167.1 GCF_016106005.1 Roseomonas rosulenta
CCGTGGCTTCCTGCGCTTCCTGACACGCCGGCACGGCATGGCGGCGCTGCCGCTCGGTTCGCTGCGCGGGCCGCGGCCGAAGGCGCCCATTCCGCGCGCGCTGACACCCGAGGATGCGCGCGCCGTCGCGCAGGAGGTGGGCGAGCACTACGACCCCGCGCGGCACGAGCGCGCGCCGCTGCAGGCCGCGCGCGACGTCGCGCTGTTCACGCTGCTGTACGGCGCCGGGCTGCGCATCGCCGAGGCGCTGGCGTTGAACCTGATCGATGCGCCGCTGCCGGGGCGCGAGGGCGCGCTGCGCGTGGTCGGCAAGGGGTCCAAGGAACGGCTGGTGCCGGTGCTGCCGGCGGTGCGCGTGGCGATGGCGGACTACCTGAGGCATCGCGGCCCCGGCGCGCCGGAGGATCCGCTGTTCCTCGGCGCGCGCGGCGGGCGGCTCGATGCCGCGGTTGCGCAACGAAGCCTGCGGGAATTCCGCCGCCTGGCCGGACTGCCGGAACATGCCACCCCGCATGCGCTGCGCCATTCCTTCGCCACCCACCTGCTGGGCGCGGGGGCCGACCTGCGCGCGATCCAGGACCTGCTGGGCCATGCCAGCCTGTCCACCACGCAGCGCTACACGGCGGTGGATGCGGCGGGGCTGCTGGCGACCTGGAAGAAGGCGCATCCGCGCGCCGGGTGAAGGCGCCGCTACCACGCCCGCACGCAAGCCGGCATGATCCCCGCGCAGGACGCGCCCGGCATGCGGCGCGCCGCAGGGATGGATGCGCAATGTTCGAAGCTGCGGAGCTCGACCACCGGGTCTCGAAGGAGGACTACAAGCGCGAGGAAGGCGAGCTGCGCCGCGCGCTGCTGCAGGCGCAGCGCGAGCTCGGCGAGCAGAAGCGCTTCCCCGTGCTGGTGCTGATCGCCGGCGTCGAGGGTGCTGGCAAGAGCGAGACGGTCCACCTGCTCAGCGAATGGATGGACCCGCGCTTCATCGAGGTCTCGGGGTTTGCGCTGCCGACCGAAGAGGAAGCCGCCCACCCGCCGATGTGGCGCTTCTGGAAGGCGCTGCCGCCCAAGGGACGCATCGGGGTCTTCTTCGGCGCCTGGCAGACCATGCCGATCCTGGAACGCGTGATGGGCGGCCTCGGCGCCGGCGGCTTCGCCCAGCGGATGGAGCAGATCATGCGCCTCGAGCGCATGCTGGCCGCCGAGGGCGTGCTGCTGGTGAAATACTGGTTCCACCTGTCGAAGGCGCAGCAGAAGAAGCGCATCAAGGCGCTGGAGAAGGACCGCGAGACGTCGTGGAAGGTCACCCGCTACGACCGCACGCTGTTCGAGCGCTACGACGACTTCATCGAGGTCTGCGAGCCCTTCCTGCGCGAGACCTCGACCGGGGAGGCGCCCTGGACGGTGGTGCCGGCGGCCGACGAGCGCTACCGCGCGCTGTTCGTCGGCCGCCACCTGCTGGGCGCGATGCGCGCCAGGCTCGACGCGGCGGCGGCGAAGCCGGCGATGCCCACCGTCGCTGCCTCCCCGCCGCCCGACCGCGTCAACATCATCCGCGCCCTGACCCTCAATCAGGAGATGTCGCGCAAGGACTACGAGGCGGAACTGGCCGAGGCGCAGGGGCGCCTCGCGCGCGCGACGCGCCACAAGCGCTATGGGAAGATCAGCGTGATCGCCGTGTTCGAGGGCAATGACGCCGCCGGCAAGGGTGGCGCGGTGCGTCGCCTCGGTGCCGCTCTCGACCCGCGCGCCTATCGCATCGTGCCGGTGGCGGCCCCCACCGAGGAGGAGCGCGCGCAGCCCTATCTGTGGCGCTTCTGGCGGCATGTGCCGCGCCCGGGCAGGCTCACGGTGTTCGACCGGTCCTGGTATGGGCGCGTGCTGGTCGAGCGCGTCGAGGGCTTCGCACCCGAGCACGACTGGCGCCGCGCCTATGGCGAGATCAACGACTTCGAGGAGCAGCTGGCCGGCCATGGCGCCGTGGTGGCGAAGTTCTGGCTCGCGATCAGCAAGGACGAGCAGCACCGTCGCTTCAAGGAACGCGAGGCAACCGCCTTCAAGCAGCACAAGATCACCGCCGAGGACTGGCGCAACCGCGAGAAATGGGACGCCTACGAGGAGGCGGTGTGCGAGATGGTGGAGCGCACATCGACCTCGGTCGCGCCCTGGACGCTGGTCGAGGCCGACAACAAGCTGCATGCCCGGGTGAAGGTGATCCGCACCCTGGCGGAACGGGTCGAGGCGGCGCTGAAGCGCAAGGGCTGAGGGCGCCACCCTTTCGCGCCGATTGTGGCGCAAAGCCAGGCGGCCCGAATGGGCCGCGGCTGCCGCCCGGGGGCGGTGTCGGGCTCTGTCAGTCGCGCGCCTCGGCCACCTCGACGGGCACCACCTCGACCCGCGCGACGCCGCTGCGGATCATGTCGAGGTTGTGCGCGATGCGCGGGCTGAGGTCGACGATGCGCCCGCGCGTCCAGGGCCCGCGGTCCTGCACGACGCCGGTGGCGCTGCGCCCGTTGTTCAGGTTGGTCACGCGCACCAGCGTCCCGAAGGGCAGGGTGCGGTGCGCGATCGTGTCGGAGTGCGGGTCGAAGCGGTCGCCATTGGCCATCCGTCGCCCGGTGAAATGCCGCGCGTAGTAGGAGGCCACGCCGACCTGCGGCGCGCCGACCGGGCGGTGATCCTGGGTGGCGGCAGCCACGGGCTGGGCGTCGCCCTCGGCCGACTGGGCGCAGCCCATGGTGAGAAGCGACAGGCCGATCGCGGCGCAGGTCGCGGCGGCCCTCAGGGATGCGGCGCGCGCGGGGCGGAGGGCAGGTTCGTGTCGTTGCAACGCCATGGGGGGCGTACTCCTCGGCGGTTTTGGCGGCACTGGCCATTCTGGGCGGCGCGCCCGGCGGCGCGCGGTGGTCTCCACGTGTCGTTGCCTGAATTCGCGATCGGGGGGCGGCGGCAACGCCCATTCCCTTGCAGCAATTCCCGGGCGCGCGCAATACCCCGCCCCCGCGGGGCAGGACACACCCAAAGACCGCAGCGCGGCGCGACCATCGTGACTTGCAGGAATGGCAAAGTATTTTGGCATGATTTCTATTATGACTGGCCAACGCCTGGATTGAATTAAATCCGGTTTATATTGTATTCACCGCAGGCAGGGGCAGGCGCCGCTACCGCCGCAAATCCCCCCCCCGGCGGCCGCGCCGGAACCCGCCGGGCCGGGGGATTGGCGCAGGCCGGCCCGTCCAGTACACGCCGCCCTCTCGCGCACGACAGCACGGACGACGGCACATGAGCGGCACCAACCAGCGCATCGACGGCAAGCGGTTGTGGGACAGCCTGATGGCGATGGCCGAGATCGGCGCCACCCCCAAGGGCGGGGTGAAGCGCCTGACGCTCAGCGATGTCGACAAGCAGGGCCGCGACCGGTTCAAGGGCTGGTGCGAGGCGCTGGGCCTGACCGTGCGCGTGGACGCCATCGGCAACATGTTCGCCCGCCGCGAGGGCCGCGACCCCGCGCGCCTGCCGGTGCTGCTGGGCAGCCACCTCGACAGCCAGCCGACCGGCGGCAAGTTCGACGGCGCGCTCGGCGTGATCGCCGGGCTCGAGGTGATGCGCACGCTGGCCGACCTCAACATCACCACCGAGGCGCCGATCGAGCTCATCAACTGGACCGACGAGGAAGGCTCGCGCTTCGGCCATTCGCTGATGGGATCGGGCACCTGGGCGGGGATCTACAGCCTCGAGAAGACCTATGGCCTGCGCGACGTCGATGGCGTCTCGGTCTCCGAAGCCCTGGACAGCATCGGCTACAAGGGCCCGCACGCGGCAAAGCCCTTCCCCGCCGACGCCTATTTCGAACTGCACATCGAACAAGGGCCGATCCTGGAGCGCGGGGGCAAGCAGGTCGGCATCGTCACCGGCGCGCAGGCGCAGGTCTGGTACGACGCCGTCATCATCGGCCAGGACAGCCATGCCGGCACAACGCCGCCCTCCGCACGCCGCGACGCGCTGGTCGCCGCCGCGCGCGTGGTCACGCTGGTGGACCGGCTGATGCGCGAGCGCGGCGAGGATGGCCGCGGCACCGTGGGCTTCCTGCAGATCGCCCAGCCCTCGCGCAACGTGGTGCCGGGCGAGGTGCGCTTCTCCGCCGAGTTCCGCCACCCCGACGACGCGCAGATCACGGGCCTGGCGGAAAGCTTCCCGGCCGAGGCGCAGCGCCTGGTCGCCGAGACCGGCTGCCGGCTCGACCTGACCGAACTGTTCCGCATCCCGGCGCAGCCCTTCGACCCGTCCTGCGTGGACCTGGTGCGCCAGGCGGCGCAGCGCCTCGGCTTCTCTTCGCGCGAGATCATCTCCGGCGCGGGGCACGATGCCGTCTATGTCGCGCGCAGCATCCCCACCGCGATGATCTTCACGCCCTGCAAGGATGGGCTCAGCCACAACGAGGCGGAGAGCATCCTGCCGGAGGAAGCGGAGGCGGGCTGCCAGGTGTTGTTCGAGGCCGTCGTGGCCAGGGCCAATCGGCAGATGTGACGAGGGGGCCTTGCCCCCTCGACCTCCACCAGGGGGCAACGGCCCCCTGGACCGCGGTCAGTAGGCGGGCTGGCTCTCCGTCACGGACACATGCGCCAGGACCACCTTCCAGCCGACATCGGGCAGGCGCACCCAGGTCTGGCTCTGGCGGGCGGGCATGTCGCGGCCACGCATGTCGAATTCCAGGTGAACGGTGGCGATGTCGCGGCCGAGCGTGGTGATCACGAGGCGCCGGCGCGCCAGCTTGATCCCCGGGCCGGGCGGGCGGCGTACGCGATGCGCATGGATCTCGTCGAAGCCATAGCCGTTCTCGTGGATGGCGGAACGGATGGTCAGCGGCGAATTCCAGAAGGTGGCGTCGAGCACATCGACATCCTTGTCGATCAGCGCCTGCTCGTAGCGTTCGAACAGCGCGCGGACCTCCTCCACCACCTCGGGGATGTTCACGTCCATCAGGCATTCTCCAGGGCAAGGGCAGTGGCGACCAGCAGCGCATCGGCGCCGCGTGCGGCGAGCAGCGAGAGCCCGACCGGGCGGCCCTCGACCAGCGCGCCGGGAATGCTGACCTGCGGATGCCCCGCGAGCCCGCCATGCGCGCAGAGCACGTTGATCGCGGCGCGAACGCCTTCCAGTTCCGGCAGCGGCATGCCGGTCGGCGGCGCCGGGAAGGGCGTGGTCGGGATCGCCAGAACCGTGCCGGCGGGGAGCAGATGCGCGAGCCGCCCGCGCGCCTCGCGCCGCACCAGCGCAGCCCAGCCGCGCTCGGCCTCGGGCATGGTCGCACCCAGCACCAGGCCGCGCGCGACATTGAAGGCGAAGCGCGGATTGTCGCGCTCGACCCAGGGGCGGAAGGTCTCCCAGGCCTCGACCGGCTGCAGCGTGCGCTGGGCGCGCGACCAGGCGCTGAGGCCGGGCGGCGCCATGATGTCTTCCCGCCGGTCGGGAATGATGCGCTTCAGGCGGTCCAGCATCGGCTGCAGCGCGGCGGAGGTGGCGGGGTCGGCGAAGCCGAAGGCGTCGGTCGCGATGACCAGCCGGCCTGGCAGCGCGGGGGCGATCGCCTCCCGCAGCAGCACGGCGGAGACCCGCGCGAAGGTCGCCGCATCGCGCGCGAACCAGCCCGTGGTGTCGGAGGTCGGCGCCTGCGGCAGCATCCCCGTCAGGTCGAGCCGCCCATGCGTCGGGCGGATGCCATACAGCCCGCAGAAGCTCGCCGGCACGCGCACGGACCCGCCCGTGTCGGTGCCGAGCGCCGTGTCGCACATGCCCGCCGCCACCGCGCTGGCCGAACCCGAGGACGACCCACCCGGCACATGCCCCGGCGCGGCGGGGTTTTCCGGCGTGCCCTCGAAGGCGTTCTCGCCAAGGATGCCGAGCGAGACCTCGTCCGTGATGGTCTTGCCAACCAGGGTGCAGCCGGCATCGAGCAGCGCCTGCACGGCCCAGGCATGGCGCGTCGGGATGGGGTTCTGCCGCGCCCAGTCGGGGTTGCCGCCGCCGGTCGGGTGGCCGGCCACGTCGAACAGGTCCTTGGCGGCGAAGGTCAGGCCCGCGAGCGGGCCGCCGGGGCGGCCCTCGATGCGCACCGAAGTACCGGGGACGAAGGGGGACATGGCGGCTCCGCGCAGGGGAAGCCGCAGCCTAGGGCCAGATGCAGCATGGCGGAAACCGGCGCCGCCGGTCAGCGCGCGGCGCTGCGCCGCAGCGCCTTCTCCACTTCCAACACGCCGAGGAATACCAGCGCCGCCAGCCAGACCGCGCCCCATTCGGCCGCGCCCAGCGCCGCCGTGCCGAACACCGTCTGCAGCGGCGGCGCGTAGGTCAGCAGGGCCTGCGCCGCCACCGTCGCGCCGATGCCCAGCCACAGCGCCGGCGAGGGCGACAGCGCGGTGAACACCGTGCTCCTCTCGCGCCGGACCGAGAAGAGGTAGGCGATCTCGAGCGCCACAATCGTGTTGACCACCACGCTGCGCGCCAGAGCCTCGTCGCCGCCGCGCGCCAGGACCCATTCGAAGGCGCCGAAGGCGGCGGCGGCGATCAGCACCGAGACCAGCCCGAAGCGCCACAGCAGGAAGCCCGAGAGCATCGGCCGGCGCGGGTCGCGCGGCGGCTCGGCCATGATGCCGCGCTCGGTCGGCTCGAACGCCAGCGCCATGCCGAGCGCGGTGGCGGTGATGGTGTTGATCCACAGCACCTGCAGCGGCGTCATTGGCAGCGCCAGGCCGAACAGCACGGCGGCGGCGATGACCAGCGCCTCCCCGCCATCCGTCGGCAGGTTCCACAGGATCACCTTGCGCAGGTTGTCGTACACCGTCCGTCCTTCGCGCACCGCCGCCGCGATCGAGGCGAAGTCGTCATCCGTCAGCACCATCTGCGCCGCCTGCTTGGCGGCCTCCGTGCCGCGCCGCCCCATGGCGATGCCGATATCGGCGCGCTTGAGTGCCGGCGCGTCGTTCACCCCATCTCCGGTCATCGCCACCACGGTGCCGTCGCGCTGCAGCGCCTCGACAAGGCGGAGCTTCTGCTCGGGACTGACGCGGGCGAAGACGTCGGTGCGCGATGCGGCCTGCGCGAAGCCCGCCGCGTCCAGGGCATCGAGCGCGGCGCCGGTCAGCGCGCGCGGCTGCGCGGCGATGCCGAGCTCGGCGGCGATGGCAACACCCGTTGCGGCGTGGTCGCCGGTGACCATCACCACGCGGATGCCCGCCGCACGGCATTCGGCGACGGCGGCGCGCGCCTCCGGCCGCGGCGGATCGGCGAGGCTGAGCAGGCCCAGTAGGGTCAGCCCCTCGGGCAGGTCCGGCATCGCCGGCGCGCCCGCATACTCCCGCAGCGCCAGCGCGAGCACGCGCTCGCCGCGCGCCGCCATGGCCTCGGCGCGCGCCATCCAGGATGCGGCGTCGAAGGCGCCGCCGCCGGCCTGCGCAATGCAGCGCGGCAGCACCGCTTCCGGCGCGCCCTTTACCGCCAGCAGCGCGCCGCACGGCACGCAATGCAGCGTCGCCATCAGCCGATGCACGGCGTCGAAGGGCAGGGTCGCGCGCCGCGGGCTCTCGGCCGCCAGCGCGTCGGCGTCCGCGCCGGCGCGCGCGGCGAAGGCGAGCAGGGCGCCCTCCATCGGGTCGCCCTCCACCGTCCAGCCCTGCGGACCTTCGCGCAGCGCCGCATCGTTGCACAGCAGCGCCACATCCATGAGGCGCTGCGGCGGCGGCGCGCCCGTCACCGCGAGCACGCCGCCGGGTGCATAGCCCTCGCCGCTGACACGCCCCTCACCTCCTGGCCAGACGGCGCTGCGCACCGCCATCTCGTTGGTGGTCAGGGTGCCGGTCTTGTCGGTGCAGATCACATTGACTGCGCCCAGCGTCTCGACCGCCGGCAGGCGGCGGATGATGGCGCGGCGCGCGGCCATGCGCCGCACGCCCAGCGCCAAGGTCACCGAGAGAACAGCCGGCAGCCCCTCTGGGATGGCGGAGACGGCCAGGCTGACCACGACCAGCACGGCCTCGGCCAGCGGCATGCCGCGAAGCAGCACTGCCACGGCAAAGACCAAGATGGACAGTGCCAGCACCAGCGCCGTCAGCAGGCGCGCGAGACGCGCCATCTGCCGCAGCAACGGTGTCTGCGCGGTGTCGAGCCCGGCCAGCATGGCGCCGACGCGACCGATCTCGGTCGCCCCGCCGGTCGCCACCACCACGCCGCGCGCGTGGCCGGCCACCACCAGCGTGCCGGTGAAGGCCATGCAGGCGCGTTCGGCCAGCGGCGCGGCGTCCGGGACAGCCTTGGCGTCCTTCTCGGCCGGCACGGATTCGCCGGTCAGCGCCGCTTCGTCGATCCGCAGCGCGGCGGCGTCGAGCAGGCGCAGGTCGGCCGGAACACGGTCGCCGGCCTCGACCAGCACCACATCGCCGGGCACCAGCATCGCGGCCGGCAGGCTCTCTCGCGCGCCGTCGCGCAGCACGGCGGCGCGCGGGGCGAGCAACCCTCCGATCGCCTCGAGCGCTCGCTCGGCGCGGCCCTCCTGGAGCAGCCCGATGATGGCGTTGATGACCACGACAGCGAGGATCACCAGCGTATCCGCCCATTCGCCCAGCAGCGCGGTCAGCGCCACGGCCAACAGCAGCACGCGGATCAGCAGGTCTTCGAACTGCCGCAGGACGCGCGCAGCGAGGCCCGGCCGCGGCGGCGCCGGCAGCGAATTCGCGCCGTGCCGCGCAAGCAGCCGCGCCGCTTCGCCCGCACTCAGCCCGCCGCGATGTCCCCCGAGCCGCGCGAGCACCGTGGCCGGTGGCAGGGCGTGCCAGGGCTCCACCGCCATAGGCGTCGGCCGGCGCCGCCGCTGCCGCTCAGCCGCCCACGGCCTTGGCGACCAGGTAGGCGACCGCCGCCGCCGCGCCGCCGATGCCCAGAGTCTGCAATGCCCCGCGCACGGGCGGCAGCCCGGTCGCGCGCGACTTCAGCCAGCCGAAGCCGAACAGCGCGCAGGCCGTGAGCACACAGGACACCGCCAGCGCCTGGCCCGTGCTCGCGAGGATCATGTAGGGCGAGAGCGGGATCATGCCGCCCACCACATAGGCGCCGCCGATCGCGATGGCCGATCTCGCGGCGCGCTGCGGCTCGGGCTCCTTCAGGTCGAGCTCGAAGCGCATCATGAAGTCGACCCAGCGGCGCTTGTCCGCGCAGATGGAATCGACCGCCAGGCGCAGCGCGTCCCCGCGCACGCCGTAGCGGTGCAGGATGGCGGCCACCTCCCAGCGCTCGCGATCCTCGTATTCGACCGTCTCGGCCTCCTCGCGGCGGCGCTCGGCGGCGTAGTGGTCGGCCT
Organism: Roseomonas rosulenta; assembly: GCF_016106005.1. Lineage (GTDB taxonomy): Bacteria > Pseudomonadota > Alphaproteobacteria > Acetobacterales > Acetobacteraceae > Neoroseomonas > Neoroseomonas rosulenta. Next base: position 9,344 of record NZ_JACADR010000167.1, read on the forward strand.
CGCTGCGCGCGGCGAGGTAGCCGCCAAGCCCCATGGCGATGCACCCCGCGGCGATCTCGGCCAGGCCCGCGGTGACGATCAGCGGATTGGCGGCGACCGCCCCCGAGAGCCCGGCGGCGAGCGCGAAAGGCACGGTCAGGCCATCGGCGGTGCCGATCACGAGGTCGCGCACCACCTCGTTCTGGGTGAAGTGCTTTTCCTCGTGCGGGGGGCCTGGCGGCATGGGCCAGAGCCCGTCGCGGGTCAGGGTATCGCCCACGGGGGCTTGCGGCGGCGTGTCCATGGGACCAACGCTAGCGCATCGCGGCGGCCGCGACAGGTTCGCAACTGCACAATGGCCCGACCGCGCACGGAGGGAACGGCGATGCTGCGGATCATGTTGGTCGTGCTGTGCGCGGTGCTGTGGGCGCCCGAGGCCATGGCCCAGCCCGGCCCGGGGCCGGGCCGCCCGGCGGAGGGGCGCGCGCCGCGCGGCGACGGCCCGCC
>NZ_JACADR010000168.1 GCF_016106005.1 Roseomonas rosulenta
CTGGGACTACCTCTCGCGCAGCGACCTGCGCCGCCGTGGCCGCCGTCGCGCCGCGCGCCTCCACCAGCACCGTCGCCGCCCATTGCCCCGCGCTGGCCTCGACGCCGGCGAGCAGGAAGAACACCACGATCAGCCGCCGCACCAGCGGCTGCCGCAGCGCCGAGAGCGCGGGCAGCGCGGGGGCATCGGCCGCGGTGCCGTCCTCCCAGCGCGCGCGCGTCGCGCCGAAGCCGAGGGCCAGCATGGCCAGCACGGCGCCAACCACCGCGTAGCCCGCCTGCCAGCCGGCACCCACCGCCAGCAGCGCCGTCGCCAGCCCCGGCCCCAGCGTCGCGCCGAGGCCCCAGAACGCGTGCAGCCAGTTCAGGTGGCGCGGCGCGAAGCGCAGCGCCGCGAAGGTGTTGAGCGCCGCATCCACCGCGCCGCTGCCGAGGCCGGCCAGCATCGCCAGGGCGACGAACAGGACCCAGGGCGGCGCCATCGCCTGGCCCAGCGCGGCCGCCGCGGTCGCGGCGATGCTGACCGCCAGCAGCGCACCGATCCCCAGCGCCTGAATCGCCCGCCCGGTCAGGATGCTGGCGAGGAGGTAGCCGGCCGCCATCGCCGCCAGCACCAGGCCGAGCGCGGCATGCGGCTTCGCGTAGTGCGGTCGCAGCTCGGGCCAGAGCGTACCCGGCAGCGGGTCAGGCAGACCGAGGCCGATGAAGGCCAGGAAGGCGAGGGCGAGGAGCGGCACGCGGTCTCCGGTGCCGCCATGCGCGGCGCGTCATTCGACCATTGCCACGGGTCGCGAATCAATGCGCGCCGGGGCCCGCGTCTCGCGACCATGCGCATCGGCCGGCGGTGGGGCCGCCGTCCGGCTACAGCTTGCCCACCAGGTCCCCGAAGCCCCAGATCAGCGTGCCGATGATCAGCAGCGCGAAGCCCGCCTTCTCCAGCACCTGACGGTCGATGTCCTTCTGGAGCTGCCTGAAGGAGGCGAGACGCGCGGTGCGCTCGGCGCCGTCCACACGCTCCATGTCGTGCAGCAGCGCCAGCAGGTCGTTGCGCGCGATCAGGATCTTGCGCGATGCGAGCACCAGGCCGAGCGCGGTCAGGATCGCACCCGACCGCGCCAGCCACATCCAGTCGCCGGTCGCGGCGGACAGCCACGCCGCGCCCGCCACCACCGCGACCGAGGCCACCCAGAAGCCCAGCACGATCCGCCGCAGCGACGCGATGCCCTGCGGCACTGTCTAGATCCCCTCGAGCACCACCTTGCCGATCATGGTGCCGCTCTCGACCAGCGCATGCGCCTCGCGCAGTCGCGCCGCCGTCATGGGGCCGAGGTTCCGCGTCATGGTGTGGCGGATGCGGCCATGGTCCGCCAGATCGGCCACGGCATCGAGCAGCCGGTGCTGCTCGATCATGTCGGGCGTGCCGAACATCGGGCGCGTGAACATGAGCTCCCAATGCAGCGAGACCGACTTGCGCATCAGGTCGCGCGCATCGATCGGCGCCTGGGATTCGATGAGAACGATCTTCCCCTGGGGCGCGACGGCCTCGACGATCTGCCCCCAGTTGCGCGCCGTGGTGTTGGTCGAGAACACATAGCGCGCGCCCTTCAGCCCCAGCGCCTTCATCTGCGCGCCGATGTCACCCTTGTGGTCCACCACGTGGTGCGCGCCGAGCTCGCGGCACCAGGCCGAGGTCTCGGGCCGCGAGGCGGTGGCGACGATGGTCAGCCCGGTGCGCTGCTTCGCCAGCTGGATCACCATGGACCCCACGCCACCCGCGCCGCCCACCACCAGCAGCGCATCGCCCGCGCCGCCGCCCTCGTGCAGGCCCAACCGGTCGAACAGCCCTTCCCAGGCGGTGATGGTCGTCAGCGGCAGCGATGCCGCCTCGGCGAAGGACAGCGTGCGCGGCTTGCGCCCGACGATGCGCTCATCGACCAGCTGCAGCTCGGCGTTGCTGCCGGCGCGGGTGACGACACCGGCGTAGAACACCTCGTCGCCCGGGCGGAACAGGGTACAGGCCGGACCGACCGCGCGCACCACGCCGGCAGCGTCGAAGCCCAGGATGCGCGGGCCGCCCTGCGGTTCCTCGCTGCGGCGGCGCTTGGTGTCGACCGGGTTCACGGAGACCGCGCGCACCTCGACCAGCATGTCGTGCCCCTCGGGCGCGGCCGGTTCGGGAATGTCGAGGTCGAGCAGCGCCTCCGGGTGGTCGGCCGGGTGGCACTTGGTGAAGCCGATCGCCTTCATGCGGTCCTCCGTGCGGTGCGGAGGGTATAGCGCGGCCTCAGCCGATGCGCAGCAGGGCGGGGCCGTTCTCCCGCAGCCAGTCCTGCGCCATCTCGCGGTTCGGCGTCAGGCTCTCGACATGCGCCCAGAAGCGGGAGGAGTGGTTCAGCTCGCGCAGATGCGCGACCTCGTGCGCCACCACGTAGTCCAGCACCACGTCGGGCGCCATCACCAGCCGCCAGGAGAAGGCGAGCGTGCCGTCCGGCGCGCAGGAGCCCCAGCGGCTGTTGGTGTCCTTCAGCCGGATCGCGGCGATCTTCACGCCGAGCGTCGCGGCATGGCCTTCCGCCAGCACGGCGATGCGGCGCTTGGCCTCGGCGCGCAGGAAGTCGCGCACGCGCCGCGCGAGGAATTCCGGCGCACCGGTCACCACGATGGTCGCGCCATCGAGGAAGGCGCCGCCGCGCGCCGCGGGATCGTGGCGGATGACGTGCGGGCGGCCGCCCAGCGGGATCTCGACGCCAGGCGCGAAGGCCAGTGCCGGCGACAGCGCGGCCAGGCGCTGCATCACCCAGGCGGCATGCGTCGTCAGCAGCGCCATGCCCGCACGGCGTGCGGTGCGCATCGGCAGGGTGACGACAACCTCGCCGGCACGCGCATCGATGCGCAGGCTCACGCGGCGCGCGCGGGCGGAGCGGCACCAGCGCACGGGGCAATCCACCGGCGCGCCGAGCACGCCGGGTCGCAGCACGACGGTTTGCGAATCGGAGACATCCATCCACCCACCATGGCGCAGCGATGATGAAGGGTTCAACCGCTTGACAGCAGCGCGCGCGCGATGACGTGTGCAGCGATGCACCCTGCGCTGCGACCGCTGCCGCCGCTGCTGCTGCTCGGCACGATCTGGGGCGCTACGCCCGCCTTCGTGAAGCACCTCGCGGCTGCCGGCTGGCCGCCGATGCTGATCGCGACCTGCGCGGGCGCGTGCAGTGCGCTTATCCTGTTCGGGGTGTGCCGCGCGCGTGGCATAGCGGTGCCGGCCACGCCCGCGCACCTGCTGCACTACGCGGTGTCGGGGCTGTTCGGCCTGGCGCTGGCGAACCTGGTGGGCTTCACCGCCCTGCAGTACGTGCCGGCGGGGTTCTTCTCGCTGCTGGTGCCGCTCTCGCCCATGCTCACGGTGCTGGGTGCGGCGCTGCTGGGCATGGAGGCGATGACGCGGCGGCGCGTGATCGGCACCGCGCTCGGCCTCGCCGGCGTATTGCTGGCCATGAGCCCGGGGGCGGCGCTGCCCGACCCGCGCGTGCTGCCCTGGGCGGCCTTCGCCGCGCTGACGCCGGTCTGCTACGCGGCCTCGAATCTGCTGGCGGTGCGGTTGGCACCTCGCGGCGCGCCGCCGCTGGCGCTGGCCACAGGCACGCTGGCGGCGGGCACGCTGCAGGCGGCGATCTTCGCTTCGCTGGCGGGGCAGATGCGCCTGCCGCAGATCGAGGGCCTGCCGGTCAGCGCGCTGCAGGGTGCTGCGACGGCGCTGGCCTTCATGATCTATTTCCGATCGCTGGCCGCGCATGGCGGCGTGGTCACGTCGCAGACCGGCTACATCGTCACGCTGACCGGCCTCACCTGGGGCTGGGCGCTGTTCGGGGAGAGGCCGGGATGGCTGACCATCCCGGCCGCGGCGCTGGTCTTCGCGGGGCTGGCGCTGGTGACGCTGCCCGGCCGGAAGCCTTGATTTCGCGCGCAGCCGCCACGCCAACCCTGCGCGCCGACGCGCCCAGGGGGCGCATCACCCGATCAGGTGCTTGAGCTCCGTCTCGACGAAGGCGAAGGCGCTGTCGCCGGCATTGACCACGTTGTGCTCCATGCCGGCGGCGCGGGCATAGGCGACGCCCGCCTTGATCTCCGCCGTCGCGATCTGCCCGCCGGGCAGTTCCAGCAGCATCGTCCCGTCGCTCACGGGCACCACGACATAGGCCATGCCGTGCCGATGCCAGCCGGTCTCGGAGCCCGGCGGGAAATCCCACCGGGTCACGCGGACATTGTCGTCATCCACCTGCACGGTGGCGATGGCGGGCGGGCGGCAGCGCAGCGGCTCGTTCATCACTCGGCCGCCTTCGCCGGGACCATGCCGGGCAGCGGCAGCGCGCCGGCCGCGCTCCAGGCCGCCCAGACCTTCTCTGCCTGCTCCGCGCTCAGCGGCAGGTGCGGTGGGCGGATCACGCGCCAGCCGGCATCGCCGGTGCTGCGCGCGATGATCTCGCGCAGCCCAGGGATCAGCGGCACCGAGGTCGCGGCACGGCGCGTCGCCGTCAGCGTCGCCTGCGCGGCATCGGCTTCCGGCCCGGTGCGCTTGGCATAGACGATCCCGCCCCAGTGGCTGTTCGCGTTGGACGCCGCGGTGATGCAGCCCGCCCCACCTTCCGCCAGGATCTGCTGCAGGAACTCGTCGCTGCCGGAATAGGCCTCGAACCCGTCCTTCGCGAACTCCCGCACCATCGCCTGCATGTTGGCGTAGTCGCCGGACGAATCCTTCACGCCCTTGATGACGCCCGGGAAGGCCTTCAGCAGGCGCCCGATGAGCGACAGGCTGAACGGCACCGCCGATTGCTGCGGGAAGTGATACAGGTAGATGGCGACACCGCCGCCCACGCGCTGCACCACCTCGCTGAAATACGCGAACAGCCCGTCATCCGACGGACCCTTGTAGTAGAAGGGCGGCAGCATCAGCACGCCGGGGCAGCCGGCGTCGCGCGCGTGCCTCGTCAGTTCGACGGAATCGGTCAGCGACGCGCAGCCCGTGCCCGGCATCATCCGCGCCGCAGGGATGCCGCGCGCGATCAGCCCTTCCAGGATCTGCTTGCGCTCGTGCAGGCCGAAGGAATTCGCCTCGCCGGTGGTGCCGAGCACGCCCAGGCCGTTGCACCCGTTCGCCAGCAGCCAGCGCGCATGCGCCGACATGCGGTCGAGGTCGGGCGCCAGGTCCGGCCCCATCGCCGTCAGCACCGCGGCGTTCACGCCGCCATAGATCGCGTTCTTCATCCTGCCGTCCTCGCTTGTGCGGGTTTGCGTGCCTTGGCCGGCCAGCGGCCCGGCCAGGTCACGACATGGTCTTCGAAATCGCCGGCCGCGCGCTCGGCCACGACGCGGCCGCGCACCGAGACGCCGGCCTCGTGCACCGTCTCGGCACGACCCGACACCAGCGGGTGCCACCAGGGCAGGTCCTGCCCGTCGCGCACCAGGCGATAGGCGCAGGTCGGCGGCAGCCAGTCGATCGCCGCGATGCGCGCGGGCGTCAGCTTCACGCAATCGGGCACGCGGCGCTTGCGGTTCGCGTAGTCCTTGCAGCGACAGGTGTCGCCATCCAGCAGCCGGCACGCGACATTGGTGAAGGCGAGCCGGTCGGTCGCCTCGTCGCGCAGCTTGTGCAGGCAGCAGCGGCCGCAGCCGTCGCACAGGCTTTCCCATTCGGCGCGCGTCATGGCGTCGAGGGTCTTGGCGCGCCAGAAGGGCAGGGGGTCTGTCACGCGGCGATGATAGCGCCGGAGGCGCGGGGCACGGAAGGCGGGCCTCCTGCGCGCACCGGCGCGGCGTCAGGCGGCCGGCGGCGGGGCCGGGGGGCGCACCTGCTGCAGGATGCGCAGCAGCAGCGCCTCCTGCACCTGCAGGAAGGCGTCCTGGTCGGCCGCGACGACCTGGGCGTAGACCTGGATCTCGATCGCGAGCGGGGTGAGTGCGACCAGCCGCACGCGGGACAGGCCCTCGCCCGGGCTGACCGTCGGCTGGTCCGCCAGCAGGCCGCGCAGCGCGTCCAGCACGCGCGACACCTCGCCCTCCCCGGTGCCCGGCGGCAGCGTCACGCGATGGTCGAACAGGAAGCGGCTGCGCACCGACAGGTTCGTCACATGCGCCTTCGCGATATCCGCGTTGGGCACCGTGGTCAGCGTGCCGTCCGGGCCGCGGATGCGCGTCGATCGCGGCCCGATCGATTCGACCACGCCATGGGCGGCCGCGAAGCGGATCGTATCGCCCACCCGGAACGGCCGGTCGGCGAAGATCGACACCCCGCCGAACAGGTTCTCCACCGTGGACTGGGACGCCAGCGCCACCGCCACGCCGCCCACGCCGAGCCCCGCCACCAGCCCCAGCGCCGGGATGCCGATGGCGTTGGCGCCATAGACCAGCACGACCGCCGCGGCGAACAGCCCGGCGACCCGCGCCAGCAGCCGCAGCAGATGCGCGTCGTAGCTGTCATCGGACACGCGGGGCGAGGCGATGATCGCCTCCGCCACCAGGCGGAAGGCCAGGACCGCCCCCCAGGCGCCGGCGCCATACAGCAGGAAGGTGGCGCCGAGCGTCTCGGCATCCGACAGCACGCCGCTCAGGTTCACCTCGCTGTCGATGAGGACATGCGCCACCACCACGACCAGCGCGAGCACCAGCGGCACGCTCAGCCAGCGGGCGGTGCGGCGCAGCGGCGCGGTACCGCGCGCCCAGCGCCGCACCAGCACCACCCAGGCCAGCACGGCCAGGATCGACGCCAGGGTCACCGCGGCGGCGGCGAGGATCTTCCAGACCGTCGTCTCCAGCACCGTGCTGCGCAGCGGCGCCGGCAGGCGCTCGACCAGCGCGGGTGGAAACAGCGGCCCGGCCATCTGGACCTGCGCCTCCCGCCAATCGGTGATGGCGGCGGGGCGCAGCGGCGGCTGGTCCGACACCTGCGCGTGGAACTCGTCCAGCCGCGCGACGGTGGCGCGGGAGAAACGGAAATCCGGCGGCGCGTCGGGCGCGCCCATGCGCTCGATGCGGATCTCGGTGCCCGGCAGCGTCCAGCGCGCCGGCAGCGCGCTCGCCTGCCCCGGCGCGCCGGGGATGCTCCCGGCCGGGATCTCCGGCAGGCGCAGCAGGATGTCAGCGAGCGCCGCCAGCGCCCGCGCCCCGTCCTTGCGGCGCGTCGCCGCCGGCAGGTCGCTGAGGTCGAGCAGCTGCTCCGAGGCGCGATGCACCGCGTTGCGCAGCTCGATGCCGGTGTCGAGGCGCGGTTCGGCGCGATAGGCCACGAACAGCGCTGCGATCCGCTGCGTCTCGGCGGCCAGGGACTGCATCGTCGCATGGGGGCTGAAGGTATCGAGCGCCGGCAACAGCCGCGCCTGCGCGGCAGCGGCGCCGAGCAGCAACAGGACCAGCAGCCCGGCCAGGCGGAACCTCATGCGTGGACGCCCTCGCGCGTGACACCCTGGCTCTACCGGCAGGGGCGCGGGCCGTCCATGCCGCGCTCAGCGCGGTGCCGCAACGCCCGGCCAGACCCCCGGTCGCACCGCTGCCGCGCACACCACGCCATAGGCGGTGATACCGAGCGCCACCGCCACAAACTGCCCAGTCAGCCCGAAGCCCAGCAGGTCGCCCAGCAGCCAGCCGCCGCCGACCGCGAGGCCGATGCGCGACAAGCCCGCGGCCACCGGCCAGGCCATGCGCCCCGCCCCCATCGCCGCGAAGTACAGCGCCATGCCGATCCCGAAGCCCGGCATGGCCCAGGCGATGATGGACAGGGCCTCGGTGGCGATGGCGCGGACTTCGGCATCCGCCGTGAAGGCGGCTGCGGTGGCGGCGGGGAACAGGCCGACGGGGATGGCGATCGCGCTTGTCACGCCCAACGCCAAGCCACCACCGGTCCAGGCGATCCGCCGCGCCTCGGCCCAGTCCCCCGCGCCGACCGCGCGGCCGACCAGCGCGGTCAGCGCCGAACCGACGCCGAAGGCGAGTGGGATCATCAGGAACTCGATCCGTGCCGAGATGCCATAGCCCGCCACCGCCGCCGCGCCGTGATGCGCGATCCGCGCGGTCACCAGGATGGTCGCCAGGTTGGCGATGGTCGCCATGGCGCAGGCCACCAGCCCGACCGACAGGATGCGCCGGAACAGCGCGGCGCTGAGCGGCGTGCGCAGCTTCGGCGTGAAGCCGGCGCCGCCGGCCATTACCACCGCCGCCATCACCACCGCAGCGCCGGTCATGGTCATCGCGAAGGCGAGCCCCGCCCCCGCCAGCCCCATGCCGAGCGGTTCCATCAGCAGCCAGGCGAGCGGCGGAAAAGCCACCCAGCCGCCGATCACGCCGCGCGCCGCCAGCGCATGCCGCCCGCCGCCGCGCAGGATCGAGGCCAGGGTGTTCGTCAGCCAGGCCGGCAGCGCGCCGGCGCCGAACAGCCAGGCGGAATAGGCGGCTCCCGCGGCGGCCGCCTCCGCGCCCCCGATCAGGCCGAGGATGCTGCGCGGGAAGATCGCGAGCGGGATGGCGAACAACGCAGCGCCGGCGCAGGCGATGACCAGCGCATGGGTGGCCAGCGCCGCCGCTTCCTCCCGCCGGTTGGCGCCGAGCGCGCGGGCGATGGCCGAGACCACCCCGCCCCCCATGGCGCCGGCCGACATCTGGCCGAGCAGCAGGGCGAAGGGCAGCACCACCGCCCAGCCGGCCAGCGCAAGCGTGCCTTGCCGCGCAGCCAGCCAGGGTTCGATCAGCAATGCCGCGACCTGCGTGGCCGCCAGCAACGTGGTCGGTGCGGCGAGTGCCAGGATGCGCCGCACCCGCCCGGGCGGCGGCGCGGCGAGGACGACCCCGTCAGCCATGGGCCAGCTCGGCGCCGAAGCGGCGGCGGATGGCGTCGTTCGCGCCGGGTCCGGGCAGGATGCGGACATCTTCCGGCGCGATGGGCGTGCCATCCGCGCGGCGCGGCTCGGGGGCCAGGACCGGGGCGCCGGTGGCGCGGTCCACCATGATGGTGGGCGGGCCCTCCGGCCCGGACAGGTGCCGCGCGCCCCAGTCGCGGATCGCGAGGTAGAGCGGGAAGGCATCCCGCCCGCGCTCGGTCAGGCGGTAGGCGTGGCGGCCGCCGTCGGGCACGCGCTCCATCAGCCCGTGCCGCACCAGCGCGCCGAGCCTGGCCGAGAGGATGTTCGGCGCGATGCCGAGGTTGCGCTCGAACACGTCGAAGCGGGTGGTGCCGGCGAAGGCCTCGCGCAGCAGCAGGATGGTCCAGCGTTCACCCAGGATCGCCATGGCGCGGGCGACGGGGCAACGCATGCGGGCGAAGTCGATGCGAGGCATGGCGGTCCAGGGATGCGGCGCGGCATCAGGCGCCGAATGCTTGCACAATGCAAGCGAACCGCACGGCGTCACGCCGACACGGCTTGTCCACAGGAAACTGCCGGGCAGGGCCATCGCAGAACTTGTGTGCGGGCGGCCGGTTGCCCTACCGTATGTTGTGTCGGGGGACATGGGGGACCGCGCAATGGATTGGACGACAGAGGCGATCGAGCGCCTAAAGGCGCTCTGGGCCGAGGGCCATTCGACGGCCGAGATCGGCCGCCGCATGGGCATTTCGAAGAACGCCGTGGTCGGCAAGGCGCATCGGCTGAACCTGCCTGCGCGCCCGAGCCCGATCCGCCGCGATGCCCTGCCCCGCCCGGCCCCGGTGCCGCGCGCCCCGCGCCCGGTCCATGTGCCGATGCAGCGCTTGGCGCCGCCGCCCGTGCTGCGCCAGGCGCCGCCGCC
>NZ_JACADR010000169.1 GCF_016106005.1 Roseomonas rosulenta
CACATCGCCCGAGGCCAGTGCGCCGAGCGCCAGCGCCGCCCGCGCCCCCGCCTGGTCCGGTGCCAGCCGGAGCGCGCCCTCCGCCGCCTCGGCGGACCCCGTCAGATCCCCCGTGGCGAGCCGCGCCGCGGCCAGGCGCGCCAGCACATCGGCATTGGTCGGCGCGAGCTGCGCGGCACGGCGCAGCGCCTCCGCCGCCGCCTGCGGCTGCCCCGCCTGGACCTCGAGCTGGCCCAGCATTTCGAGCGCCAGCGCATCGGCCGCCCCCCGGCGGACCAGCGCACGCAATGTGGCCACCGCATCCGCGGGGCGCCCGCCCGCGACCTCGATGGCGGCAAGCAGGCGCACTCCACGCGGATCCTCGGGCTGGCGCGCGACATAGCGACGCGCCGCGTCCTCCGCCTGCGCCATCTGGCCCAGCGCCCGCTTGGTGATCGCGACCAGCATCAGCCCCTGGGGAAACTCGGCGACCCTGCCGCCGACCTGCTGCAGCGTCTGGTCGGCCTCGCGCCAGTCGTTGGCGCGCGCCTGGAGCATCGCGCGCAGCATCAGCGCCGGCGGCGCGCCCGACGCCGTGCGCAGCGCCGCATCGACCTCCTGGCGGGCATCGGCGTCGCGATCGAGGCGCATCAGCGCCTCGGCGCGCAGCAGCCGCGCGCCGACCTGGCCCGGCTTCACCGCCGTCGCCCGCGCAAGGGTGGCCGCGGCGGGCTCGAACTCGCCGCGGCCGAACTGGAACTGCGCCTTGCGGAACAGCGCATCGACCGAACGCGGATCGGCGGCGAGGGCGCGATCGATCGCGGCCTCGGCGCCGGCGAGGTCCCGCGCGGTGATCGCCACCGCGGCGGCGGCCAGCTGCGTCTGCGCCGATTGCGGCGCGAGGCGGATGGCCTCCGCCGCGGAATCCCGCGCCTCATCGACCCGGCGCAACGCCAGCTGCGCCATCGCTCGGCCGGCCGCCACCTGGCCGCCAACCGCGGCAGGCTCGCTCACGGCGGGAAACTCGCGCAGCAGGTCGTCGTAGCGGCGCAGCAGGATGTACGCGCGCATCAGCAGCGCGGTCCCCGCCGCGCGGTCGTAGCCGCGCTCGAGCGCGGCGCGCGCCTCCTTCTCCGCGGTGTCGCCATCGCCAAGGTCGAGGCTCGCCTCGGCGAGGGCTGCGCGGGCCTCGGCGGAATTGGGCGCAGCGCGCACCGCGTTGCGCAATTCGATCTGCGCCGCGCGAAGGTCTCCGCGCGCCTGCGCCTGGCGCGCGCGTTCCATCGAGGCGTCGGCAGGGAAGACGATCAGCGCCGCGCCGAGCAGGCCGGCGAGGAACGCGGAACGGTTGCGGTTCAGGAAGGGGGGCATGTGCCGCTCCTCTAGACAGCGTCGAGAATGTCGGCGGAGGGATCGGCGCCCGGGCGTGGCACGGCGAGGCCGTGCGTCTCGAGCAGGCCGTAGAGCGTCGGCCGGCTGATCCCGAGCAGGCGCGCCGCGCCGGCGAGGTTGCCCTGGCTGCGCGCGAGCGCGCGCTCGATGGCGAGCCTCTCGGCCCGCTGGCGGGCCGCGCGCAGGTCGAGATCCGCCTCGGCCGGCGCCTCCGGCGCCTCGAGCTCGAGATCGGCCGCACCCAGCATCGGGCCCTCGGTCATCAGCACCGCGCGCCGGATGCGGTTCTCGAGCTCGCGCACATTGCCCGGCCAGGGATGGCTCGCGATCGCCTCGGTGGCAGCCGGGTCGAAGCCGCGCAGGCGGCGGTCGAACTCCCGCCCGAACCGCGCGAGGAAGTAGCGCGCGAGCACCAGCGCATCCGCGCCCCGCTCGCGCAGCGGCGGGACCCGCACCGTGACGGAATTGAGCCGGTAGAGCAGGTCGCCGCGGAAGCGTCCCTCGGCCGAGAGCGCCTCGAGCGGCTGGTTGGTGGCCGAGACGACGCGCACATCCACCTGGATCGGCGCGCGCCCGCCGACGCGCTCGACCACCTGGTCCTGCAGCACGCGCAGCAGCTTGGCCTGCAGCGGCACAGGCATCTCGCCGATCTCGTCGAGGAACAGGGTGCCGCCGGTCGCCACCTCGAACTTGCCGGGCGTCTGGCGCACCGCGCCGGTGAAGGCGCCGCGCTCATGGCCGAACAGCTCGCTCTCGAGCAGGTTCTCCGGGATGGCGGCGCAGTTGATGGCGACGAAGGGGCGCGCGGCGCGCGGGCCGAGCGCATGCAGCGCACGCGCCAGCGCCTCCTTGCCGGTGCCGCTCTCGCCCAGCAGCAGCACCGGGACCGCCACGGCGGCCAGGCGCTCGATGCTGCGGCAGACCTTCAGCATGCCCTCGTCGGCGGTGATGATGTCCTTGACCGGGCTCGGGCGCGGCGCCGTGGCGAGGCGGCGGTTCTCCTCCTCGAGCTCGGCGAGGCGCAGCGCGCGGTCGATCACCGTGCGCAGCACGTCGAGGTCGACCGGCTTCTCCGAGAAGTCATAGGCGCCGAGTGCGACGGCGCGCAGCGCGTTCTCGCGTTGGCCCTGCCCGCTCGCCACCACGACCGGCATCGCGGGGTGGGCGCGGCGCAGCGCCTCGAGCGTCGCGAAGCCCTCCGAGACACCTTCCGCATCGGGCGGCAGCCCGAGGTCGAGCAGCGCCGCGGCGGGCTGTTCCTTGCGCGCCATCGCCTCCGCCTGGCGGCGGTCATTGGCGATCAGCACGCGACAGGCCGGAAAGGCCCAGCGGTACTGCGCGCAGAGGCCGGGATCGTCCTCGACGACCAGGAGCTTGGGCTTGCTCACGCCCGGTCCTCCTGCAGCCGCTGCGAGGTCCCGGAGAGGATCGGCAGGGTCACGCGCATCGTGGTTCCCGCCCCGAGGTGGCTCAGCACCACGAGGTCGCCGCCGGCGGCGCGCAGCAGGTCGCGCGCCTGCCAGGCCCCGATGCCGGTGCCGTCGGGCTTGGCCGTGCCGAAGGGGCGGAACAGCTCGTCACGGATGAATTCGGGCGTCATGCCCTGCCCGCGGTCGGTGATGTCGATCACCACGCGGTTGCCCTGCTGGCGCACCCGGATACGCACAGGCTCGGCGCCCTCGGAGGCCTCCTCGGCGTTGTTCAGCAGGTGCATGATCGCCGTGTCGAAGCGTTCCGGATCCATGGCGATGGTGCCGAGCGCGCCGGCATCCTCGTCCAGCCGCACCGGGCGCGGGCGGGCAGCAACGAGGGCGCGCAGCCGCGCGCCGGGCGCGCAGGGCTCCGGCGCCTCCCGCGCCTGAACCGGCGCCTCGGGCTGGCGCAGACGCGCGATCAGGCTGTCGATCCGCCCGGCCGAGGCGCGCACGGTCACCAGCATGTCCCGCTGGAATTCCGGGTCGGCTATGTTCTCCTCGGCATTGGCCAGCAGCAGGCGCAGTTGGCTCGCCACCGTCTTGACGTCGTGGGCCACGAAGGCGAAGCGCTTCGCGTAGTCCTCGAGCCGCCGCTGTTCGGCGAGCGTCTCCGCCGCGCGGCGCTCGGCCAGGAACATCGCCACCTCGCGCCCGAGGGTGCGCAGCAGGTCGAAGACCTCCCGGTCGGTCGCGAAGGGCGCGCGCGGCGGCCACAGCAGCACCACGCCGAACAGCCCGCGGTCGGCGCCGTGCAGCGGCAGCGGCACCGCCAGCCAGATCCGGCCGAACGCCAATGACAGGTCCTGCGGCGCGCCATCCCCGGCGAACTCCGCGATCCAGGCGCCGTCCTTCAGCGCATCTACGAGCGCATGGTCCTCGGCGAGCGCCATCGCGCAGTCAGGTCCGTTCCAGGTGGCGACGCAGGCGAGGCGCCCGCCATCGGCCTCGCGCAGGAACAGCGCGCCGCCTGGACTGTCCACGGCATCGGCGATGGCACGGATGGCGCGCAGCGTGGCCGGTGCCTCGTCCGCCCGGCCGGCCAGGGTGGCGACGCAGCGCAGCCATTCGCGCCGGTAGTCGTAGCGTGCGGTGAAGAAGTGATCGACCACGAGGCGTCGCAGCCGCGACCGCGCCGAGCCCGTCGTCGCGGCGACGCCGATCGCCATCACCGCCGCCGCGAGGATGCTGGCCTGCGCGGCGGTGCTCCAGGCGGGGTCGATGTGACGCAGCAACTCGGCCGCGGCGCCGACCAGCAGCAGGAAGCCGCCCGCCAGCAGAAGCGTCGCGCCATGGAATACGACCTCGCGCGAAACCGGCGGGTCGCGGCGGATCCGCCGGTCCCGCACCGCGGCGACCAGCAGCAGCGGCATCGACAGGCCGGTCAGCACGGCCCGCGCATCGAGGATCGCCGGCGTGAAGCTGCGCGACATCGCCGCCTCGGCGAAGAGCAGCAGATCGAAGGCGGCGAGCCCGCCCAGCACGATACAGGGCAGGTTGACGTGCCAGCGCGCGGCCTCGCTGGTGTTGCGGTAGAGGTTCTCGGCCAGCAGCACGACCAGCAGCGAAAGGCTGATCCGCGCGATGATCGCGAGCGAGCCGAAGCTCGGCGCGTCGAGAATGCCCTGCGCCACGGGCATGCTCGCGGCCAGGGCGATGGCGGTGACGAGGGCGCCGGCGGCGGCGAAGCGCCGCGCAAGCGGCCGCCCGCGCGGCCCGGCGAAGCGCCAGGCCAGCCCGAGCAGCACCACGAACCACAGCGCCGATCGCAGCACCTCGAGCGAACCGGACAGGCCGGAGAGCGGCATGGCCGGCGCGGCGGCGACCGAGGCGGCCCAGGCGCCGGTCATCGCGGCGGCGCCGGTCGCCGGCAGCGCACCCCGGCCCCGCCCCATGAGCGGGATCAGCAGCGCGAGCAGAAGGCAAATCGCCGCGCAGCCGGCATAGAGCGCGACGGAGGCGCCGGCGTTGATGGCGCCCCCGCCCTCGGCGGAGATCACCTGGCGCCCTCCTGCAGGAGGATCACGCGGATCGTGCCCAGGACGATCGCGAAGTCCATCGCAAGGCTGCGGTGGCGGATATAGTAGAGGTCATAGGCGAGCTTGTTGCGGGCGTCCTCCACCGAGGCGCCGTAGGGGTAGTTCACCTGGGCCCAGCCGGTGATGCCCGGCTTCACCGCCGCGCGGCAGCGGTAATGGGGAATGACGGCGGCGAGTTGCTCGACGAAGTTGGGGCGCTCCGGCCGTGGGCCGATCAGCGACATCTCGCCGCTCAGCACGTTGATGACCTGAGGCACCTCGTCGATGCGGGTGAGGCGGATCAGTCGCCCGACGCGCGTCACCCGGGGGTCGCGCTGCTGGGCCCAGCACGGCCCGTCGCGCTCGGCATCGACGGTCATGCTGCGGAACTTGAAGAGTGTGAACACGCGCCCGTCCTTGCCGACCCGCTCCTGGCGGTAGAAGACCGGGCCGCGGCTCTCGAGCCGGATGGCGAGGGCCGTCAGCAGGAGCAGCGGCAGGACAGCCAGGATCAGCATGAGGCTGCCCAGGATGTCGAAGGACCGCCTGACGAGGCGTATTGCGCGCCCTTCCCCGACGATCGCGGCGCCATCGAGCCAATCGGCGGGGAGAGTCTCGAGATCGACCCTGCCGCGCGACGCGTCACGAGCGGCCGCGGCCTCGGACCACGAGGCGCCAGAGAGCCCCTCGGCGGCGGAGCGCGTGCCGCCGGCCGGGAACGTGCCCGTATGATGGGGCATGGGCGAGGATCCCTGGGCGGACATGGCCAGCGCCGGCGCGTCCGGGGGAACCGCGCCCGCCCCCGCCGCCTCCAGCCGAGCAATCAGCGGAACTTCCGGTGGCAGAACGCCGCTACGCAGCGCGATGACGACACCCAGGCGGAATGCTGCGGCGGCGGCAATAAAAAGAATTGGGATGCTCCAGATTTTGAGCCCGGCCGATCCGAGCCAGTTCGCCTTCGCCGACCCGGCGAGCGAGACGCCGATCACGAGAATTGCTGCCGCAACCAGCGCGCGCGCGGCCAATCGACGCGGCATCATCCACACCTGCGGCTTGTAGAAGCCGCTCGCCACCAGGGTCGCGACGAAGCACGCGCAAAGCAACACGGCGTTGAGAACCAGGGGCCAGCCGGAAACGGCCCCTCGAACCCCAAGCTCATCCGCGACCCACAGCGCGACCACGGCGGCTGCGAGAGTATCGACAAGAACAAGTATAACCGCGCCAAAGCGCGGGTTCTCCCCGGGATACGATGCCATCGATCCTCCCCTCCAACGCCCCCGCTGAAGGCCCGCAGAGTCTACTCAACGGGCTGGTGTTCATTCGAACACGACGCAGTATTCAAGACACGCTGCTAGCCCGTGAGGTTCCGACGTCTTTAATCCTCAATTCTTGATACACGAGACGTCCGAGGACCGTAGGTTAGCGCCGAAGGGCAGGCCAAGCAAACGGAAATCTCACGGTGAACTCATGCTACCATAACGCGATATTCGTCCATTTCGTTACCGAACACCACCAATGCGCGTATCCTCGCGCGCTCCACCGCGAGCGGCGGGAGGTGCGAAGCAGACTCTTCTAGACATTGGCGAATTTCTCATCTAATTAATGAGTTGTGTGCGTCTTTCATTGAATTGCCTGCGTTCGCCGCCTAGTCTCCGCTTCACGACGATTTCCGGAGGGGCACGCGGGCACGCGCGCAAGAACTGGCGCATTGTGCCTGGCTGCCACGGAGAAAGCCCGGGGGAGTGCCAGATGCGTGGCTTTGCGTGGTCGTTGTGTGTGCTTTTGGGCCTCGGGGGGCTCGCCGCAGGCTGTGCGGATCGCGCGACGCTGCCGGTCGGGGCCCCCGCCGTCGCCCCCACCGCGGCAGACTATGTGATCGGGCCCGGCGACACCCTTGATGTCTACGTCCATCGCTCGCCCGAACTCTCGATCAACGCGCTGCCGGTTCGCCCGGACGGACGCATCTCGATCCCGCTCGTGCCCGACATCGAGGCCGCCGGCCGGTCCCCGACCCGCCTCGCGCGTGAACTCGAGGAGCGGCTCCGCCGCTACGTCATCGACCCGAACGTCACCGTGATCGTGCGCTCCTTCGTCGGCATCTCGGGGCAGCAGGTGCGCGTCATCGGCGAGGCCACCCAGCCGCGCGCCATTCCCTACAGGGACGGCATGACGCTGCTCGATGTCATGATCGACGCGCGTGGCCTCACCCGCTACGCCGCCGGCAACCGCGCCGAGATCATCCGCCGCGAGAGCCCCGACGGGCCGCCGCAGGTGATCCGCGTCCGGCTGACCGACCTGCTGCGTAATGGCGACATGACCCAGGACATCCGTATGCGTCCAGGCGATACCTTGCTGATCCCGCAGGGCTGGTTCTGAGCCGATGCAGATCCTCCCGTTGCTGCAGCGGCATACCGCTGCCGCCTGGCGGCAGCGCTGGAAAGCCCTTGCCCTGACCTGGTTCGTCTGCATCGCCGGCTGGGTCGTGGTCGCGATGCTGCCGAACCAGTACAACTCGACCGCGCGCATGTATGCCGATGCGGATGCCATCCTCGGCACCCTGCTACGGGGGATCGCGGTCGACAGCACGCCGGCGGGCCAGGTGGACGTGCTGCAGCGCACCCTGCTCAGCCGGCCCAATCTGGAACGCGTGGTCGCCCGCACCGATCTCGACATGCGCATCACCACGCCCCAGTCGCGCGAGCAGCTCGTCACGGATCTCGGCAAGGAGATCCGCATCACGCCGCAGACGCGGAACCTCTTCACCATCGAGTACCGCGACCGCGACCCGCGCATCGCGCGCGACGTGGTGCAGACCCTCCTGTCGCTGTTCATCGAGGCCGCCAGCGGCTCGGACCGCCGCCAGCTCGAGACGGCGCGGACCTTCGTCGCGCAGCAGCTGGCCGCCTACGAGGTGCAGTTGCGCGAGGCCGAGCGCCGCCGCGCCGACTTTCGCGCCCGCTACGGCGACCTGTTGGAGATCGAGGGAAATTCGTCGCGCCTGGACGGGGCGCGCGACCGCGTCCGGCAGCTACGCGGCGAACTGGCCGACGCCCAGGCGCGGCGCGACCTGACGCGGCAGCAGATCGACAGCCTGCAGACGCCGGTGGCAACGGGGGGCGGTGGCGGGGCGTCCCCCGAGCTCGCCCAGGCCGAGCAGCAGCTGCGCCAGCTCCGCCTGCGCTACACCGAGGAACACCCCGACGTGGTCGCCACGCGCAACATCGTGGCGGATCTTCGCCGCGGCGGCGGTGCGCGCACCGGCGGCCGCGGTCCCGGTGCACCCGCCGCGCAGCCGCTGCGCGAGCAGCTGACGCTGCGCCTCGTGGACGCCGAGGCGCAGCTCGCCTCCGTCGAGCGCAGCCTGCGCGAGGCCCAGCTGGAGCTCGACCGGATGACCGAAATGGCCCGCAACGCCCCCGAGGTGCAGGCCGAGTTCACCAATCTCGACCGCGACTACAACGTGCTCCGCCGCAACTACGAGGAACTGCTCGCCCGGCGTGAATCCGTCCAGATCGGCGAGGCCGCGCGGACCAATTCCGACCGCGTGAAGCTCGAGATCATTGACCCGCCGACGCTGCCCAGCATCCCGGTCGGGCCCAACCGGCCGCTCTTTGCCGCCGGCGTGCTCGTTGCCGGCCTGGGCGCGGGCATCGCGCTCGCATTCCTGCTGGTCCAGCTGGATGGCACCTTCTACACGGTGAGCGAACTGCGCAAGCTCGGCCTGCCGGTGCTGGGCGCGGTCTCGGCGCCGCCATCTCCGCCGCGCGTCATGGCCGGCATCACCTTCGCCTGCGGCGTCGCGCTCGTCTTCGTTGCCTTCGGCGCGCTGCTGCTCGACATGCCGCGCATCGTCGCGAGGCTGGTCGCATGACGGCGCCGACCGACCCGCGGCCCCACCTGGTCGAACGCCTGGAGCAGGCCCGCGCACAGCAGTCGCGCACGCACCTGGTCGAGCGGGCGGCCAGCGCGCTCGCGCCCGAGATGCCGCGCGAGACCGCCGCGCCACAGCCGGCACCCCCGCGCGAGGCCACGCCGCCCATCGCGCTCGCGACACTCGTCGCAGCCGGCCTGGTCGCCGCCGCGGACGGGGCGCGGCGCGCACGCGTGCTCGAGGAGATCGCGGTCGTGCAGACCCAGCTGCTGCGCACCATCCCGAAGCAGCCGCTGCAGGACGGGCGCGCCGGGAATCTCGTGATGTTCACCTCGGCCCGGCCTGGCGAGGGCAAGACCTTCTGCTCGCTGAACGTCGCGGCCGGCCTCGCGCACGCCAGCACGCGCCCGGTGCTGCTGGTGGATGCCGATGGCAAGCAGGGCTCGATCTCGATGGCCTTGGGCCAGTCGGAGGCCGCGGGGCTAATGGCGCTGGCGACCGACCCCTCCCGCCCGCCGGCAGGCCTGATCGTGCCGACCGAGGTCCCGAGGCTCTCGGTGCTCCCCTACGGCTCGCCCACGGCGCGCGAGGGCCAGCCACCCGGGCCGCGGATGGCGAACGCGCTGCAGCGCCTCGCCGCCGCGCTGCCGCAGCACATCATCCTGATCGATACGCCGCCCTGCCTCGTCGCCAGCGACCCGAGCTCGATCGCGCCCGTCGTGGGCCAGGTGGTCGTGGTCGTGCAGGCGCAGCGCACCGAACGACGCGAGGTCGAGGCCGCGCTCGACATGGTCGAGGCCTGCCCGACCCTCTACCTTCTTCTGAACCAGGCGCAACTGACCTCGAGCGACGGCTTCGGCGCCTATGGAGGATATGATGGCTACGGCGGCGCCAAAGGGGATGGCTAGCCGTCCCGCACCCGCCCTGCGCATCGCGGCAGCGGCCGGGCTGCTGGCCTTCGGCACCGCGCCGCTCGCGGCGCAGGAGGCCGCGGGCGGCTTCTCCGGGCCGCGCGGAGCGCCGGTCGGC
>NZ_JACADR010000017.1 GCF_016106005.1 Roseomonas rosulenta
GGCCGCCCCGCCGGGACGCGGCAGGGAGAATTGCGCGCGGGCGCCAGGCTCGCGCTGGTCGAGACGCTGCGCGCCGCGGCACCCTGGCAGCCGATCCGTCGCCGCGGCCGCAGCGGCGGGCCGCGCCTGCTGGTGAAGCGCGAGGACATTCGCCTGCGCCGTTTCGAGGCCCCGCAGGAGACCACGGCGATCTTCGTGGTGGACGCGTCCGGCTCGGCCGCGATGCATCGCCTGTCGGAAGCCAAGGGCGCGGTCGAACTGCTGCTGGCCGATTGCTACGTGCGCCGCGACAAGGTGGCGCTGATCGGCTTCCGCGGGCGGGGTGCGGACATCCTGCTGCCGCCGACCGCCTCGCTGGTGCGCGCGAAGCGATCGCTGGCGGGGCTGCCAGGCGGGGGCGGGACGCCGCTCGCCGCCGGGCTCGATGCCGCGCGCAGCATGGCTGAGGCCTGCCGGCGCGCTGGGCGCACGCCGTTGCTGGTGCTGTTGACCGATGGCCGCGCCAATGTGGCGCGCGATGGCACCGGCGGGCGGGCGCAGGCGGAGGCCGATGCGCTCGATGCCGCGAAGCCCTTGCGCATCGCCGCCGTGCCGGCGCTGCTGGTCGATACCGCGCCGCGGCCGCAGCAATTCGCCAAGGACCTCGCGGCGGCAATGGGCGCGCGCTACCTGCCTCTGCCGATGGCCGATGCGGCGCGCCTGTCGGGCGCCGTGCGCGACGCGGCGGCCTGACCATGAGCGACCGCCCCGCCTGGCAGGTCGACGGCCGCGACTGGCCGAACCGCGATCACAGCCGCTTCCTGCGCGCCGGCGGGATCGATTGGCATGTGCAGGTGGCGGGGCAGGGCCCGGTCGTGCTCTTGCTGCACGGAACCGCGGCGGCGACGCATTCCTGGCGCGACGTGCTGCCGCTGCTGGCGCGCGACGCGCGGGTGGTCGCACCCGACCTGCCCGGCCACGGCTTCACCGGCATGCCGGGCGATCAGGGGCTGACCCTGCCGGGCATGGCGCGGCTGGTGGATGCGCTGCTGGGCGTGCTGGACGTGAAGCCGGACCTCGTCGTCGGCCATTCCGCGGGTGCCGCCGTCGCACTGCGCATGGTGCTGGACGGGCGGATCGCGCCGCGCGAGGTGGTCTGCCTGAACGGTGCGCTCACGCCGCTCGGCGAGGAGCACGCCGCCTTCTTCACGCGCGCAGCGCGGCTGCTGGTGGGACTGCCCTTCGTACCGAAGCTGTTCGCCTGGCGCGCGGCGAACCGCGCCGTGGCGGAACGGCTGCTGCGGGACACCGGGTCGACCATCGATTCGCGCGGGGTCGATCTTTACGCACGGCTGTTCCGGCGCGCGGGTCATCTCTCGGGTGCCTTGCGCATGATGGCGAACTGGGACCTGCGGCCGCTGCTGCGCGACCTGCCGCGGCTGCGCGCGGACCTGCTGCTGGTGGTGGGGGCGAATGACCGCACCATCGCGCCGGCCAAGGCGCGGCGCATCCAGGAGATCCTGCCGCGCGCGCGGATCGAGACGCTGCCGCGCCTCGGCCACCTGGCGCATGAGGAACGGTCTGGTGTCGTGGCGGAACTGCTGCTGCGCGAACTCCTTGCGGAGATGGCGGAGCCGTGAGCCTTCCGGCCTCCCATCCGCTGCGCGTCGAGCTGAACGACGAGGTGCATGCGCGCCCGCCCGAGGCGCTGGCACCACCCTGCCGCATCTCGCACCTGGCGCTGATCCCGCCCGAGGGCGCGCCGCGCGACCAGGCGCTCTCGGCCTTGCAGGACCTGGCGCGGCGCTACGGCGCACCGGCGCCCGAGGCCGGTTCGGCCCATTACAGCGCCGACCTCGGCCCCTTCCGCCTGAAGTGGGAACGGCATACCGAGTTCAGCCGCTTCATGGTGATCGTGCCCGGCGTGGCGGCGGATCCCTTCGCCACCACCGCCTTCAATGTCCTGCCGGCCGACTGGATCGAGGCGCTGCCCGGCCAGGTGATCGCCGCGCAACATGTGGCGCTGGTGCCCGATGATGGCGCGCCGCTCGACCTCGCCGCGCTCTCGGCGCGCTATTTCGCGGGCAACCACCTGCTCGGCGCCGAGGTAAGCGGCGGGCGTGCGACGGCTGTCACCGACTTCCGCATCCAGGCCGACGGCTTCAGCCGCTTCCTGTTGCTGGATCGCGGCACCGGCGAACGCCAGGCCGGGCGCATCGTGCAGCGGCTGCTCGAGATCGACACCTACCGCGTCATGGCGCTGCTCGCCTTCCCGCTGGCGCGCGAGCTCTCGCCGGTGCTGGCGGCACATGAGCGCGAACTCGCCGCGGTGGCCGATGCGCTGGTGGGCTGCGGGGAGAATGACGAGCCCGTGCTGCTCGACCGCCTGACGCGCCTGGCGGCCGAGACCGAGAGCGGGGAGGCGCGCAACCGCTACCGCTTCGCCGCGGCCGCGGCCTATTACGAGATCGTGCAACGCCGCATCGAGGACCTGCGCGAGGGCCGCATCGAGGGCATGCAGACGGTGCGCGAATTCACCGAGCGGCGCCTCGCGCCGGCGATGAATACCTGCCTCGCGATGGCGCAGCGGCAGGAGATGCTCTCGCAGCGCGTGGCGCGCGCCACGCAGTTGCTCTCCACGCGCGTCGACCTCACGCGCGAGCGGCAGAACCAGGCGCTGCTGGCCTCCATGGACCGTCGCGCGCGTCAGCAGCTGCGCCTGCAGCAGACCGTCGAGGGGCTCTCGGTCGCCGCCATCACGTATTATGTGGTCGGGCTGATCGCCTATGCCGCCAAGGCGGTGTCGGATACGCGCCTGCCGCTGCGCGACGACGTCGTGACCGGCATTGCGGTCCCGGTCGTGGCTGCGCTTGTCTACTTCGCCACGCGCCGGGTCAGGCGGCGGATGGAACGGGAGGACACATGACCGGTTTCCGGATTGCCGAGTTGGACCTCGCCCATTGCCGGCACCTGCTGGCGGGCGGGTCGAAGTCCTTCCACGCCGCATCGATGCTGCTGCCGCGGCGGATCGCGGCACCGGCCACCGCGCTCTATGCCTTCTGCCGCGTGGCGGATGACGAGATCGACCTGTCGCAGAGCAAGCAGGCGGCGATGCTGCGGCTTTCGGCCAGGCTCGATGCCGCCTATGCCGGCACGCCGCAGGATGATCCCGTGGATCGCGCCTTCGCCGCCGTGGTGCACCATTTCGGCATCCCGCGCACCCTGCCCGAGGCGCTGTTGGAAGGCCTCGCCTGGGATTCGGTCGGACGGCGCTACGAGGACATGGCCGAGCTCGAAGCCTATGCGACGCGCGTCGCGGGCACCGTCGGCGTGATGATGACGCTGCTGATGGGCGTGCGCGATACGGACGCGATCGCACGCGCCTGCGACCTCGGCCTCGGGATGCAGCTGACCAACATCGCGCGGGACATCGGCGAGGATGCGCGCGAGGGACGGCTCTTCCTGCCGCTGTCCTGGCTGCGCGAGGAAGGCATCGCGCCGGAGGAATTCCTCGCCGCGCCGCGCTTCACGGCGGCGATCGGGCGGCTGACCGCGCGGCTGCTGGCGGCGGCTGACGTGCACTATGCGCGTGCGAGCGCCGGCATCGCGTTGCTGCCCCGCGATTGCCGCGCCGGGATTGGCGCGGCGCGGGTGATCTACGCCGAGATCGGACGCGAGGTGGAGCGCAACGGACTCGATTCCATCAACCGCCGCGCGGTGGTGCCGGGCTGGCGCAAGGCGGTGCTGCTGGCGCGCGCGGCCGGCGCGCTGGTCGGAGGGCGCGATGGGGCAGGGGAGCCGCCCTGCGAGGCGGCGTCCTACCTGGTCGATGCTGTAGCCGCCTCACCCCGACCGCGCGGGCTGATCCCGCGCGGCTGGGGATCGCGCCTTGTCTGGGCGCTCGAAATGATGGACCAGATCGACCGCGACGGCGGGCGGCGATCCTACAATGTGTCAACCGTCAACGCAGATTGACATATCGCAAGGCGCGGGGGGCCTGAAGCACCCCAGCCTGCTCCACGCCGCGCTGGATGCGGCGGGAGCCCAGGGATGCGCATCGTCCTCATTCATCCGAACTACCATTCCGGCGGCGCCGAGATCGCGGGCAACTGGCCGCCCTCCTGGGTCGCGTATCTCTCGGGCTTCCTGAAGGCGGCGGGCTACACCGACATCACCTTCATCGACGCGATGACGAACCACCTGACGCATGACCAGGTGCGCGAACGTCTCGCGGCGCTCAAGCCCGACCTGATCGGTGCGACGGCGATCACGCCGGCGATCTACGAGGCGGAGTCGCTGCTGAAGCTGGCGAAGGAGACCTGCCCCGGCGCCGTGACGGTGCTCGGCGGCATCCACGGCACCTTCATGTACCCGCAGGTGCTGGCCGAGGCCCCGTGGATCGACGTGGTGGTGCGCGGGGAAGGGGAGCAGGTGCTGCTCGACCTCGTGCGCTGCATCGACGAAGGCCGCTGGCCGACGGGGCGCGACAGCGTGAAGGGCATCGCGTTCCTGGATGCCGAGGGCATCGTGAAGGCCACCCCCGCCTGCCCGCCGATCAAGGAGGTGGACCGCATCGTCGCCGACTGGGGCATCCTGGACTGGTCCAACTACGTCTACATTCCGATGAACACCAAGGTCGCGATCCCGAACCTCGCGCGCGGCTGCCCCTTCACCTGTTCCTTCTGCAGCCAGTGGAAGTTCTGGCGCGACTACCGGGTGCGCGACCCGCGCAAGGTGGTGGACGAGATCGAGGACCTGGTGCGCAACCACGGCGTGGGCTTCTTCATCCTGGCGGACGAGGAACCCACCATCCACAAGAAGAAGTTCGTGGAGTTCTGCGAGGCGCTGATCGAGCGCAACCTGCCCGTGCTCTGGGGCATCAACACGCGCGTCACCGACATCCTGCGCGACGAGGCGCTGCTGCCGCTCTATCGCAAGGCGGGCCTCATCCACATCTCGCTCGGCACCGAGGCCGCGGCGCAGCTCAAGCTCGACCGCTTCAACAAGGAGACCACGGTCGCGCAGAACAAGAAGGCGATCCAGCTGCTGCGCGCGAACGGCATCGTCGCCGAGGCGCAGTTCATCGTCGGCCTCGAGAACGAGACGGTCGAGACGCTGGAAGAGACCTACCGCATGGCGCTCGACTGGGATCCGGACATGGCGAACTGGGCCATGTACACGCCCTGGCCGTTCAACGACCTGTTCCAGGAGCTGGGTGACAAGGTCGAGGTGTTCGACTTCTCCAAGTACAATTTCGTGACGCCGATCATGAAGCCGGACGCGATGGACCGCGCCACGCTGCTCGACCGCACCATGCACAACTACCGGCGCTTCTACCTGCGCAAAACCTTCCTCGGCTATCCGTGGATCCGCGACAAGGTGAAGCGGCGCTATATGCTCGGCTGCCTCTGGGCCTTCGCGAAGTCGGGCTTCCAACGCACCTTCTACGACCTCGGCAAGGTCGGCTACTGGGGGCCGCAGTCGAAGAAGAAGGTCGATTTCCACTTCGACGACTCGCGCACGCTCACGACCGAGGCGGCGCGCGCGCCGCACAACGCGATGTGGAAGACCATGCATCGCCCGAAGGTGAAGATTCCGGCGGCGAATGCGGAGATACGCGCCTGTGGCGGCGGCGAGGAGCAGCTGACCGAGTCGCAGATGGACGCGGTCGCCGCCGCGCCGGCGGGGCGCGAAAGGGCGCCGCTGCAGGGAGACTAGCGCCGTGTCCGGAGCGACGGGCCGTATCGGGCCGAATGCGGTGACGCGCCTTGCCGAGTCGCTGGACGCCCTGCGCGGGCATGCCGAGACGATCGCGGTCTTCGCGGGGGCGGGGCTTCGGGATCGCCTCGCGGAGCCGCCCGAGCGCATGGTCGATGAAGCGGAGGTGATCGCGCTGCACGCCGCGCTGCGGGCACGCCTGCCCGACCAGGCCGCCGCCATCGCCACGGATGCCGGGCGCCGCACCGCGGACTACCTGATCGCGCACCGCATCCCGCGCGTCATACGCCTGGTGCTGCCGCGGCTGCCGGCACGCATCGCCGCGCGCATCCTGCTGGCGGCGATCGGCCGCCACGCCTGGACCTTCGCCGGCAGCGGGCGGTTCAGCGTGCTGCACGGGCGCGGGGCGCGCTTCGCCATCGCGGGCGGTCCGCTCGCCCGCGGCGTGCAGGCGCCGGCGCCGGTCTGCGACTACTATGCCGCCACTTTCGAGGGCCTGTTCCGCGCCCTGGTGCATCCCATGGCGCGGGTGAAGGAGACCGCCTGCGAAGCCTGCGGCGCGCCCGCCTGCATGTTCGAGGTACGCTGGTAGCGCGGCCTCAGGCCACCACCACCTTGCGGTAAAGGTGCCAGGTGGCATGCCCGAGCACCGGCACCACCACGGCCAGGCCGATGAACAGCGGCAGGGTGCCGACCACCAGGCCCGCCACCACGACCATGCCCCACAGCGCCATTGCGCCCGGGTTCAGCGCAACCGCGCGGATCGAGGTGCGGATCGCGAGGCCGGGCGTGACCCCGCGGTCGAGGATCATCGGGAAGGACACCACCGTGAGCACCAGCACGAGCACCGCCAGGGCACCGCCGACCGCATTGCCGAGCAGCAGCATGCGCAAGCCCGCCGGCGTGTCGAGCACGTCGTGCAGCAGCGCGCCCAGAGTCGCATGCGGCGCCGCGCCGACCGTGCTGCCATAGATGACCTGCGCCGCGACCAGCCAGAACAGGAAGATGCCAAGCAGCATCAGCCCCAGCGCGGCGATCGACAGGATAGCGGGCGAGCGAAGCACGGCGAAGGCGTCCAGCCAGGAGACGGCGTGCCCCTGCTCGCGCCGCCGGCTGATCTCATAGAGGCCGATGGCCATCACCGGGCCCATCAGCGAAAGGCCCGCCAGCAGCGGGTAGAGCAGTGGCAGCAGCGGACCGCCCCAGGCCGCCCGTGCCGCGACGAAGCCGATCACGGGATAGAGCAGCCCGAGGAAGAAGAGCTGGGTGGGTGCGGCGAGGAAGTCATCGAGGCCGCGGGAGAGCGCGTCGCGCAGGTCGGCCACGCCGATGCGGCGCAGTTCAGGCACGGCGGGCGCCAGCGGCGCCGTCGACATCAAGGCTCGAGCCATCTTGTCCTCCGCGATGTGCAGTGCGGATGGACCCTGCCGGCGGGTGCCGACAGGCGCTCCGCAGCAGGCAGATGGTGCGTTTCTGTCGCGAACGAAGGGGGGAGGCTGGGAAAGCCGTTGACGGCACTGTCAGAATAAGTTGACAGTTCAATCCGACAGGATGTGATGACGGACGTGTTTCGCCATCGCCGCGCGGCACCCCGCGCCCGCCACGCCGGAGGGAAAGGTCAGACGATGGATCCCGCGACACGCATCGAGAGCACGTTGGCCGATTCCGTCCTGCTGGCCGAGGCCACCGGCGCACCGCCGCGCCTGGCCGCGGCCATGCGCCACGCCGTCTTCCCGAAGGGCGCGCGCATCCGCCCCCGCCTGACGCTGGCGGTCGCCATGGCCTGCGGCGACGACCGCCCGCGGCTGTCCAGCGCGGCGGCGGCCTCGATCGAGCTGCTGCACTGCGCGTCGCTCGTGCATGACGACATGCCCTGCTTCGACGATGCGGATACGCGCCGCGGCAAGCCCTCCGTGCATCGCGCCTTCGGCGAGCCGCTGGCGGTGCTGGCAGGCGATGCGCTGATCATCCTGGCCTTCCAGACGCTGGCGCGCGCCGCGCCCTGCGCGCCGGAGCGACTTGGCCATGTGATCGGCGCGGTCGGCGATGGCGTCGGCGTGCCCTTCGGGATCGTCGCTGGCCAGGCCTGGGAATGCGAACCGGCGGTGAACCTCTCGGACTACCAGCGGCAGAAGACCGGGGCGCTGTTCGCGGCCGCCGCGGTGGCTGGCGCCGCCGCCGCAGGGTCGACCGACGCCGAGGCCTGGCGCCTGCTCGGCGACCGGCTGGGCGAGGCCTACCAGGTGGCGGACGACCTGCGCGATGCGGTCGAGGACGAAGCCACCATCGGCAAGCCGGTCGGGCGCGACAAGGCGCTCGGGCGGCCGAGCGCGGTTGCGGAATTCGGGCTGAAGGGTGCGGTCGCGCGGCTTTCGATGCTGGCCGATGGCGCGGTGGCGTCGATTCCCGACTGCCCGGGCCAAACGGTGCTGCGCGGCCTGATCCTGGCGGAGACGCGCCGCCTGTTGCCGGCGAAGCTGGCAGCGGCCTGAGCGCCCGACGCATGTCGGGGGCCGACACCTTGGGCGCGGCGCCGCAGGTCTCGTGGCTCGACCGATTCCGCGCCGTCCGCGAGGGGCTGGCGGCGAAGCCCGGCTTCCGCCGCTGGGCCGCGCGCTTCCCGCTCACGCGGCCCTTCGCGCGGCGGCGGGCGCGGGCGCTGTTCGATCTCTGCGCTGGCTTCGTCTACACCCAGGTGCTGCTGGCCTGCGTGCGGCTGCGTGTGTTTGCGATCCTGGCGGAAGCGCCGCTGACGACGGAGCGACTCGCGCCGCGTCTCTCGCTGAGCCCTGAGGCGACCGAACGACTGATGGCCGCGGCGGCGGCGCTGCAGCTCACCGCGCGGCGCAGCGATGGCGCCTGGACGCTGGGGCAGCTCGGCGCCGCGATGATCGGCAATGATGGCATCGCGGCGATGGTCGAGCACCACGCCATGCTCTACGCCGACCTCGCGGATCCGGTGGCGATGCTGCGCCGTCCGCGCGGCGGCAACGCGCTGTCGGACTACTGGGCCTATTCCGGTGCGGAGCAGCCTGGCGCGGTCAGCGCCGATCGCATCCGCGACTACACGGCGCTGATGGCGGCGAGCCAGCCGATGGTGGCCGAGGAAGTACTGGCCAGCTACCGCTTCGACCGGCACGCGCGCGTGCTCGATGTCGGCGGAGGCAACGGCGCCTTCCTGCGCGCGGTGGCGGCTGAGACGCCGCGCATCGAGCTGATGCTGTTCGACCTGCCGGCAGTGGCCGAGGAAGCGCGTGCGCGGTTCGCCGCAGCGGGACTCGGTGCGCGCGCGAGCGTGCATGGCGGCGACTTCACGCAGGACGAGCTCCCGCGCGGTGCCGACCTGATCACGCTGGTACGGGTGCTGCACGACCACGACGACGACGTGGCACTCGGCCTGCTGCGCCGGATTCGCGCCGCGCTTCCGCCGGGCGGAGCGCTGCTGCTGGCCGAACCCATGGCGGGGACCAGCGGCGCCGAGCCGATGGGCGAGGCGTATTTCGGCTTCTACCTGCTGGCGATGGGGCGTGGCCGTCCGCGCACACCCGAAGAAATCTGCAGCATGCTTGCGGCCGCCGGTTTCTCGGAAAGTCGCATGTTGTCAACGCCGACGCCGCTGCTGACGCGCGCCGTGCTGGCGGCGGTGGCGTCATGACGCCCGACTCGCTGTCAGTTTGGCTTGACAGTTTTTGTTGTCACTTTACGCTGACTTACAACCTGCTCCTGGGAGGGCCGCCGTGGATACCATCGCAGTCCTGCTGAAGGCCCCCGAGGACCTCGTGCTCAGCCGACTCACCCTCACCCCGCCTGGCGACGACGACATCGTCGTTGCCGTGGAATGGAGTGGCATCAGCACCGGCACCGAGCGCCTGCTCTGGTCGGGCCGCATGCCGCACTTCCCGGGCATGGGGTATCCGTTAGTGCCGGGCTACGAGTCGGTTGGACGCGTGATCGCCGCCGGCAGCCAGGCCACGCGTCGCCCCGGCGAGCGGGTGTTCGTCGCCGGTGCGCGCTGCTTCGGCGACGTGCGCGGGTTGTTCGGTGGCGCTGCGGCGCGGCTCGTGGTGCCGGACAAGCGGGCCGTGCTGCTCGACGACGCGACGGGGGCCGAGGGCGTGCTGCTGGCGCTGGCCGCCACCGCCTGGCACGCGATGGCTGCGCCGGGTGCGGCGCTGCCGGACCTGATCGTCGGGCACGGCGTACTCGGGCGGCTTCTGGCACGCATCGCGGTGCTCCAGGGTGGTGCGCCGGTGGTGTGGGAACGCAACGCGGCACGCCGCGCCGGTGCGCAGGGCTATGAGGTGGTGGATCCCGACGCCGACGTGCGGCGCGACTACCGCAGCATCTACGACGTGAGCGGCGACAGCGACATCATCGACCTGCTGGTCCAGCGCATGGCGCCGGGCGGCGAGATCGTCCTCGCGGGGTTCTACAGCGACCGCATCGGCTTCTCCTTCCCGCCGGCCTTCATGCGCGAGGCGCGCATCCGGATCGCCGCCGAATGGCAGGAGGCCGACCTGCGCGCGACACGCGACGCGATCGCGGAAGGACTGCTGCGGCTCGATGGCCTGGTGACGCACCAGGAAGCCGCCGAACGTGCCCCCCAGGCCTACGCGCAGGCCTTTACCGACCCGGCCTGCCTCAAGATGGTCCTCGACTGGAGAGATTGTGCATGAACGCCCCGACCGGCTTCTCTCCTGCGGCCAGCCAGGCCGCAACACTGCGCGCCGAAGCGTCGATCGAGCCCGACCCGGTGCATACCGGCGAGGTGAAGAAGCAGGCCCAGGTCATTGCCATCTACGGTAAGGGCGGGATCGGCAAGTCCTTCACCCTGGCGAACCTGTCCTACATGATGGCGCAGCAGGGCAAGCGCGTGCTGCTCATCGGCTGCGACCCGAAGTCGGACACCACCTCGCTGCTGTTCGGCGGTCGGTCCTGCCCGACCATCATCGAGACCTCGTCCAAGAAGAAGCTCGCCGGCGAGCAGGTGCAGATCGGCGATGTCTGCTTCAAGCGCGATGGTGTCTTCGCGATGGAGCTCGGCGGACCGGAAGTGGGACGCGGCTGCGGCGGGCGCGGCATCATCCACGGCTTCGAGCTGCTGGAGAAGCTGGGCTTCCATCAGTGGGACTTCGACTACGTGCTGCTCGACTTCCTGGGCGACGTGGTGTGCGGCGGCTTCGGCCTGCCGATCGCCCGCGACATGTGCCAGAAGGTGATCGTCGTCGGGTCGAACGACCTGCAGTCACTCTATGTCGCGAACAACGTCTGCTCGGCGGTGGAATACTTCCGCAAGCTGGGTGGCAATGTCGGCGTCGCCGGCATGGTGGTGAACAAGGATGATGGAACCGGGGAGGCCGCGGCCTTCGCCGCCGCCGCCGGCATCCCGGTCCTGGCCGCCATCCCGCAGGATGACGACATTCGTCGCAAGAGCGCGAACTACGAGATCATCGGCACGCCCGACAGCCAGTGGGGCGCGCTGTTCCAGGCGCTGGGCGTTCAGGTGGCGGAAGCCCCGCCGCTGCGCCCGAAGCCGCTGACGCATGACGAACTGCTCGGCCTCTTCAAGGGCGAGGCGGTCGGCCGCGGCGTGGTGCTGGACCCGGCGACGATGGAAGACATGTGCGGCGCCGAGGTGATCACCAAGCCCTCCCTCGAAGTGGTCTACGAGGGCGCCTGAGTGATGGACGCTCTCCCTCCTGCCGGTCCGCCGCCCGCCTCTGATGGCGGTTGCCACGGCGGTCGCGAGACCATGCTGGAGGCCGCACGTGCGGCCGGGAAGGGCGAGGCGATGGAACGCCTGGCCGCCGACTATCCAAAGGGGCCGCACGACCAGCCGCAATCCATGTGCCCGGCCTTCGGGTCACTGCGCGTGGGCCTGCGTATGAAGCGGGTGGCGACGATCCTCTCGGGCAGTGCGTGCTGCGTCTATGGCCTGACCTTCACGAGCCACTTCTACGGTGCCAAGCGGACCGTGGGCTACGTGCCCTTCAATTCCGAGACGCTGGTCACCGGCAAGCTCTTCGAGGACATCCGCGACGCGGTGCACGCGACGGCGAAGCCCGAGGACTACGACGCGGTGGTCATCACCAACCTCTGCGTGCCGACCGCTTCCGGCGTGCCGCTCGAATTACTGCCCAAGCAGATCAACGGTGTGCGGATCATCGGCATCGACGTGCCGGGCTTCGGCGTGCCGACCCACGCGGAAGCCAAGGATGTGCTGGCCGGTGCGATGCTGCGCTACGCCCGCACCGAGGCCGAGGCCGGCCCCGTGGCCCGTCCGCGCAACCTGATCGAGGGCGAACCCACCGTCTCGCTGATCGGCGAGATGTTCCCGGGCGATCCGCCGGGTGTCGGCGCGATGCTGGCGGCGATGGGGCTGTCGTTGGCGCCGTCCACGCCGTGCCGCGAGTGGCGCGACCTTTACGCCGCGCTTGATTGCGTGGTCGCGGCCGCAGTCCATCCCTTCTACACGGCGAGCATCCGCGAGTTCAAAGCCGCGGGACGGCCGGTGGTGGGCTCTGGCCCTGTCGGTGTCGATGGCACGGCCGCCTGGCTGGACGCGATCGGCGGTGCGGCCGGCCTGCCGCAGGCGAAGATCGATGGCGCGAAGCAGCGCTTCCTGCCGGCCATCGCCGGGGCGCTGGCCGCGGCGCCGGTCAAGGCCCGCGTGACGGTCTCAGGCTACGAAGGTTCGGAACTGCTGGTCGCGCGCCTGCTGGTCGAGGCCGGCGCAGAGGTGCCCTATGTGGGCACCGCCTGCCCGCGCACCGAATGGAGCAATGCCGACCGCGAGTGGCTCGAGGCGCGCGGGGTGCATGTGCAGTACCGCGCCTCGCTCGAGCAGGACCTCGCGGCGATGAAGGATGTGCGCCCCGACCTGGCGCTCGGCACGACGCCGCTTGTGCAGAAGGCCAAGGAACTCGGCATCCCCGCGCTCTACTTCACCAATATGGTGAGTGCGCGTCCGTTGTTCGGGCCGGCCGGCGCGGCATCGCTCGCGGGCATCGTCGCGGCGCAGACCGGGCAGCGCGAACGCATGTCGCGCATGGTCGGCTTCTTCGAAGGTGTCGGCACGCCCGATGGCGCGGGCTACGGTTTCCGCGCGAAGCCCTCCGATCCGCCAGGCTTCCGCGAGCGCCAGCGCAAGCTGCGCGCCGCGAAGGCCAAGGCCGAAGAAGCGGTGGGGACCTGAGCATGCTCGTCCTCGATCACGACCGGGCAGGGGGCTACTGGGGCGCCGTCTACGCCTTCTCCGCCGTCCGCGGGCTGCGTGTGATCATCGACGGCCCCGTCGGCTGCGAGAACCTGCCGGTCACGGCGGTGCTGCACTACACCGATGCGCTGCCGCCGCATGAGCTGCCGATCGTTGTGACGGGCCTCGACGAAGGCGCGCTGTCACAGACTGGCACCGAAGGGCCGATGAAGCGCGCGGCCGCCACGCAGGATCCAGACCTGCCCGCGGTGGTGGTGACCGGGTCGATCGCCGAGATGATCGGTGGTGGCGTGACGCCGCAAGGGTCGAACCTGCAGCGCTTCGTCCCGCGCACCATCGACGAGGACCAGTGGCAGTCGGCGGACCGCGCCATCAACTGGCTGTGGACCGAATTCGGCTCCAAGCGCGGCAAGATCAAGCCGCGCGTGCGCAAGGATGGCGAGAAGCCGCGCGTCAACATCATCGGGCCGATCTACGGCACCTTCAACATGCCCTCGGACCTCGCGGAAATCCGCAGGCTGGTCGAAGGCATCGGCTGCGAGATCAACCTGGTCTTCCCGCTCGGCAGCCATGTCGAGGATATCGGCAAGCTGCCCGATGCGGATGTGAACATCTGCATGTACCGGGAATTCGGGCGCCGACTGTGCGAGACGCTGGAGCGCCCGTACCTCATGGCGCCCTTCGGGATCTTCGCCACCACGAATTTCCTGCGCAAGCTCGGTGAGCTAACCGGCCTCGATGCCGAGCCCTTCATCGAGCGCGAGAAGCACAGCACCATCAAGCCGATCTGGGACCTGTGGCGCTCGGTCACGCAGGACTTCTTCGCCACCGCCGCCTTCGGCGTGCACGCGACCGAGACCTACAGCCGCGGCCTCACGCGCTTCCTGTCGGACGAGATGGGCGTGCCCTGCGCCTTTTCCTTCGCCCGCAAGCCCGGGGAGAAGCCTGACAACCAGGCGGTGCGCGAGGCCATCAAGGCCAAGCCGCCGCTGGTGATCTTCGGGTCCTTCAACGAAAGGATGTATGCGCAGGAAGCGGGCTGCCGTGCCGCCTACATTCCGGCGTCCTTCCCCGGCGCAATCATTCGCCGCGCCACTGGCACGCCCTTCATGGGCTACGCCGGCGCGACCTACATCGTGCAAGAATACTGCAACGCGCTGTTCGACGCGCTGTTCCACATCCTTCCGCTCGCCACCGAGATGGACAAGGTGGAGCCGACGCCGGCGCGCCCGAGCGAGCGTTGGGAGCCCGAGGCGGTCGCGCTGCTCGACCGCATGGTCGAGAGCGAGCCCTTCCTGCTGCGCATCTCGGCCGCGAAGCGCCTGCGCGAACGCATTGAACGCGACGCACGCGCGGCCCGCGAAGATTGCGTCACCGCCGAGCGCGTGGCGCTCAGCCTTGAACTGGAGGGCGCGTGATGTTCCGCGCCTGGCCACACACATCGCGCCGCCCTGCACAGGGCCGCGCCACCAGTCGACCAGGGCGGCTTGCCGCCAAGGCGATCCCAGCCGCGCGGGGTATGCGCGGTAACCGCCGAAAGGCGAATGTGGAGGTCTCCCAATGACCGAAGCACGTACTACGCGTCTTACGGAGGAGCAGGCCCGCGAGGTCCACCGCCTGGTAGTCCAGGGTTGGGTCTTCGCGGTCTTCGCCTCCATGGGCGCCCATATCCTCGTCTGGCTCTGGAGGCCACTGGTCTATACCGGCCAGATGGTCCCGCCCGACTGGCGCTTCTTCTGAAGCCGAACGGGAAGAGGGAAATAGATCATGCATAAGATCTGGATGGTGATCGACGCGCGTCGCGTGGGTTTCCTCGGTGCGGCCGGTGTCATGGCCGTGGCGACGATCCTTCACTTCGTGGTCATGAGCTCGCCGCGCTACTGCGACCACTGGGGTTGGTGCGCGACGTCGCCCACCTTCGTGCCCGGCCAGCGGGTCGGGGGCTGATACCCGCGACCCACGCCGCGTACGCGGCGGACTGGGCGAGGCCCCGCATGGGGCCTCGCCCGCACACCCGACGGCCGTGACCGGACGGCGGAACGCAACCGCCCGAGGGAGGAGTTGAAGCGATGGCCATGCTGAGTTTCGAACGCAAATACCGTGTCCGCGGAGGCACCCTGGTCGGCGGCGACCTGTTCGACTTCTGGGTCGGACCGTTCTGGGTCGGCTTCTTCGGCGTGACCACGATCTTCTTCACCGTCGTCGGCACGGTGCTGATCCTGATGGGGGCTGCGATCCAGGGCACCTGGAATCCGTGGCTGATCAACATCGCGCCGCCGGATCTCTCCTACGGCCTGCGCCTGGCGCCGATGCGCGAAGGCGGGTTGTGGCAGATGATCACGATCTGCGCGATCGGCGCCTTCGTCTCCTGGGCCCTGCGCCAGGCGGAGATCAGCCGAAAGCTCGGCATGGGGTACCACATCCCGATCGCTTATGGTGTGGCGGTCTTCGCCTACATCACGCTGGTGGTGATCCGCCCGGTGTTGATGGGCGGCTGGGGCCATGCCTTCCCGTACGGCATCTGGAGCCACCTCGATTGGGTGTCCAACGTCGGCTACCAGTACCTGCACTTCCACTACAACCCGGCACACATGATCGCGGTGTCGTTCTTCTTCACCACGACCTTCGCGCTCTCGCTGCACGGCGGCTTGGTGCTCTCGGCCCTGAACCCGCCCGAAGGCGAACCGGTGAAGGCGCCCGAGCATGAGAACACGTTCTTCCGCGACTTCATCGGGTACTCGATCGGCACGCTGGGCATTCACCGCCTGGGGCTGTTCCTCGCGCTCTCGGCCGGGTTCTGGAGCGCCGTGTGCATCGTGATCAGCGGTCCTTTCTGGACGCGGGGCTGGCCCGAATGGTGGGGCTGGTGGCTGAACCTGCCGATCTGGAACTGACGGGAAGGAAAGGGCAGACACCATGGCCGAATACCAGAACATCTTCACCCGGGTGCAGGTCCGCGGACCGACACCCTACCCGGGCATCCCGCTCGGTCCCGACAACGACGCCCGGGACGGTACGCCGACCGAGGTCCATCTCTTTGGCCGCCTGGGCGATGCGCAGATCGGGCCGATCTACCTTGGCTACACCGGCATCCTCTCGCTGCTCTTTGGCTTCATCGCCTTCGAGATCATCGGGCTGAACATGCTGGCCTCGGTGAACTGGAACCCGCTGCAGTTCGTCCGGCAGCTCTTCTGGCTCGCGCTCGAACCACCTGGCCCTCAGCATGGGCTGCGCTTCCCGCCGATGCGCGAAGGCGGCTGGTGGCTGGTCGCCGGCTTCTTCCTGACGATGTCGATCCTGCTGTGGTGGGTTCGCACCTATCGCCGGGCACGTGCGCTCGGCATGGGCACGCATGTGGCCTGGGCCTTCGCTGCCGCCATCTGGCTCTACCTGGTGCTGGGCTTCATCCGCCCGATCGCCATGGGCTCCTGGAGCGAGGCGGTGCCCTTCGGCATCTTCCCGCACCTCGACTGGACCGCGGCCTTCTCCATCCGATACGGGAACCTGTTCTACAACCCGTTCCACGCGCTCAGCATCGTCTTTCTCTACGGGTCGACCCTGCTGTTTGCGATGCACGGTGCGACCATCCTCGCCCTTGGTCGCTACGGCGGCGAGCGCGAGATCGAGCTCACGCTCAACCGTGGCACCGCAGCCGAGCGCGGTGGCCTGTTCTGGCGCTGGACGATGGGCTTCAACGCCACCTTCGAGAGCATCCACCGCTGGGCCTGGTGGTTCGCCGTGCTCTGCCCGATCGCGGGCGGCATCGGGATCCTGTTGACCGGCACGGTGGTCGACAACTGGTACCTCTGGGCGGTTGATCGCCACTTCGCCCCTGCCTACCCGACGCCGTGGCCGGCGACGGTCGATCCTTCGATCACGCAGGGAGCGGCGCGATGAGCACCTTCAACCTTAAGGTGGGCGCTGCCGTCGGCGCCCTCGTCCTCGCGGCGATCCTGGTGCCGACCTTCGAGCGGCCCCCGGTGCAGACCACGCAGGGCGGCTTCCGCGGTACCTCGATGGGCACGGTCGTCAATCCGCGCCTGCGTGCCACCACGGTGGCGGCGAGCCAGGTGCCCGCCGCGCCCGAGGCCGCCGACAATGACGGCGACCGCGCCAGCGCGATCTATCAGAACGTGCAACTTCTTGGCGAACTGTCGAATTCCCAGTTCCTGCGGATCATGCAGTCCATGACGGAATGGATCGTCCCGCAGGCGGTGCGCGACGAGGGCAATGGCTGCGCCTATTGCCACAACGTCGAGAACATGGCGTCCGACGAGGTCTACACGAAGGTGGTCGCGCGCCGGATGCTGCAGATGGTGCGCACCATCAACAACCATCCGCATGTCGGGCAGACGGGCGTCACCTGCTACACCTGCCACCGCGGCCGGCCCGTGCCTGCCGAGGTCTGGTCCGCGCCCGTGCTGCCGCAGCACGGCCTGCAGGCGCAGACCGGACAGAACCACCCCTCGCCGGCGGCGGGGCTGTCCTCCATGCCGGTCGATCCCTTCTCTCCCTATCTGCTGGGCGACCGCAACATCCGCGTGATCAGCCAGACTTCGCTGCCACGCTACAACACGACCAGCATCCAGCAGACCGAGGGCACCTACGCGCTGATGATGCACATGTCCTCGAGCCTCGGGGTCAACTGCACCTTCTGCCACAACAGCCGGTCCTTCGCGGCGTGGGAGAGCAGCCCGCCGCAGCGTGTGACCGCCTGGCACGGCATCCGCATGGTGCGCGACGTGAACATGTCCTACATCGCGCCGCTCACCCCGCTCTGGGCCGCCAATCCGAATGGCCCGCCGGAAGCGGGCCCTCGCGTCGCACGCCTCGGACCGGCCGGCGACGCACTCATGGTCAACTGCGCCACATGCCATCGGGGCCTGAACAAGCCACTCAACGGGGCCCCGATGCTCCAGGACTATCCCGAACTGCGTGCAATCAGCGGCGGACCTGCCAGGTCGGCAGCTCTCGTTCCGCAGTGATGACGGCGGCGGCGCCACTCCCCGGTCGCCGCCGGGGATAGGTAGGGGGAGCGGCTCGTCCGCTCCCCCCTTTTTTTCTTTCGGAGGCATGCAGCATGGCGCGCGACGGCAACGAGACACCACGCGACTCACGACCGCATGCCGTGGTGATCGGCTCCGGCTTCGGCGGGCTCGCCGCTGCGATCCGCCTCGGTGCGCGGGGCTGGCGCGTGACGGTGCTCGAGAAGCTCGATGCGCCGGGCGGCCGCGCCTACGTGTTCCGCCAGGACGGCTTCACCTTCGATGCGGGCCCCACCATCATCACCGCGCCCTACCTGCTCGAGGAATTGTGGTCGCTGGCCGGGCGGCGCCTGTCGGACGATGTCGACCTGCGGGAGATGAACCCCTTCTACTTCATCCGCTTCGACGACGGCACGGTGATGCGCTGTTCCGCCGACCTCGAGGCCACCCGCGCCGAGATCCGCCGCATTGCGCCCGAGGATCTGGCCGGCTTCGAACGCTTCATCCTCGAGAGCGAGAAGATCTACAAGGTCGCCTTCGAGGAACTCGCCGATCGGCCCTTCCACCGCTTCGGCACGCTGCTGAAGGCCGCGCCGGACATGATCCGGCTGCAGGGCTACCGCACGGTCTATTCGCGCGTCAGCGACTACTTCTCGAACGAGAAGCTGCGCATCGCCTTCTCCTTCCACCCGCTGCTGATCGGCGGCAACCCGCTGACCACGACAGCCTATTACTGCCTGATCGCGCATCTGGAGCGCATGCATGGCGTGCACTACGCGATGGGCGGCATGGGTTCGCTCGTGCAGGGTATGGTGGGGCTGATCGACCGGCTCGGCGGCAGCCTGCGCTGCAACGCCGAGGTCGCACGCATCGAGGTCGACCAGGGCCGCGCCACCGGCGTCACGCTCTCCTCCGGGGAGCGGATCGACGCGGACATCGTCGTCTCGAACGCCGATGTCGCCTGGACCTATTCGAAGCTGCTCGGCCACCACAAGCGTCGCCGCTGGACCGACCGCAGGATCGCCCGCGCGCGATACTCCATGAGCCTCTTCGTCTGGTACTTCGGCACGAAGCGCCGCTACGACGACGTCTACCATCACACCATGGTGCTCGGCCCGCGCTACGGCGACCTGCTGCGCGACATCTTCACCCACAAGCGCCTGTCCGAGGATTTCAGCCTCTACCTGCATCGGCCGAGCGCGAGTGATCCTTCGCTGGCGCCGGAGGGCTGCGATTCCTTCTACGTGCTGGCCCCCGTGCCGCATCTGGGCAGCGGCACCGACTGGACGGCGAAGGCGGAATCTTATCGTGCGGCCATCCAGCAGCGGCTCGAGCAGACCGTGCTTCCGGGCCTGGGGGATGCGCTCGTCACCTCCCGCGTGATGACGCCGCAGGATTTCCGCGACCGGCTGCTATCGGTCAACGGCGCGGCCTTCGCACTGGAGCCGCAGCTCTTCCAGAGCGCCTGGTTCCGTCCGCACAATGTCAGCGAGGAGGTTACTAACCTGTTCCTCGTGGGCGCGGGCACGCATCCCGGCGCAGGCGTTCCGGGGGTGATCTCCTCGGCCAAGCTGCTCGACCAGGTGGTGCCGGACGCCGTGGCCTTCGCCCGGACCGCATAGGCCGGGGATCGCGCGCTACCGGCCCACCTTCATCGCGATCACGCTGCGGCGCCGGCCGGCACGGTCTTCCAGCAGCCGTGCCGCTGCCAGACGGCCGGACATGGTCGCCATCGGCACGCCCGGGCCGGGATGGACGCCGCCGCCGGCCAGGTACAGGCCCGCCACGCCGCTGCGTGCCCCGGGCCGCGCGAAGCTGCCGTTGAAGCCGTGCCCGAGCCGGCCATAGAGCGCCCCGCCCGTGGCGGGAAACAGCGCATGGAAGCCGGCAGGTGTCGTCGCCACCTCCGCGCCCGCTTCGCGCCGCACCGTCAGGCCGCAGTCGCGCAGCACGGCGAAGGCGCGCTCGCCCACGGCTTCGGTCGCGGCGCGGTCCATCGGCGCGCGGTCGCCATCCGGCGGTGCGTTGACCAGCAGCAGCAGGCGTTCGCGCGCGCCGGGGGTCGGGCGTTCCGCGCCGCCGCGATCCTGCGCGCAGACATAGACGGTCGGCGCCGGCACGATCGCGCGGCGGCGGAAGATCGTCTCGAACTCCGCCTGGTAGTCCTCGGCGAAGAAGACATTGTGGTGGTCGAGCGCAAAGCCCTCGGTGGGGGCGTGCATGCACCAGGTCACGGCGGAAAGCGTGCGCGCCTCGCGCGGCACGGGCTCGGCCGCGGCGCGCGCGCCGTCGCCGAGCAGCCCGGCCGCCAGCGCATCCGGCGCGCCGTTGAACACCACGGCGTCGGCCTCGATGCGCTCCCCATCGGACAGCTCGACACCGGTGGCGCGGCCGCGTGCCACAAGGATGCGCCGCACCTCGACGCCGAAGCGGAACGTCGCCCCCTGCGATTCCGCGAGGCCACGCACGGCCTCGGCCACGCGCCGCATGCCGCCCTCGACCAGCCAGACGCCGTCCTGTTCGACATGCGCGATCAGCATCAGCGTGGCGGGGGCGAGGAAGGGGGAGCAGCCGACATAGGTGGCGTAGCGGGCGAACAACTGCCGCAGCCGCTGGTCGGCAAAATGCTCGCCGAGCGCGTTCCACAGCGTCGCGAAGGGCGATGTGCGCACCAGCCGGTCCACATGCGCGAAGCCGATCCGCCGCACCAGGTCGAACTGCGACGGACGTTCCGAGGCGATGAAGGGGCCGACCAGCGTGCGGTAGATGCCCTGTGCGCGCGTGCAGAAGGCGCGATAGGCCGCGGCTTCGCGCGCGCCGGCGAAATCGCCGATCGCCTCGGCGGACCGCGCCACGTCGGCAAACAGGTCGAGCTGCCCGCCGCGCCGCCAGGCATGCCGGGCGATGATCCCCGCCTCGTGCAGGACCAGGTGATCCTCCAACCGCTGCCCGGCGTCGCCGAACAGCCCGTCGAAGATCCACTTCATCGTGAAGACGGTGGGGCCGCCGTCGATGCCCACGCCATCGACCTCGACCCGGCGCATCTTGCCGCCGGGGGCGGATGCGCGGTCCAGCACCGTCACCCGTGCCCCGCGCCGTGCGAGGTCGGCGGCGGCCGCGAGCCCGCCCATGCCCGCACCGACGACGATGACTCGCGGTTCAGCCATGCGGCCTCAGGCAGCGACGGCGCGGCGCGCGGCGAATTGCCGGTCCACCGCGCGCCAATGCCACAGGATGATGCCGATGCCCGTGGCGCATGGGATCGCCCACATGATGGGATGCAGCGCCAGCTCCGGCAGGATGCGCACCGAACCGAATGCCATGAAGGCGGTGTAGACGGAGATGCCCGCGCCGACCAATGCCTTCACGTGTTCCTTCAGCCAATAGGTCGGCCCGGGCGACGAGGCCCATAGGAAGCGCAGATTGGTCACCACCGTCGCGACGCCCACGACGGCGATGCCGTACATCAGCGGCTGTCCGATCAGCCAGCCCTGCAGCGCGCAGTTCAGCGCGGCGAGCAGCAGCAGGTACTGCAGCGCGATGTTGAGCGGCGTGCGGTTGCGCTCATGCCCGCCGCGCTTGTTCAGCACCGCGAGCCAGCCATACCAGGCGAGGTTCACGGTCAGCAGCCCGGTGGTGAGCATCATCCAGCCGAAGATGCCGCGCAGGAAGGATGGCTCGAAACGGCCTTCCAGGTTCGGATGCGTGCCGATCGGGTCGATCAGCGTGAGGCTCGCCATGCACATCGCAAGGCAGCCGGTAACGAGCATGCAGCGGTTGAACAGCCGCCCCCACCAGCGGTGATTGGCACCGCCCTTGCGGCCGATCACCGGGACCCAGAAGGCCAGTGCACCCGTCGCGCCCGTCACGATGTGGGCGGCGACCAGGCTGTGGAACAGGAGAAGTTCCATCTTCGATGGCCCTCGCGCTTTGGGCCGACAATCAGGCTTGACAGATGCGGCTGTCAAGCAACGGAATGGCGCAGTTGCAAGGGACGTGCGCCGGTCGTGAAGCGCCCAGAAAGCGGCGGTTCGCCGCGTCGTGCGAGACGGCCGCAATGAGCGCGGCGCTCGCGGTCACCACGGCGCCCTGGGCGCCCTTCGAGCCGCCGCATCCGCGCTCCCTGCCGGCGGTCATCGCGCTCATCCGCGCCATGCTCGAGGGGGAGGGCAACCTGCTCGGCCTGCTGCCGGCCGAGGCCTATCGCATGCCGATCGGCCCGCTGGGATGGTCGCGGCGATCGACCATCATCGTGAACCGGCCGGACCTCGTGCGGCATGTGCTGGCCGATCCGGAAGGCATCTTCCCGAAATCCGACCTCATGGTGGAGGCACTCGACCCGCTGATCGGCGATTCGATCTTCGTCTCCTCCGGCGACACCTGGCGGCGCCAGCGCGCCATGATCGACCCGGCGCTGACCATGATGCGCGTCAACCGCGCCTTTCCCGCGATGGAGGCCGGCGCGGCTGCGGCGGAGGAGACGCTCGCGCGCAGCGCCGCGCCCTTCTCCCTCGACCTGATGATGAGCCACCTCACGGCGGACATCATCTGCCGCACGGTCTTCTCCACCAGCCTCGAGAGCCAGGTCGCGCACGAGGTCTTCGACGCCTTCACCGACTTCGAGCGCTCGGTCGCGCAGGTCGAGATCCGCCGCCTGATCATGGACCGCGCCTGGACGCGCATTCCGCAGAAGCAGCATGTGCTGGATGCCTGCACGCTGATCCGCGGACATCTCGGCGCGCTGCTCGACACGCACCTGGCTGAAGGTGCGTCCTTCGACGACATCTGCCAGGCGGTGATCGAGGCGCGCGACATCGAGGGCCGTGCCTTCACGCGCGAGGAACTGATCGACCAGCTCGGCGTGCTGTTCCTGGCAGGGCACGAGACGAGTGCCAGCGCGCTGACCTGGGTGTTCTTCATCCTGGCCACCCAGCCTGCGCTCGTCGCGCGCCTGCGCGCGGAGATCGCGGAGGTGTGCGGCGATGGGCCCATCACCTTCGAGCACACGCGCAAGCTGCCCTTCATCCGCAACATCTTCCGCGAGACGCTGCGGCTCTATCCGCCGATCACCTTCCTGCCGCGCGTGGCGAATGTCGCGACCTCGCTGGACGGGTACCGCGTGAAGCGCGGCGCCCTGGTGATGGTCGCGCCCTGGGTGCTGCACCGCCACAACGCCTACTGGCGCAACCCGCACATCTTCGACCCCGACCGGTTCGACCGCGAGGCCGAGATGACCACGGGCGCCTACATCCCCTTCGGCATCGGCCCGCGCGTCTGCGCTGGCGCGGCCTTCGCGCAGGTGGAGGCGGTGCTGCTGGTCGCGCGCCTGTTCCGCCGCTTCGACTTCCATGTGGCCGCGCCGGAGTCGGTGCGCCCGGCGGCCCGGCTGACCACGCGCCCGGTCGGGCAGATCATGGTCACCGTGACGCCGGCGCGATGAGAACCGTCCTCCTTACCCTGGGACGGCTGCCCAAGGCGCTGGACCTGGCGCGCGCCTTCCATGCGGCGGGCTGGCGCGTCGTGGTCGCGGAACCCTTCAAGCGGCATCTGGCCGGCGCGTCGAATACCGTGGCGCGCAGCGTGCAGGTCACCGCGCCGGCGACGGACCGCGAGGCCTATCTGCGCGACCTGCTGCGCGTGGTGGAGGAGGATGCCGTCGATCTGGTCGTGCCGGTCTCGGAGGAGGTGGTGCACGTCGCCGCGCTGCATGGCCGCCTGCCGGCGCGCACGCGGCTCTTTGCCATGCCGCAGGACGCCGTGCTCGCCGCGCACGACAAGGGCAGTTTCGCCGCGCAGTCGGCGGCCTGGGGGCTGTCCGTGCCGCGCACCCATCCGCTCGGCAGCGAGCAGGCCGCCGCACTGGCCGCGGAACAGGACGTGGTGGTGAAGCCGCTGCATGCGTGTTCGGGGCGCGGCGTGCGCCTCATCGCGCGTGGTGCGGCGCTGCCACCCGCCGAACCCGATGCGCCAGCGATCGTGCAGGCGCGCGTCCTCGGCATCGAGCGCAGCACCTGCTCCCTCGTGCATGACGGCTTGGTCAGCGGCACCGTCGTCTACCAGGGCGTGATGCAGTCGGGCTCGGTCAGCATCGCCTTCGAACGCGTGCAGGACCCGCTGATCGAGGCCTTCGTGCGCGACTACGCCGCCGCCACGCGCTGGACGGGCTTCCTCTCCTTCGATTTCATGCTGGATGGACGGGGGCAGCCCTTCGCGATCGAGTGCAACCCGCGCACCACCAGCGGCCTGCATTTCTTCGAGGTCGAGGACCTCGCGCGCGCCGTGATCGACCCGGCGCATCCGCTGCGCCACCGCGCATCGCCGCGCCTGCAGCAATTCTATTCCTGCCTGACCGAGACGCAGCTCTCGCTGTTCCGCGGCGGCGGCTTCCTGCCCAAGCTACGTGCGCTGGTCACCACGCCCGACGTGACCTGGAGCGCGCGCGACCCGATGCCCTTTCTGACCATGACCTTCACCACCTGGCCGATCATCCGCGCCGCCATGGCGCAGCGCGCGACCTTCGGGGAGGTCGCGACCCTCGATGTCGGCTGGCGCGCCGAGCACGCGCTCAGCGCAGCGTCCGGGGCACCCTGAAGGGCAGCATCGAATACAGGATCGGCGAGCGGAAGCGCCGCAGGTTCAGGTATTCATGCACCGCCGTCGCGTCCTGGCCGAGCAGCCGCGTGCGGATTTCCGATCGCGAATAGAAGGGTGCATCGACCAGCGTGCGCGTCGCGGTGG
Source organism: Roseomonas rosulenta (assembly GCF_016106005.1). Lineage (GTDB taxonomy): Bacteria > Pseudomonadota > Alphaproteobacteria > Acetobacterales > Acetobacteraceae > Neoroseomonas > Neoroseomonas rosulenta. Next base: position 24,637 of record NZ_JACADR010000017.1, read on the forward strand.
CCTGGCCGCCCTCGGCGCGCGTGGGGCGTGGCAGGCGCCATAGCGTCTGCGTCATGCGGGCCGGTGGCGGCGGTTCGAAATCCTCCACGCTGCCGTCTTGCCCGACACGCAGCGCCAGCGACTGATGCGAACCATTGCGCCGCGTCGCGTTGTAGAGCACCGCCGTCGCATCGCGCATCGGCGCGCGGCACCAGTCCCATTCGGCGAAGTCGTCCTCGAGCGGCGCGGTGCCGGTGTTGGTGTCGAAATAGGCCGGCCCGGACCAGGACAGGGCGGGGTGCGTCAGCGCCACCTCCACCCGCGCCCGCGCGGCGATGGGCTGCCAGCGGTGCCGCCCGGCGCCATCCAGGACGAAGGCGCGATCCGACACGGCATCGGGCAGCACGCGCACCGTGCCTGACAGGCGGGAGGGGATCGGCGCCGTCACTTCCTCGATGCCGATCGTCAGCGCCGTGCCATCCCAGCGCAGCGACGACGGGCCAATGGCGAGCGTATCCGCATCACGCTTCAGCGCGCTGGCGCGGCGGTCCGTCATCGCCCAGCGCTTCGGCGTGCCATAGAGCGCCACGTTCATGCAGCAATGCTCGGCCGGGTCCACCTCGCCGCGCCGATGCGCCCAGGCATACCAGGGCGAGAACACCGTGCCGATGAAGGCGATGATGGTGATGCCATGCGTCCCGTCATCGGACAGCGCATCGACATACCACCAGCGATACCCGCGCGAGGCGACGGGCTGGTCGAAGGACCAGGGGCGGGCGCTCACGCCGCTTCCGCCGCCGGCAGGGGCGCCCGGCCGCGGATGAAATCCGAGGCCTTCTCCGCGATCATCATCGTCGTCGCATAGGTGTTTGCCGAGGGCATGGTGGGCATCACGGAGGCATCAACCACGCGCAGCCCTTCCAGTCCATGCACGAGCAGCCGGTCGTTCACCACCGAGGTCGTGTCGGTCTCCGGCCCCATGCGGCAGGTGCCGATCAGGTGATAGGTCGTGGTGCCGTTGCGGTAGGCGAAGTCGAGCAGCTCGTCGTCGCGCTCGACATTCACGCCCGGCAGGGTCTCGCGTTCCAGGAACCGCATCATCTGCGGCGTGTGCAGCAGGCGGCGGATCAGCCGGATGCCGCCCAGGTGGACGCGGCGATCGTTCTCGTCGCTGAGGTAGTTCGGCTGGATCTCCGGATCCTCGAAGACATCGGCCGATTTCGCGCGCACCCAGCCGACGCTGTCGGGGCGGTGCTGCCAGGCGCCGGCGGTGCAGCCCGGATAGTCGTCCAGCACATAGACCTTGCCCTCGGCATAGGAGCCGGGGGTGAAGACGCCCTGCAGGTCCGGCTCGTCCAGCCCCTCGAAGGACTTCCAGAACAGGTGCACATGGGATGGCGCGGTCGCGAGGATGGACGGCTTGCCGGTCGCCCAGCGTGCGAGCTGCTTCACGAGGCCGAGGCCCCGCCCGAGCTGGTTCAGCGTCTCGACGCCCGGCTTCGCGCGCATGACCAGGCGCGAGGCGTAGTGGTCGCGGAAATTCTCGCCGACCGGCAATTCGTGGAAGACCGGCACGCCGATGCGCGCCAGCGTCGCGGCCGGGCCGATACCCGAGAGCTGCAGCAGCCGCGCCGTGTTCGCCGTGCCGGCGGAGACGATCACTTCGCGCCGCGCCCGCACCTCGATGGGCGTGCCGCCGCGCTCGGTCAGGTAGCGCACGCCCACCGCGCGGCGACCCTCGAAGACGATGCCACAGGCGCGCGCATTGGTGCGCACCTCGAGTTCCTTGCGCACCATGGCCGGGTGTAGGAAGGCGCGCGCGGCCGAGACGCGCCAGCCCCCCTGGATGACGCGCTGGAAGTAGCCCACGCCGGCCTGGTCGCCGCTGTTGTAGTCGGGCGCGCGGGGCACGCCGGCGCCGATGCAGCCCTCGATGAAGGCCTCGCTCAACGGGTGGATCCAGTCCATGTCGGTCACCGGCAGCGCGCCCTCGCGCCCGCGGCGGTCGTCCCGGCCGACGCCGATCCGCTTCTCGGTGCGCATGTAGTAGGGCAGGCAGTCGGCATAGCCCCAGCCCCGATTGCCACGCTGCGCCCAGGAATTGAGGTCGTTGGGCTGTCCGCGATTGTAGATCATGCCGTTGACGGAAGATGATCCGCCCAGCGTGCGCCCCTGCGTGGTGGCGATGCCGCGCCCGCCGGTGCGTTCGGTCGGCGCGGTCTTGAACTGCCAGGTGACCGAGGGGTCCACCAGCGTCTTGATGAAGCCGGCCGGCAGGTGGATGAAGAAGTTGCGGTCGGGCGGCCCGGCCTCCAGCACGCAGACGGTGACGCCGGGGTCCTCGGTCAGGCGTGCGGCCAGGATGGACCCGGCGGCGCCGGCGCCGACGATGACGTAGTCGAAGCTGTCGGGCGTGCTGGCCATGGCGGGCGGGCGGCTCTCTGCTGTTTCCGGTCCGGCCAGCCTAGGCGCGCGCGCCGCCTCCCGCCAGACTGCGCCCCGGTTCGCGACTCTGGAGAATCCCCATGTCCAAGACAGCCCTGGTGGTGTCCGCCCATTCCGCCGATTTCGTCTGGCGCGCCGGCGGCGCGATCGCGCTCCATGCCGCCCAGGGCTGGAAGGTGACGGTAGTCTGCCTGTCCTATGGCGAGCGGGGCGAATCCGCGAAGCTGTGGCGCGTGCCGGGCATGACGCTGGAACGCGTGAAGGCCGAGCGCGAGGCCGAGGCGAAGAAGGCCGCCGAGGTGCTGGGCGTGCACGACATCCAGTTCTGGGACCTGGGCGACTACCCCATCACCCTCACCAATGAGTCGCTGTTCCGGCTGGTGGATGTGTACCGCGACATCCATCCCGCCTTCGTGCTGACCCACAGCAAGGAGGACATCTACAACCGCGACCACCCGGCGGTGACCGACTTCGCGCAGCACGCGCGCATCACCGCGCAGGCGCATGGCCATAATCCCGGCCAGAAGGTGCTGGGCGCCCCGCCGGTCTTCCTGTTCGAACCGCACCAGCCCGAGCAATGCGGCTGGAAGCCCGACGTGCTGCTCGATATCGGCCCCGCCTGGCCGCAGAAGCGCGCCGCCATCGAATGCATGGCCGGGCAGGAGCATCTTTGGGAGTACTACACCCGCGTCGCCCAGCAGCGTGGCGCCCAGGCGGCGCGCAACTCCGACAAGAAGATCACCTGGGGCGAGGGCTACCAGTCGGTCTTCCCGCATGTCGTGGAGAGCCTCGCGTGAGCTTCGCCGCACCGCCGCGCCGCGCCGGATGGATCGAGCGCCCCGATGCGCGCATCCGCTACGAGGTGACGGGGCAGGGGCCCGCCATCGTCTTCGCGCATGGGCTGGGCGGGTGCCTGTTCTCCTGGTGGCAGCAGGCGGCGCATTTCGCGACGCGCTACACCTGCGTGGCCTTCTCGCATCGGGGCTTCTTCCCCTCGACAGCGCCGGCGGGCGGGCCGGACCCGGCGGAGTATGCGGGCGACGTGGCCGCGCTGGTGGATGCGCTGGAACTCGGCGATATCCGCATGGTCTGCCAGTCCATGGGCGGCTGGTCGGGGGTGGAATACGCGCTGCTGCGCCCCGGGCGGGTCAAGGCGCTGGTGCTGGCCGCGACGACGGGTTCGCTCGACCCGCGGCAGATGCGCCAGCCCGAGCGCGGCCGACTCGAGACCTGGTCGCGCGATAGCGCCGCCGCGCGGTCGGACCTGCTGGCGCGCGACATCCTGCCCGCCGCTGGGGCCCGCATGGCGGAGGAACAGCCTGCGCTGCACCAGCTCTACACCCACATCAACGGCCTGACGCAGGGCTTCGACCGGGAGGCGGTGCGCGCCCGCCTGCACGCCGCGCGCAACCGCCCGCCCGCGGCCTTCGCCGCCGCGCAGACGCCCGTGCTCTTCGTGCCCTGCGAGGAGGACGTGGTGATCCCGCCCTTCGCCCCGGCCGGCATGGCGCCGGAGATTCCCGGCGCGCGTGTCTCGCCGCTGCCCAAGGCAGGCCATTCAGGGCATTTCGAGCACGCCGCCGCCTTCAACGCCAAGGTGGAGGCCTTCTTCGCCGAGGTCGGCGCGTGAGCGCGCGCGTGCTCAGCGCCGCGCTCGGCGACTATCCGCACACCGCGGCGCTGCCGGTCTCCGATCTCGTGCAACTCGATCGCGTGACGGTGAAGCCCATCAGCCGCGCCTTCGCGCCGATGGTGCGCGAGGCGCGCTACGACGTCAGCGAGATGGCGATCGCCACCTTCCTGATGGCCAAGGCCGCCGGCATTCCCATCGTGCTGCTGCCGGTGGTGATGGCGGCACGCTTCCAGGAGGGCGCGCTGCTCTGCCGCGCCGAAAGCGCCATCCGCGGGCCCGCCGACCTGGCCGGCAAGCGCGTGGGTGTGCGGGCCTACAGCCAGACCACGGGGATGTGGCTGCGCGGCGTGCTGGCCGAGGCGCATGGCGTGGCCCCCAAGTCTATCGCCTGGACCACCTTCGAGGAGGCGCATGTCCCGGGCTTCACCGACCCGCCCTTCGCGCGGCGCGCGCCGGCCGGCGCCGACATGACGGCGATGCTGCGCGACGGTGCGTTGGACGCCGCGATCTTCGGCGCGGAGCTGCCCGCCGGGAATGAGTTCCGCCCGGTCTTCCCGGATGTCGCGGCAGCGGGGCGCGACTTCCAGGCGCGCCACGGCTTCGTGCCGGTGAACCACCTTGTGGTGGTGCGCGCGGAGATCGCCAAGGACGCGGCTGTCATGGCCGAACTGCTCCGGATCTTCGGGCCCGCGACGACGACACGCGAGGCGCTGGCCCCGGCGATTGACCTCGCCTCGCGCTGGTGCGCGGCGCAGGGGCTGATGCCGCGCCCGCTTACGCTCGAGGAAGCCTGGGCCTGACGCCCGAGCCGCCGCCGCGGCGCGGCGACGCGATCACGCCGCGCGCAGCGGCCCACGCACCAGGCGGCCGGGCAGGGCCCCGGTCGCCTCGCCCTCGCGGTAGGTGACGGCGCCGGACAGTACCGTGGCGACATAGCCTTCCGCCTCCTGCACCAGGCGCTTGCCGCCGGCGGGCAGGTCGTAGCGCATCTCGGGCGCGCGCATGCGCAGCCGCGCGAAGTCGATCACGTTGAGGTCCGCCTTCATGCCCGGCGCGACAACGCCACGATCCGCCAGCCCCATTGCCACCGCATTGTCGCGGCTGATGCGGCGCACCGCCTGCTCGATCGGCAGGCGCGGCCCGCGCGTGCGATCCCGCGCCCAGTGCACCAGCATATGCGTCATGCAGGAGGCGTCGCAGATGTAGCCGACATGCGCGCCGCCATCGCCAAGGCCCATCAGCGTGTGCGGGTGCGTCATCATCTCGCGGATCGCGGCCAGGTCGCCATCGGCATAGTTCAGCAGCGGGCGGTTCAGGATGGCGCGGCCGTCGCGCTCCAGCATCAGGTCGTAGCACAGCGCCTCGGCCGTCATGCCGCGCGCGGCCGCCATGGCGGCGACGGATCGCTCCGGCGGCGGCTCGTAGTCGGGCGGGTCGCCGAGCGGGAAGATCTTGTCCCAGTTGTTCAGCCGCGCCTTCAGCGCCGGATCCTCGGTGGCTTCCGCCAGGATGCGCGCACGCCGCGCCGGGTCACGCAGCGCGGCGATCCGCTGATCGAGCGGCAGATGCGCCACCTCGCGGAAGGACGGGCGCGTCAGGAAGGGGTGCTGCGACAATTCGAAGCCGAACATCAGCCCGACCGGGCGGCCCATCACCTGGCCGAGCATCGTCACGCCCGATGCATTCGCCTCGTCCACGCGCTCCAGCAGCCAGCGCCAGAAGCGCGGCTTCGATTCCCGCTGCAGCAGGGAGAAGGTGAGGGGGCGGCCCGCCACCGCCGCGACGCGCTTCAGGCGCGCGAATTCCTCCTCCGCCGGGTCGTCGAAATCCGAGATCACCTGCAGCCAGCCGCTGCCATGCGCGCGCAGGGCGCCGGCCAGGGCTTCGAGCTCGGCCTCGGGCGCGCCGAGCGTGGGAATATGCCGCCCATCCAACGTACGATGCGCCAAGGCACGCGAGGTCGAGATGCCGACCGCGCCCGCGGCCAGCCCTTCGGCTGCAAGCCGCGCCATCTCCGCGCATTCGGCGGGCGTGGCTTCCGCATGGGCTTCCGCCCGCTCGCCCATCACGTGAACGCGCAGCGGCGCATGGGTGACCATCGCGGCAATGTCGGTGTCGAAGCGGCGCCGGCCGAGGAAATCCAGGTAGTCGGGGAAGGATTCCCAGGCCCAGGGCAGGCCCTCGGTCAGCACGACCTCGGGCAGGTCCTCCACACCCTCCATGAGCTTGACCAGTGCCTCGCGCTTCTCCGGCCGGCAGGGTGCGAAGCCCACGCCGCAATTGCCGATCAGCGCGGTGGTGACGCCGTTGATGGACGACGAGACCAGTCGCTCGCTCCATGTCGCCTGCGCGTCGTAATGCGTGTGGATGTCGACGAAGCCGGGGGTCACCAGCAGGCCCTTGGCGTCGATCTCCTCGGCGCCGCGATCCGCGACGCGGCCGACCGCCACGATGCGTCCGCCCGCGATCGCGACATCGGCTTCGATCGGCGGCGAGCCGGTGCCATCCACCACCGTGCCGCCGCGGATCACCAGGTCATGCATGGCGCGAACCCCTCAGATGGACAGCGCGATCTTGCCGAAATGCCGGTTGGCCTTCATGTGGGCCAGCGCCTCGACGGCCTGCTCGAGCGGGAAGACGCGGTCGATCGGCAGCGCGAAGCGGCCGTCCTGCACGGCCCCCCACAGGTCACGCTTCATGGCGGCGTATTCGGCGCGGATCTCCTCGCGCGACCGCGTGCGATGCGTGACGCCGATATAGGCGATGCGCCGATTGGCGTGCAGGTCGAAATCGAATTCCGCGCGGCCGCCGCCGAGGCGACCGACATTCACGATCCGCCCGGTGATGGCGGTGGCGCGCATCGCGGCATTGATGAGCGCGCCGCTGACCTGATCTACCACCACATCCACGCCGCGCCCGCCGGTCGCGGCCAGCACCTGGTCCACCCAGCCGGCATCCTTCGTGTCCACCGCGACGTCGGCGCCGAATTCGCTGAGCCGCGCGCGCCGCGCCGGGTCGGTGGAGGTGCCGACCACCACCGTCGCGCCGAGGAACTTCGCGATCTGCATCCCCATCAGCCCGACGCCCGACGACGCGCCGAGGATCATGGCACTCTCGCCCGCCTTGAACCGCCCGTTCACCACCAGCGCGTCGTGCATGGTGGCGAGCGCGACGGGCAGCGTCGCCGCCTGTTCCCAGGAGAGGTTGCGGTCCGGCACCGGCAGCACGCGCCCGATATCGGCCACGGCGTATTCGGCATAGCCGCCCGCACCCGAGCAGGTCACGCGGTCGCCTTCCTTCACGCCGGTCACGGCGCTGCCCACCGCGGCAACCTCACCGGCAAAATCCAGGCCGAGGATGGTGCCCGCGCCGCCCATTGAACCGTGCGAGCCACCCGCCGCCACGCCAAGGTCGGCACGGTTCAGCGTGGCCGCGCGCACGCGCACCAGCACTTCTTCCGGGCCTGGCGTGGGGCGCGGTGCCTCCTGCACCTTCACGCCCTCAGCCGTCACCACTGCCGCGCGCATCGTTCCACTCATCTCAGCGTGTCCCCCGCATTCCCTGCACGCGAATGAGGCCATCCGGCACCACGCGCAAGCCCTGAACGCCGGCCAGCGCGCCATGCAGCGTGAGCGGCTGCCAGAGATTGATGTAGGGCCGGTCCGCCAGGTAGATCCGCGCCGCGCGGTCATAGGCCGCGGCGCGCACCGCCGGCTCCACGCTGCGCCGTGCCTCGGTCAACGCCGCATCCACCGCCGGATTGCAGTACTTCCCGCCGTTCAGCGGCACGTTGCAGGTGTAGAAGGCGAAGATGTTGCCATCGAGGTCGACGCGCCCCGACCACTGGATCATCAGCGCCTCGAAATCCCCCACGCTCCACTGGTTGAGCAGCGTCGCCGTCTCGACCTGCTGGATCTCGATGTCGATGCCGGCCTCGGCCGCCATGGCCTGGATGACTTCCGAGGCCTGCGCGTAATCGGTGGTGTTGGGCACGGACAGGCGGATGCGCACGCGCTGGTGGCCGGCTTCGCGCAGCAATGCGCGGGCGCGCGCCACGTCGCGCCCGGGCATGGGCACGGACCGCGCATAGAAGGGATGGTCCGGCGGCACGGCCTGGTTGGCCGGCACCCAGAGTCCCTCGAAGGCCACGTTCACCAGTGCCTGGCGGTCGATGCTGCGCTCCAGCGCCTCGCGCACGCGGGCATCCTGGCCGAGCGGCGTCTGCGACCGCGGTTCGTTGCCGACATTGATGGCGATGTAGAAGGTGGCGAGCGAGGGCCCCTGGTGCAGCCGCACCCGCTGGTCGCGCCGGACGTCCCCGACATCGGAGGGGCTGATGCGCTCGATGACCTCGAGGGCGCCGGCGCGCAGGTTGGCCAGCCGCACGGTGGCGTCGGTCACGGGGCGATAGGTGACGCGCTCGTAGTGGATGTTCGCGCGGTCCCAGTAGCCCTCGAAGCGTTCGAGCTCCATCCGGTCCTGCGCCACGCGGCGGGTCAGGCGGAAGGGGCCGGCGCAGGCGGGCTCGCGCTGGAAGTCCGCGCCGGTGACGCGCGCCTGGCGCGGGGAGACCAGCATGCCCGCGCGGTCCGACAGGGCCGCCAGCAGCGGCGCGAAGGGCTCGGAGAGGCGCAGCGTGACTTCCATCGGGCCAGTCGCGACCACCTCGGTCACCGGGCCCATCTCGGCGCGGCGGGTGGAGCCCGGGGTCTCGAGGTGCCGGCGGAGACCGATTGCCGCCGCCTCGCCGGTCAGCGGCTCGTTGTCGTGGAAGCGCACGCCCTCGCGCAGCGTGAAGACCAGCGCGCGGCCATCCTCCGCCCAGCGCCAGGCGGTGGCGAGCTGCGGGACGATTTCGAGCCGCTCGTTGATGTCGACCAGCTTGTCGCACATGGCGGCGAAGACCTGCCGGCCGGCCACGGTGCGCGACAGGGTCGGGTCCAGCACGTCCGGGTCGGAGGTCAGGCCGATCCGCAGATGCTGCGCCGCGGCGGGCATCGCCAGGCAACAGGCGACAAGCAAGGCAAGGAGGCGAGGCATGGCGCTGTGTTCCCGACCGTCGTGCCCGGCTAGTCTTCTCCGAAGCCCGCCAGTGCGCAATGGAGCCGCGATGCCCGCCTGCCGCAGCCTGCGCCTCGTCCTCGGCCTCTGCGCGATGCTGCTCGCCGCCTGTGTCGGGCAGGGGCCCGCACCCGGCGCCGCGGCGCTGCCCGACCTGGCCGTCGCCGCCGAGGCCACGCGCCTGCGCGACGCCATGCTGGCCGAGGTGCCCGGCGCCGCACGGCCCG
>NZ_JACADR010000170.1 GCF_016106005.1 Roseomonas rosulenta
GGCCCGGACGTCGCCGCGCGAGGCGGGGCGACGTGCGCTTCGCGCGACGCGCTTCGGCGGGCGGCGGGGCGACCCCCGCCCGCGCGGCCTCAGGCCGCCTTGCGCGCCACCGCCGGCAGGCGTTCGGCGATCTGCACCGCGTTCAGCGCCGCGCCCTTCAGCAGCTGGTCGCCGCAGAGGAAGAAGTCGAGGCCGCGATCGCCGAAGACCGGGTTGGCGCGGATGCGCCCGGCCTCGACATCGTCCTGGCCGGTGGCGTTGATCGGCATGGGGTAGAGCCCCTGCGCCGGGTCATCCACCACCTTCACGCCGGCGGCGCGACGCAGCACCTCGCGCGCGGCCTCGGGCGTCACGGGGCGTTCGGTCTCGATCGTCACGGCCTCCGCATGCACGCGCATGGTCGGGATGCGCACGGCGGTGCAGGAGATGGGCAGGTCGGCCACGCCCATGATCTTCCGGCTTTCCCAGACGACCTTCATCTCCTCCCGCGTGTAGCCATTGGGCTGGAAGGCATCGATCTGCGGGATGACGTTGAAGGCGAGGGGCCAGCGGAAGACGTCGTGTTCCGGCTTCACGCCCTCGACCAGCACGCGGCGGGTCTCGCGTTCCAGTTCGGCCATGCCCTCGGCGCCCGCGCCGGAAGCGGCCTGGTAGGTCGAGACGATCACGCGCTTCAGCCCAAAGGCCTGGCGCAGCGGTTCGAGGGCCACCACCAGGATGGCAGTGGTGCAGTTGGGGTTGGCGATCAGCCGCGCGCCGCCGATCGCGGCCGCGTTCACCTCGGGCACCACCAGCGGCACGTCGTCCTGCAGGCGGAAGGCGGAGGAATTGTCGATCACCGTGACGCCGGCAGCGACCATCGCCGGCGCATGGGCCTTGGCGAAGTCGCCCGATACGGCGAGCAGCGCGATGTCGAGGTCGCGCACCGCCTCGTCGCTGAAGGCTTCGATGGCGATCTCGCCAAAGGGGGTCTTGGTTTTCGTGCCGGCGCTGCGGGCGGAGGCGAACAGCCTCAGCGAGGTGACCGGGAAGGCCCGGCGCCCCAGAACGTCCACGAGCTCGCGGCCCACCGCCCCGGTGGCGCCGACAATACCGACACGCATGTCCCTACATGGTCCTTGCACGGTTGGAGGGCGGGTTGCATAGCGCAAAGGCCGCGGCGGACCAATGCTTTTGGCCGCGGGGCCGCCTCCCGGACCCGGCATGGCGCGGCGGGGGCGTGGCAAAGCCGCCCGCGCCACCTATAACCCCAACCCCGCCTGCTGGATGAATCCGCCGCCGTGACGAACACCCCGCCTGCCGATCTCTCCGCCGTGAAGGCCTGGCCCTTCGAGGAAGCGCGCAAGGTTGCCGCGCGGCTGGCGAAATCGGGCAAGGGCAGCGCGCTGTTCGAGACTGGCTACGGCCCCTCCGGCCTGCCGCATATCGGCACCTTCGGGGAGGTGGCGCGCACATCCTGGGTGCGCCGCGCCTTCACGCTGCTGACCGGCCTGCCCTCGCGCCTGATCGCCTTCAGCGACGACATGGACGGTCTGCGCAAGGTGCCGGACAACGTGCCGAACCGGGAGATGCTGGCGCAGCACCTCGGCCGGTCGGTGACCGCCATCCCGGACCCCTTCGGCACGCATGAGAGCTTCGGGCACCACAACAACGCGCGGCTGCGGGCGTTCCTCGATGCCTTCGGCTTCGACTACGAATTCGCGTCGAGCACCGAGTACTACAGGTCAGGGCGGTTCGACGCCGCGCTGCTGCGCATGGCCGAGCGCCACGATGCGGTGCGCGACGTGATCCTGCCCAGCCTCGGGCCCGATCGCCGCGCCACCTATTCGCCATTCCTGCCCATCCATCCGAAGACCGGCGTGGTGATGCAGGTGCCCATGGAGGAAGTCCGCCCGCAGGACGACCTGCTGGTCTGGACCGACCCTGCCACCGGCGAACGCTTCGGCACGCGCATCACCGGCGGTCACTGCAAGGCGCAGTGGAAGGCGGATTGGGCGCTGCGCTGGTATGCGCTCGGCGTCGACTACGAGATGTCGGGCAAGGACCTGATCGATTCCGTGCGGCTGTCCTCCGCGATCTGCCGCGTGCTCGGCGGTGAGCCGCCGGAGGCCTTCACCTACGAACACTTCCTCGACGAGCAGGGCCAGAAAATCAGCAAGTCGAAGGGCAATGGGCTCACCATCGACGAATGGCTGCGCTACGCGCCCTCCGAGAGCCTGTCGCAATATATGTACAACCAGCCGCAGCGCGCCAAGCGGCTGTTCTTCGACCAGATCCCGCGCGCCGTGGACGAATACCTCCAGCACCGCGCGCGGCTGCGAGTGGCTCCGGATGCGACCAACCCCGCCTGGCACATCCATGGCGGCGCGGCGCCGAACGACCCTGAGCCGCCGGTCTCCTTCACCATGCTGCTGAACCTCGCTTCGGTGGTGAATGCGGACGATCCCGAGATCCTGTGGGGCTTCCTCGCGCGCTACGCGCCGGGGGCCACGCCCGCGACGCAGCCCATGCTGGCCAAGCTGGTCGAGCACGCGGTGCACTACTACCGGGACTTCGTCGCACCTACAAAGCGCTTCCGCACGCCCTCGGAAGCGGAGCGCGAGGCGCTCGCGGCGCTCATGGCCGCGCTGCGCGACCGCGCGGTCGACCTCGAGGCCATGCCGGCCGAGGACCGTGCCAAGGCGATCCAGGACCTGGTCTATGATGCGGGCCGGCGCGAGCCCTTCCTGCAGCCCAACAAGGACGGGACCATGGGCGTCTCGCGCGCCTGGTTCAACGCGCTGTATCAGGTGCTGCTGGGGCAGGAGGAAGGCCCGCGCTTCGGCGGCTTCGTGGCGCTCTACGGCATCGCCGGCACCATCGGGCTCATCGAGACGGCGCTCGCGCGCACGGAGCAGCCCGCGGCGTGACCACCGGTCAGCGCGCCCTTGCGCTGGTGAAGCGCCACGGCCCGACCGCATTCGGGCTGGTCATCCTGCTGGGCGCGCTGTTCGTCGTGCAGCGGGAATTCCGCACCCTGTCCTGGCAGGACATCCGCGGCGCGCTGCACGCCACGCCGGGCACCGCGCTGTGGGCGGCCGCGGGCTTCACCTTGCTCGCCTACCTCGTGCTGACGGCCTATGACCGGCTCGGGTCTGTCTATGCCGGGCATCCGGTCTCCTATGCGCGGACCTCGCTCGCCTCCTTCGTGGCGTATTCGCTGGCCAACAACCTCGGCTTCGCGACGGTGTCGGGCGCGGCCATCCGCTACCGCTTCTATGCCGCCTGGGGGCTGCCGCCGGTGGCGATCGCCAAGGTGGTGGCCTTCACCTCCCTCACCTTCGGGCTCGGCGGCTTCGCGCTGGGCGGGCTCGTGCTCATCGTCGAGCCGGAGGTGCTGCCCTTCTTCGGCGACGGCGCGCCGCGATGGGTGATGCAGGCGGTGGGCGTGCTGCTGTGGTGCATCGTCGGCGCCTATATCCTGCTTGCGCGCTTCGTGCCGCATTTCCGGTTGTTCGGGCACCAGATCGACCTGCCTGGCTTCCGCATGGCGGTGGGGCAGACCGCGCTCGCGAGCGCCGACGTGGCGGTGACGGCGCTGATCTTCTGGGCGCTGCTGCCGCCTGCCGAGGGGCTCACCTTCCTGCACTTCCTGGGCATCTACGTGGCGGCCTACACGGCCGGGCTGGCGGCGAACGTGCCCGGCGGGATCGGCGTGTTCGACGGGGCGATGCTCTTTGCGCTCTCGGGTCACCTGCCCACGCCGGAGGTGGTGGGCGCGCTGCTCCTGTTCCGCCTGTTCTACTACATCGCGCCGCTATTCCTCGCCGGGCTGATGTTCGCGGCCTTCGAGGTGAGCCAGCGGCAGCACCTGCTCGATCGCTTCTCGCCCGAGCGCGGTGTCGCGATCTCCTTCGAGGTGCCGGCGATGGCCGCTCTCGCGGGGCTCGCGGGGCTGACGCTGGTGTTCATCGGCGCGCTGCCGCCAAAGCCTGGGCCGCTCGACGGCGCCTTCGCCTTCATGGACGAGGCGGCGAGCCATTTTGCCGCCTCCATCCTGGGCTCGCTGCTGCTGATGGCGGCCTACGGGCTGGTACGGCGGCTCGCCATCGCGTGGTGGGCGACGCTGTTCTTCCTGCTCAGCGGCGCGCTGGTCGCCTGGCTGCGCGGGGAGCCCTGGTGGCTGACCGGGGGCTTCCTGGTGCTCGTGCTGCTGCTGGCGACCGCGCGCCCGGCCTTCTACCGGCGCGCGCGGCTGATGAGCGAGGCGCTGACCGGCGAGACGGTGGCGGCGGTCGCGGCCCTCGGCCTGTGCGCGCTCACGCTGGCGACGGTTGCCTATGGCGGGCGATACGCCGAGATGTCCTGGTGGGGCGTCGTGCTGTCGGAGGATGCGCCGAACACGCTGCGCTTCGCGGTCGGCCTGGCCGGCGTGCTGCTGTTGGTGGCGGCGTTCCGGCTGCTGCGCCCCGCGCGCCCGCCTGCCCTGGCCTACGGGACGGACATCCGAGCGCGGTTGGCAGCCCTCGGCGCGCGCGCGCCCCAGCTGGCCGATGGCGCGGTGCTCGGCGAGGCCGGGCGGGCCGGATTCGCCTTCGTGCACCGCGAGGGCATCTGGCTGGCGATGGGCGACCCGGCCGGGGAGGAGCGCGACCGCGTTTCCGCGATCTGGCGCTTCCGCGACATCTGCGAGCAGGCCGGCGTCGACCCGGCTTTCTGGCATGTCGGTCCGGAACTGCTGCGGGTCTATGCGGATATCGGGCTGACCTCCTTTCCCCTGGAGGACGCGCCGGGCCGCTTCTTGGCCTGCCGGGCCGAGCACGACCTCGCGGCCCTGCTGCCGCTGCTGCCGGGGCTCGACGATGGCGGCTGACCTGCTTGCCAGACCGGCCCCGACAGGCCATTCCACCGGCCACGCGCCTGCAGATGAGGGACACCCATGCGCATCGCCATGATCGGGGCCGGCTATGTCGGCCTCGTCTCCGGCGCCTGCTTCGCCGAATTCGGCGTCGACGTGACCGTGATGGACGTGGACCCCGACAAGATCGCGGGGCTGCGGGCCGGGCGCATGCCGATCTACGAGCCCGGCCTCGACAAGCTGGTGGCGGAGAACGTGAAGAATGGCCGCCTGACCTTCACCGCCGACATGGATGCGGCGGTCAAGGGCGCGGATGCGGTGTTCCTCGCGGTGGGCACGCCGACGCGCCGCGGCGATGGCCATGCCGACCTGACCTATGTCTATGCCGCGGCCGAGCAGGTGGCGCGGGCCGCCGACGGGCCGCTGGTGATCGTGACGAAATCCACCGTGCCGGTGGGCACCGGGCGCGAGGTCCAGGCCATCGTGCGCCGCGTGCGTCCCGGGGCGCAGATCGCGGTCGCGTCCAATCCGGAATTCCTGCGCGAGGGCAGCGCGATCGGCGATTTCATGCGCCCAGACCGCGTGGTGATCGGAGCCGATGACGACCGCGCGCTGGCCGTGCTGAAGCAGCTCTATCGCCCGCTCTATCTCATCGAGACGCCGGTGCTCGCGGTCAGCATCGAGAGCGCGGAGCTGATCAAGTACGCCGCCAACGCCTTCCTCGCGACCAAGATCACCTTCATCAACGAGATTGCCGATCTCTGCGAGAGGGTCGGCGCCGATGTGCACGACGTGGCGCGCGGCATGGGCCTCGATGGCCGCATCGGGCGGAAGTTCCTGCACCCGGGGCCGGGCTATGGCGGGTCCTGCTTCCCCAAGGACACACTGGCGCTGGCGCGCACCGCGCAGGATGCCGGCGTGCCGATCCGCCTGGTCGAGGCGACCATCGCGGTGAACGAGGCGCGCAAGGCCCAGATGGCGGACCGCATCCTCGCGGCACTCGGGGCTTCGCCGGCCGGCAAGCGCGTGGGCGTATTGGGCGTGACCTTCAAGCCCGAGACCGACGACATGCGCGACGCGCCCTCGCTGGTGATCCTGCCCAGGCTGATCGCGGCTGGCGTGGAGGTGCGTGCCTTCGACCCGCAGCCCGGCCATGCGCGCCAGGCGCTGCCCGCTGCGGTCGGCTTCACCGCGACGGCGCTGGAGGCGGCCCACGGCGCCGATGCTGTGGTGGTGCTGACGGAGTGGAACGAGTTCCGCGCGCTCGCACCCGCCCGCCTGAAATCCGCCATGAAGGGCGACGTCATTCTGGACCTTCGCAATGTCTGGGACCCGGCGGCGATGCGCGCGGCGGGGTTCGCCTATTCCTCCATCGGCCGCCCGTGAGGGAGTGACCATGCCCGCCTTCAAGCACCGCTTCGATCCGACGGTCCTGCGCGAATACGACATCCGCGGGATCGTCGGGAAAACGCTCAAGCCGGAGGATGCCTTCGCGATCGGGCGCTGCTTCGGCTCGGTGGTGTCGCGGGCGGGCGGCAAGCGCGTGGCCGTCGGCTACGATGGCCGGCTGCACTCGCCGGAGATGGAGGCGCAGCTCGTCGCCGGCCTGCGCGCCTGCGGGCTCGAGGTGGTGCGCATCGGCCTGTGCGCGACGCCGATGCTGTACTTCGCCGCCTATGACCAGCAGGCGGATGGCGCGGCGATGGTGACCGGCAGCCACAACCCGCCGGACTACAACGGCTTCAAGATGATGATCGGCAAGAAGCCCTTCTATGGCGCGGCGATCCAGGAGATCGGCCGCATGGCGGCCGAGGGCGACGTGGTGCCGGAGACGGCCGGCACCGATCGCAGCGTCGATATCGCCGCGCGCTACGCCGACCGCGTGCTGCAGGACTGGGATGGCGGGGACCGCGCGCTGAAGGTGGTCTGGGACCCGGGCAATGGCTCGGCCGGGCCGATCGTGAAGGCGCTGGCCGCACGGCTGCCCGGCACGCATTACGTGATCAACGGCGACGTGGACGGGAATTTCCCGAACCACCATCCGGACCCGACCGTCGCCAAGAACCTCGAGCAGATCATCGCCGAGGTGGCGCGCGAGAAGGCCGATCTCGGCATCGCCTTTGACGGCGATGGCGACCGCATCGGCGTGGTCGACAACGAGGGCCACGTCCTGTTCGGCGACCAGCTGCTGATCGTCCTGGCGCGCGACGTGCTGAAGGCGAAGCCCGGGGCGACGATCATCGCCGACGTGAAGGCATCCCAGGTGCTGTTCGACGAGGTGGCCAAGGCCGGCGGCGCGCCGCTGATGTGGAAGACCGGGCATTCGCTCATCAAGGCCAAGATGGCCGAGACCGGCAGCCCGCTGGCGGGCGAGATGTCGGGCCACATCTTCTTCGCCGACAAGTGGTACGGCTTCGACGATGCGCCTTATTCCGCCGTGCGGTTGCTGGGCATCGTGGCTCGCATGAGCGGTTCGCTCGCCGAGGTGCGCGCGGCGCTGCCGCAGGTGATCAACACGCCCGAACTGCGCTTCAACTGCGAGGAAGCGCGCAAGTTCGTCGTGGTGAAGGAAGTGAAGGACCGCCTGGCCGCCGAGGGTGCCAAGGTGCAGGACGTGGACGGCGTGCGCGTGCTGACCGATGACGGCTGGTGGCTGCTGCGCGCATCCAACACCCAGGCGGTGCTGGTGGCGCGCTGCGAGGCATCCTCCGAGGCGGGGCTCGAGCGGCTGAAGGCGCAGCTGGTGAAGCAGCTGGTGGCGTCCGGGCTCGAGGCGCCGGACTTCTCGGCGGAGAATGCCGGGCACTGACGCAGGCATGCGCTTCGTGTCGGATTTCCAAGGGGCGAATGCGACGCTGCTTCACGCGCTGATGCGCGCCACGCGCCCGCCGGCGCCGCGCTACATGGCGCTGGTTCCCGGCCATGGCGGGGCGAATGTGCCCGAAACGCGCGTCGCGTGTTTCGTGCGTGGGCGGATCGGCAGCCAGCGTGATCCCGAGGACCTGATGCTGCCGGCCACCGCGCCAGCGCGCCTGGAGCCAGCGCCTCGGCCTGAGGTTGCGGATGGTGCCGGTTCGGCTCTCGACGAATGACCCGGCTCCGCTCGGCGGGCGCGGCACCTGGGCCTTGCTGCGGGCATGCGCATTCGTACTGCGCCGCGGCACGGTGCTTCTGCACCACGTGCCAGCGCGAGACGGCGAATGGGACCGCCAGAAGGCCGAGATCGCCACCCTGTGGCGACGGCAGAACCGACGCTAATGGCAGAAGCGCCTGACCGTCTGGCGACCTGATTGACCACTTCGCCCGCCTGACCCAGGCTCCCGGGTAACGAAAACCTGCCCGGAGAAACGTCCATGCCGATGTCCCGCCGCGTCATCCTCGCCGGAACCGCCGCCGCCCTGGCGCGCCCGGCCCTCGCGCAGGATTTCCCGACGCGCCCGATCCGCATCATCGTGCCGTTCCCGGCCGGCGGCACCACCGACCTGCTGGCGCGCCTGTTCGCCCAGCGCATGACCGAGACCATGGGCCAGTCGGTGGTGGTCGAGAACCGCGGCGGCGGCGGCGGGTCGATCGGCGCCGACGTGGTCGCGAAGGCCGCGCCCGATGGCTACACGCTGCTGTTCCACAACATCACCTTCCCGACCACCACGGCGACCATGGCGCTGGCCGGACGACCGCCGCACGACATCGAGCGCGACTTCGCCCCCCTCGCGCTCGGCGCCAACGTGCCGCTGATCATCCTCGCCAATCCGGGCGTGCCGGTCACCGACCTCAAGGGCTTCGTGGACTGGGCGCGGGCGCAGCCGAACCAGCCCTTCTACGGATCGACCGGCCCGGGGTCCTTCATGAACATGGTGGGCGAGGTGCTGAAGCGCGACGCGAACATCCGCATGGAGCACGTGCCCTTCCGCGGCGCGGCGCCGCTGGTGCAGGAACTCATCGCCGGGCGGGTGCAGTTCGGCGGCGACCAGATCTCGACCTGCCTGCAGCATGTGCGCGCCGGCGCGCTCAAGGGGCTGGCGAATGTTGCCTCGCGGCGCGCCGCGGTGCTGCCCGATGTGCCCACGGTGCGCGAACAGGGCTTCCCCTCGCTGGAACTCGAGGGTTGGAACGGCTTCTTCGCGCCGGCGCGCACGCCTGCGCCGATAATGGCACGGCTCAACCACGAGATCGCCGCCGCCGCGCGCCACCCCGACTTCGTGCGCCGCTGCGAGGAGGTGGGCGCCGAGCCGGTCGGCTCGGAAGCCGACAGCTTCGGGACGATGGTGCGCGCGCAATCGGCGAAGATCCGCGACCTGGTGGTGAGCGTGAACCTGCGCCCGGAGTGAGCCCTCGTCGGGTCGCCCGCGGCACGGCGGACCCGGCCGCGTCGTGATTCTGTTCGTCTACGGGACGCTGCTCGATCCCGATGTGCTGGCGCGCGTCTCGGGGGAGCCCGCGCTGGTGCGCCGGCTGCGCGGCGCGCGCCTCGATGGCTGGCGACGGGTCTTCCTGCGCGACACGCCCTATCCGACGCTGGTGCCACAGCGCGGGGCGATGGTGGAGGGCGCGGTGCTGCGCGTGGGGGATGCCGTGCTGGCGCGGCTCTCGGCCTATGAGGGCAGCGCCTATGTCCTGACGCCGATCGGCGTCAGGACGGCGCGCGGGGCGTTGCGCGCGCGCGCCTGGATCGCACCGCCCTGGCGTGCCGATGCCCAACGCGACTGGCCGTGATCACGGCACGGCGCGCGCCGCCTCGGTCCCGCTCAGCCAGGCGCCGGCGACGGTGGCCGCGAAGCGCGGGTGGCAGGCCTCGCCGGCGAAGCACAGGCGGCCATCGGCCAGCGGGGTGCCGAGCACGCGCCGCGCCGTCTGCGCGCCAGGCAC
>NZ_JACADR010000171.1 GCF_016106005.1 Roseomonas rosulenta
GCCGGCAGGGACCATCCGGCCGGGATGCGCTTGTCGGGGGACGGCGCGGCCGGAGCCGCCCATGCCTGCGCGGCGTTTCGCCTGCGCCGCTGTGCGCGCGGCACAGGCCGCGCGTTGCGGTGCGTTCCGGTGGCGCGGCCTCACGCGGCCGCGCCGCCCGGGGTCAGTGCCGGACGCCCTCGATCGCGCCCTCGGGCTGGGGCGAGGTGAAGACGCTGTCCGCGAAGGCTTCCTCCCAGGTGCCGCCGGTGCTGGCCTTGGAGTATTCCGTCGCGCGGTTCTCGAAGAAGTTGGTGTGCTCGACCGCGTTCAGCATCTCGTCGAGCCAGGGCAGCGGGTTCTTCTCGATGTTGTAGAGGGGTTCGAGGCCAAGCTGCTGCAGGCGGCGGTCGGCGATGAAGCGGATGTAGGTCTTGGTCTGCTGGGCATCGAGGCCCTGCACGCCGCCCAGTTCGAAAGCGAGGTCGATGAAGGCGTCCTCGTGCTCCACGATGGTGGCGCAGATCAGATAGAGGTCGCGCTTCAACTCGGCCGTCCAGATCTCCGGGTTTTCCTGCACGAAGGTGCGGAACAGGCGGATCACCGACAGGCAGTGCAGCGTCTCGTCACGCACCGACCACGACACGATCTGCCCCATGCCCTTCATCTTGTTGAAGCGCGGGAAGTTCATGAGGATCGCGAAGGAGGCGAACAGCTGCAGCCCCTCGGTGAAGGCGCCGAAGGCCGCGAGGGTCTTGGCGATCTCGGTCTTGGAGTCGACCGAGAAGGTCTGCATGTAGTCGTACTTGTCCTTCATCTCCTTGTACTTCAGGAATGCCGTGTACTCGATTTCCGGCATGCCGATAGTGTCAAGCAGGTGGGAATAGGCCGCGATGTGGATCGTCTCGGTGTTCGAGAAAGCCGACATCATCATCAGCACTTCGGTCGGCTTGAACACCTGGGAATACTGCTTCATGTAGCAGTTGTTCACCTCGACATCGGCCTGCGTGAAGAAGCGGAAGATCTGCGTCAGCAGGTTCCGCTCGGACTCCGTGAGATTCTTCTGCCAGTCCTTGACGTCATCCGCCAGCGGGACTTCCTCGGGCAGCCAGTGGATGCGCTGCTGGGTCAGCCAGGCATCATAGGCCCAGGGGTAGCGGAAGGGCTTGTAGACCGGGTTGGAGGTCAGGAGGTCGAACCTCACAGGAAGCTCGTCGGTCGCGATTCCATCGGCCATGATGCTGATCCCAAGCGCTGCTGCGGTATCCCCGATCCTACCACACTTGGTGGTCGCGGCAATCGGGCGCCGCTATATCTTGTGGCGACGCTGCATCCCGCAAGGAGGCCGCGCGTCAGGATGCCGTCACCCCCGCGACGCGCGCCATCTCGCGGTTTTCCTCGATCTCGCGCAGGATCCGCGCGGCCATCTCGGCCGGCCCCTCGGCGATGACCAGACCCCCGGTGTCGGCGATGCGCTCGGCCATGGCGCCATCGCGCATCAGGGCAAGCGAGTCGCGCGCGATGCGCTCCACCACAGCGGGGGGCAGCCCCTTCGGGCCGATGAAGCCGTACCAGGGGCTGGTGTCGGGGATCTCGAGGCCGACATCGGCCAGCAGCGGCACGCCAGGCAGCACCGGTGCGCGCTGCGGCCCGGCGATGGCGATGGCGCGAATCCGCCCCTGGCGCTGCAGCCCGATCGCGCCCGACAGCGTGCTGAAGGTGGCCGGCACGCGGCCGGACACCACCTCCTGCAAGGCCGGCGGCGCGCCGCGGAAGGCGACATGCGTGACCTCGATTCCCGCCTTGCGGCGGAACATCTCGAGCGCGAAGTGCCCCGAGGTGCCGTTGCCGGAGGAGGCGAAGGCCATGCCCGGGTCGCGCTTCGCCGCCTCCACCAGCTCCTGCACCGTGCGCCAGGGGCGTTCGGCGCTCACGAACAGCACGGTGGGCGACCCATACAGCACCGAGATCGGCGTGAAGTCGGCCACCGTGTCGTAGGGCAGGCGCTGCTGCACGGCCACGTTGCTGGTATGCGTACTGGCCGCGAGCAGCAGCGTGTAGCCGTCGGGCACGGCGCGCGCGACCGCCTCGCTAGCGATGATCTGGCTGGCGCCGGGGCGGTTCTCGATGATGACGGGCTGGCCCCACAGGCGCTGCAGCGGTTCCTGCAGCAGGCGCCCGACCAGGTCGGTGGGCCCGCCGGGGGGGAAGCCGATCAGCACGCGCACGGGCTTCTCGGGCCAGTTGGCCTGGGCGCGGGCATTGCCCGCCATCGCCAGGCCGGCGGTTGCAAGCGCGAATCTCCGCCGTGCGATCATGCTGTGTCCTCCCGTGGCCGCGACGTTGGTGCCTGGTCCGGTCGGAAGGCTATCGGAGGCGATGGCGCGGTGTCGATTCCCGCCGGGGTGACAGGATCAAAGGGCCTCGCGGCTCTTTGCGGCCTGGCGGCGCTGCCGCCAAGGTTCGGGGAGGGCGCCGCCCTCCCCGGTCGCCCGTCACTGGCAGGCTAGGCATTCCTCGTAGTTGTTGGCATTCCCCGCCGCGCCGGATGCCGCCGACGCCGCCATCGGCATCGACGCCTCCCCGCCGGTCGGCACATGCGCCGCCATGATGTCCCCCTGCCCGACCACCTTCTCGCTGATGGTGTCGGCGCGCTGGATCGACAGCGAGCGGCAGTAATACAGCGACTTCACGCCCTTCTTCCACGCGCTCAGGTGGATCTGGTGCAGGTCGCGCTTGTGCACGTTGGCCGGCAGGAACAGGTTCACCGACTGCGACTGGCAGATGAAGGGCGTGCGGTCGGCCGCATGCTCGATCACCCAGCGCTGGTCGAGCTCGAAGGCGGTCTTGAACACTGCCTTCTCCTGCTCGGTCAGGAAGTCGAGGTGCTGCACCGAGCCCTTGGTCACGGTGATGGAGGTCCAGGTCTCGTCATCGTCGCGCCCGTGCTTCGCCAGCACCTTCTGCAGGTACGGGTTGCGCACGATGAAAGAGCCCGACAGCGTCTTGTGATTGTAGACATTGGCCGCGATCGGCTCGATCCCGGGGCTCGCGCCGCCGCAGATGATGCTGATCGAGGCCGTCGGCGCGATCGCGATCTTGTTCGAGAAGCGCTCCATGAAACCGTACTCGGCGGCGT
The DNA here is from genome assembly GCF_016106005.1 of Roseomonas rosulenta. GTDB lineage: Bacteria > Pseudomonadota > Alphaproteobacteria > Acetobacterales > Acetobacteraceae > Neoroseomonas > Neoroseomonas rosulenta. The sequence goes on from NZ_JACADR010000171.1 coordinate 3,119, forward strand.
CCGGGCAGGGCCCGCGCTCCTCGGCCAGCATGCGCGAGGCGAGGTCCGCCTGCTCGCGCACATGCTTGAACATCTTCTTGTTCCACACCTTCGCGACGACGGACTCGAAGGGCACGTTCATCTTCTGCAGGAAGGAATGGAAGCCCATCACGCCGAGGCCGACCGAGCGCTCGCGCATGGCGGAATACTTCGCCCGCGCCATGGAATCGGGCGCGGTGTCGATGAAGGACTGCAGCACGTTGTCGAGGAAGCGCATCACGTCCGGGATGAAGCGCGGATCGTCCTTCCACTCGAACCAGGTCTCGCAGTTGAGCGAGGAGAGGCAGCACACCGCGGTGCGCTGCTCGCCATGCTGGTCGAGGCCCGTGGGCAGCGTGATCTCGGAGCACAGGTTCGAGGTCTTGACCTCGAGCCCCGCGAGCTTGTGGTGCTCCGGCCGCGCGCGGTTCACGTGGTCGGAATAGATGATGTAGGGCTCGCCCGTCTCGATGCGCGCCGTAAGAATCCGGATCCACAGGGACCGCGCCGAGACCTTGCGCATCAGCGCCCCGTCCTTCGGCGAGACCAGCGCCCATTCCTCGTCGGCCTCGACCGCGCGCATGAAGGCGTCGGGGATCAGCACGCCGTGGTGCAGGTTCAGCGCCTTGCGGTTCGGGTCGCCGCCCGTGGGGCGCCGCATCTCGAGGAATTCCTCGATCTCCGGGTGGTTCACCGGCAGGTAGCAGGCCGCGGAGCCGCGCCGCAGCGAGCCCTGCGAGATCGCCAGCGTCAGGCTGTCCATCACGCGGATGAAGGGAATGACGCCCGAGGTCTTGCCGTTCTTGCCGACCTTCTCGCCGATCCCACGCAGGTTGCCCCAGTAGGAGCCGATGCCCCCGCCCTTGGCCGCCAGCCAGACATTCTCGTTCCACAGGCCGACGATGCCATCGAGGCTGTCCGAGGCCTCGTTCAGGAAGCAGGAGATGGGCAGGCCGCGAGTCGTCCCGCCATTGGACAGCACCGGGGTCGCCGGCATGAACCACAGGCGGGAGATGTAGTCGTAGATGCGCTGCGCATGCGCCGCGTCGTCGCCATAGGCGCTCGCGACACGCGCGAACAGGTCCTGGTAGGTTTCGCCCGGCAGCAGGTAGCGGTCGTCGAGCGTCGCCTTGCCGAAATCGGTCAGCAGCGCGTCGCGCGACCGGTCGATGCGGACCTGGCCATGCCCTTCGAGCTGCACGGCCGCATCGAACATCGCCGGCTGCGGCTCCGTCTGGGCGGCGTTACGGATTGTGTCGCCAAGCTGCGCTGCGTCGAACACGGATACACCCCCTGAATCAGTCATCCCCTGCTCCGCATCGTGCCGTCGCTTCGCCGGGGAACACAAGATGTAGTCTTGCCACAGTCCAGCAACCACCACATCGGGTGGAAAAGAGACCCCTTGCCAAGAGTCCCCCGGCTGTCACAGGCGGAAATGTGTTCCCGTTTCGTTCATTAGCGCGCAGCCGCGCCGCGCCCGCAAGTCCAGACTTTTCCACAGGCTCCGCGCAGTGCAGGCTATCTGGCGGACCTACCCGCAAAGGATCGCGATGACCCCGCTCCGCCGCCGCGCGCTGCTCGCCACCCCGCTGATCGCCCCGCTCGCCCGCCCAGCCCGCGCGCAGGGCGCCTGGCCGACCCGGCCCATCCGCATCGTCATCCCCTTCGGCACCGGGGGCGGCACCGACATCACCACCCGCCTGCTCGCGCCCAAGCTCGCCGAGATCCTCGGCCAGCCCGTGGTGCTCGAGAACCGCCCCGGCGCCGGTGGCGTGGTCGGCACCGACTATGTCGCGAAGCAGCCCCCGAACGGGGAGGTCTTCGTGCTCTCGACCCTCTCGCCGATCGGCCTGGCGCGCGGCCTGCCCGCGCCCGTGCCCTTCGATGCGCGGCGCGACCTGGTGGCGATCGCCCCCACCGTCTTCGTGCCCATCGCCATGGCCATCACCACCCGCAACTTCGCCCCGCGCACGGCGCAGGAGTTCGTCGCCGCGCTGAAGGCCGCGCCCGGCCGCTACCAGTATGGCTCCTCGGGAATCGGCAGCTCGGGGCACATCGCTTCGGCCTCGTTCTGCATCCGGACCGGGACCCAGGCGGTGCACGTGCCCTATCGCGGCGGCGGGCAGGTCTTCACGGCGCTCACCGCCGGGGAGATCCAGTTCTGCTCCGACATCCCCTCCATCCTCAAGGGCTTCCAGGAGGGCGGCACCGCGCGCGTCATCTTCGTCGCGACCGACCAGCGTTCCTCCCTGCTGCCGGACGTGCCGACCGCGGCCGAGGCCGGCATCCCGGGCTACAAGGCCTATTCCTGGTACGGATTCTTCGCGCCCACCGGCACGCCGCAGGCGATCGTGGACCGCATGGCGGCGGCGACCGAGCAGGCGCTCTCCGACCCCGCCATCAGCGCCCGCTTTGACGAGATGGGCACGCCGGCCATGCGCGGCTACACGCCGGCCCGATTCGCGCAATTTGTGCGCGACGAGATCGACCTGTGGGAGCCGGAGGTGCGTGCACTGGGCATCCGGGCGGAATAGGGCACGCGCCGGCTGGCGGCGTCGGGCTCAGCCCATCGGCGCCACGCCCGGCATACGCGGCGCAGTCTGTCGCAGCACATCTAGGAAGGCGCGCACCGGCCCCGGCATGTAGCGGCGCCTCAGCGTGAGCGCCGCGATCGCCCCGGCCGGGTCCTCGACCGTCGCGTCCAGCGCGCGCAGGAAGCCAGCGCTGGTCGGGTGGTGCAGCAGGTTGCGCGGCAGAACCGACAGCCAAGGCCCGCCGGCGATCAGACTGAGCCGCATCACGATCGAGACCGACACCACCGCCGCCCGCGGCACCGCGAGGCCCTCCCGCGCGAAGGCCGCGCTCACCAAGCGCCCGAGGAAGGTGCCGGGCGGCGACAGCGTCCAGGGCTCGCCGGCCAGGTCGGCGAGGCGCAGCCCCCGCCGCCGCACCAGCGGGTTGGCGCGATCCGCCACCACCACCAGCGGCACGCGGTAGAGCCATTCGGCGGCGATGTCCTCCGCCGCCTCGCCCGCCCCAGCGCGTGTCACCACCACATCGAGCCGCCTGGCGCGCAAATCCTCCATCAGGGTGCCGGTATCGGCGATGGCGATGTCGAAGGCGACGCGCGGGCGTTCGGCGGCAAGGCGGCGGATCGCCTCGGCCACGGTGAAGGTCATGGGTTCCGTGGTACCGATGCGCACCTCGCCCGCCAACGGATCGGCGATATGGGCAATGTCGCGCTCCGCCTGGCCGAGTTCGTCGAGCATCGCCCGCGCACGCTCGGCCATCGCCTCGCCGAAGGCGGTCGCGCGCACGCCGCGCGCATCGCGCTCGAGCAGCGGCACGCCGAGCGTCGCCTCCATCTCCGCCATCGCCTTGGACACGGCAGGTTGGGTCAGCGCCAAGCGCTGCGCGGCGCGGGCCATGCTGCCGGCCTCGATCACGGTCAGCAGCGCATCGAGGTCCTTCAGCCGCAGCCGGCGCGCAAGGCGGGAGGCGGCGCTGGCGTCCATGACCTATTCTCCCAGGTTTGATCTCCCCAACGAAACACGATTTCTGTTTTCAGCCGCAAGCCCGCATCCTTCCTCCGTCGTCCCGAAGGAGCCGCGCCGATGCCCAGCCGCCGCAGCCTGATCGCCGTCCTCGCTACCCTGCCCGGCCTCGCCCGCGCACAGGGGGCGCCGCTGCGGATCGTCTTCCCCTTCGCACCAGGCGGCGCGGCGGATGCGGTGGCGCGCATGCTCGTCGAGCAACTCGGGGCGTCCCTCGGCCGGCCGGCGATCGTCGAGAACCGCACCGGTGCAGGCGGGCGGATCGGCGCCCTGGCGGTGCGCGGCGCGGCGCCGGACGGCACGACGTTGTTGTTCGCCGCGGGGACGCAGATGGTGCTCCAGCCCCATACAGACTCGGCGATCGGCTACGATCCCGTCGCCGACTTCCGTCCCGTCGCGCAGGTCATGCGCTTCGGCCAGGTGGTCGCGGTCGGCCCCGATCATCCTGCGCAGGACATCGCGGGGCTGCTTGTCTGGTATCGCGCGGACCCCGCGCGGCGGTCCTTCGGGTCGCCTGGCATCGGCACCGGGGCGCATTTCGCCGGGCTCGAGCTCGGCCGCCTGGGTGGCGTCGCGCTTGAGCATGTCGCCTATCGCGGCACGCCGGCGGCGTTGCCGGACCTGCAATCGGGCCGGCTGCCGATGTTCGTCGCCTCCTTCGCCGAGTTCCGCGAACACGCCGCGGCCGGGCGCGTGCGCCTGATCGCCACCACCGATGCCGAGCGGTCGGCCGCGACGCGCGACATCCCGACACTGCGCGAACAGGGCATCGACGTGGTGGCGCCGGGCTGGTTCGCGCTGTACGCACCGGCGGGCACGCCCGATGCGGTGATTGCGCGCCTCGCCGCCGCGGTGGCCGAGGCGGTCGGCGCGGGCGGCCTTGGCGCACGCATCGCCGCCATGGGCTTCGAGCCGAGCGGCGTAGGACCCGAAGCGGTCGCGGCAGCGCAGCGCGACGAGTCGGCGCGCTGGGCCGCGATGGTGCGTGCCAGCGGCTTCCGTCCGGCCTGACCCCGAGCGCGGGACCTGCGGGGCTGCGGCCCCGGGAGGCCGATGGTACACCCGCAGCCCTCAGCGTGTGCGGCGACGGGAAGCCAGCCGGGTACGTGGCGCCCGGCGTCCAAGCCACGCAAGGGGTGAGGCGTTCCGGCCCCAGGCGCCAGCGCCGCCGCGTCAGTTCCGCTGCGCCAAGCGCCGCCCGACGATGTACCCCCAGGCCATGTTGGGCCCGATCGTCGTCCCCGTGCCCACGCCGCGCGTCCCGATCGGGTTCGCCATCGCCACCCCGGCGGCGAACAGGCCCGCGATGACGCTGCCATCGGGGCGCAGCACCTCGCCATGCGCGTTGGTCCGCGCGCCCCCCTTGGTCGCGAGGATCGCGCGGTTGAAGGGCAGCGCGAGGAAGGGCGGGCGGACCAGCGGCGCGATCCCCGCGCGGCGCCGCTTGTCGCCGGCCGCGGCCGCGTCGGGGCGCGCCGGGCGGCCGAAATCGCTGTCCTGCCCGGCCAGCGCGGCGGCGTTGAAGCGCGCCACACTCGCCTCGAGCGCCTCCGCCGGCACATCGATCAGGCGCGCAAGCGCCACGACGTCCGGTGCCTGGCGCAGCCAGCCCGGCGCGGCGCGCGCGGCCCAGCGCACCGGCGGCAGGCGATCGAGCATGGCCGAATCGCTGATCACCCAGGCCGGCAGGTGCAGCGGCTGGCCGGTGCCAGCGTCGCGCGCGTCGATCGCCTCGCCGATGTTGAAGGTCAGCTCGTTCACGAAGCGCACCCCGTGGCGGTTCACCAGGAACGCATTGGGCTCGGTGTGGAAGGGCACCGGGCGCGCCATCAGCCGTCCCTCGTAGCGGGTGGGGACCGAGGGGGTCAGCGTCGCCTGGTCCATGCGCGCCAGCGCCGCCCCGGCCGCCGCCGCCATACGCTGCCCGTCCCCCGCATTGCCCGGGGGGCTGCCGAGCCAGTCCACCGGGCCGGGGAAGTGCTCCGCGCGCAGCGATTCGTCCCATTCGAAGCCGCCGGTCGCGATCACCACGCCGGCGCGCGCCGACCACGCCTCGCGCACCCCGCCGCGCTCCACCTCCGCACCCGTCACCGCGCCGTCGGCATCCTGCACCAGCGCCACCGCCCGGGCTTCGAGCAGCACGCGCACGCCGCGGTCGAGGCAGCCGCGCAGCAGCCCCGTGACCAGCGCCGTCCCCTTGCCCCGCGTATTGGTCAGGATCCGCCACGCGAGGCGCGGCCAGAGCGACGCCGCGGTGCGCCAGGGGTGGTGGTAGAGGTCCGTCTCCACCGCCTCGTGATAGGTGAACAGCTCCGGGATGGTGGATTTCCGGATGCGGAAGGCGAAGCGCCCGGCCCGCCAGCGGCTGAGCGGCAGCGGCGAGAGCATCCGCCCGCGCGCCTTGTGGCCGGGCAGGCCGCGCAGCGGGTCGGGCTCGGGGGTGAGGGCGAAGCGCAGCGGCGTGGCCGATTCGACAAAGCGCAGCATCTCGGGCGCGGCGCGCACGAAGGCCTGCCAGAGCGCGTCCTCCTCCGCCGCCCAGCCCTCGGGTGCCGCGGCGCGGATGTAGTCCAGCGCCTCCACCTCGCTGTCCTCGATCCCCGCCGCCGCCGCATGATGGTTCGCCGGAATCCAGGTGCCAGCGCCGGACATGGCGGTGGTGCCGCCCAGCCGCGCGGTCTTCTCCAGCACCGTCACGCGCAGCCCCTGCGCCGCGGCGGTCAGCGCCGCCACCAGCCCGGCGGAGCCCGAACCGAGCACCAGCACGTCCGTCTCGTGTCGTGTCATCCCCGCCTCATCGCCCCGCAGCCGCGCTGCGGCAAGCGCGGCGCCGCCCGGCCGGGCAACGACGCGGGCATGCCGCGCCGGATCGATCGCGAACCGCGCCG
>NZ_JACADR010000172.1 GCF_016106005.1 Roseomonas rosulenta
GGCGGGGCTGCCGGCGGGGTACCGGCCGGCGCCGCCGCGGCGTCGACGGCGGGCCGCGCCACCGGCGCGTAATCCGGGATGCCGCGCATCGCCTCCTCCGGCGAGGAGGGGCGCGAGCTGATCAGGGCGCTGGCGCTCTCCCGCAGCCGCGCCGGGTCCTCGCTGACCAGCGGGGTGAAGGCCGGGTCGCCCCCGGTCACCCGCTGGATCGTGAGGCTGTCGCCCTCGACCCGCGGCGTGCTCGAGACGTTCCAGGATGGCCAGGGATCCGGGCCGCAGCCGGCGAGCGCCAGTGCCACTCCGAGGGTTCCACCCGCCATTGCGCGTCGCATTGCTGTTCGTCCCGTCACCATGGGCGTGAAGATGAGCCTGCCGGGCCCGCCGCTCAAGGGCGCGCGGCCGTTTCGCCGGGGCTGGCCGCGGCGGTTGCGGCCGCATCCGCCTGGCCGGCGTGGTTGAGCCCGGCCTGCAGGTAGTCCCAGCCGGTGGCGAGGGTGAGGACCGCCGCCACCCAGAGCCCCGCCTCGCCGATCAGCGAGATGGGCAGGAAGCCGAGCCCGATCGTGCGCGCCCCCGTATCGCCGGCGAGCAGCGTGCCGACGGCGCCCATCTGGAAGCCGGTCTTCCACTTCGCCAGCCGCGTCACCGGCAGGCCGACGCGCAGTTCCGCGAGGTACTCCCGCAGGCCGGAGACCGCGATCTCGCGCAGCATGATCACGATCGAGGGATAGAGCGCGGCATGGCTCAGCCGATCGAGGCCGACCAGCATCATCAGCGCCGCGCCGACCAGCAGCTTGTCCGCGATTGGGTCGAGCATGCGCCCGAAGGAGGAGGTGACGCCGCGGTCGCGCGCGATCTTGCCGTCGAAATAATCGGTGATGCCGGCCGCGGCGAAGACGATGCAGGCCGCCATGTCCGCCCAGGGCGCGCCGATCGCGGCGAAGGCCACCATCACCGGGATGGCGGCGATGCGCGATATGGTCAGCAGGTTGGGCAGGTCGGTGGGCATGGCGCGTGGCCCTGCTTAGCCGGTCCGCTCGCGCGGGGCCACCGTCGCGCTGGGGCGCGCGGGATCCATCGCGCTGGGGCGCGCGGGATCTGTCGCGCCGGGGCGCGGGGGCAGCGCTGCGCCAGGATGGAAATGCTCGTGGATGCGCCGCGCCGCGGCCGGGCCGATGCCGGGGCAGGCCTCGAGGTCCGCCAGCCCCGCCTGGCGCACCCCCCGGGCCGAGCCGAAATGATTGAGCAGCCTCCGCTTGATGGCGCTGCCCACCCCCGGGATGTCGTCCAGCTCGGACTTCGTCAGCGCCTTCGACCGCCCGGCGCGATGGGCCGAGATGGCGAAGCGGTGCGCCTCGTCGCGCAGGCGCTGGAGGTAGTAGAGCACCGGGTCGCGCGGCGGCAGCTGCACCGGCTCGCGCCCGGCCATGTGGAACCATTCGCGGCCCGCGTCGCGGTCAGGGCCCTTGGCCACGGCGACGAGCGGCACGTCCTCGACCCCCAATTCCGCCATGACCGACTGCGCGGCGGAGAGCTGGCCCGCACCGCCATCGATCAGCACCAGGTCGGGCCAGGTGTCGGATTCACGGCCCGGGTCCTCGCGCAGGGCGCGGCCGAAGCGGCGTTCGAAGACCTCGCGCATCATGGCGAAGTCGTCATTGCCCGCCGCCGCCTTGATCGAGAACTTGCGGTAGGCCTGCTTCATGAAGCCCGAAGGGCCGGCCACCACCATCACGCCGTAGGGATTGGCGCCCTGGATGTGGCTGTTGTCGTAGATCTCGATGCGCTCCGGCGCGCCCGGCAGGCCGAACATCGTGCCGACGCCGTCGAGCAGCTGCGCCTGCGCGGTGCCTTCCGCGAGGCGGCGCTCCAGGGCCTCGCGCGCATTGGTCGCGGCGTGCTCGACGACCGACTTCTTGTCGCCGCGCTGCGGACGGTGGAGTTCGACGCGCCGGCCGGCCTTGAGCGACAGCGCCTCGGCGATCAGCGGCGCTTCGGTGGGCTCGTGGCTCAGCAGCACGAGCGGCGGCGGTGGCAGGTCGTCGTACAATTGCGCAAGGAAGGTCGCCATGACCTCCTCGGCCGACTGGTCCTGCTTCGCCGTGGTCAGGAAGTAGGGCCGGTTGCCGTTGTTGCGCCCGCCGCGGAAGAAGAAGACCTGCACGCAGGCCTGCCCGGCCGCCTGGTGAAGTGCCACCACATCCGCATCGCCCACGCCATCGAGGTTCACGCGGTCATGGCCCTGCACATGCGTGAGGCCGCGGATGCGGTCGCGCAGCGCGGCCGCGCGCTCGAATTCCAGGTTCTCCGCCGCGGATTCCATCTCGGCGGCCAGGCGCTTCTGGATGGACGGCGACCCGCCCGAGAGAAACTCCTTCGCCTCGCGCACCAGGTCGCGATAGCCCTCCGGGCTGATGCGCCCGACGCAGGGCGCCGAGCAACGCTTGATCTGGAACAGCAGGCAGGGCCGCGTGCGGCTGTCGAACACCGTGTCGCGGCAGGACCGCAACAGGAAGACGCGCTGCAGCGCCGTGATGGTCTGGTTCACCGCCCAGACCGAGGCGAAGGGCCCGTAATAGGTCGCGCCCTTGCGCCGTTCGCCGCGATGCTTGGCGATCTGCGGATAGGGGTGGTCGTCCGACAGCATCAGCCACGGGTAGGACTTGTCGTCGCGCAGCACGATGTTGAAGCGCGGCCGCAGGCGTTTGATAAGGTTGGCTTCGAGCAGCAGCGCTTCCGCCTCGCTCGCGGTAGTCACCACCTCGAGGCTGCGCGTCTCGAAGACCATGCGGCGCAGCCGCTCCGACAGGCGCGAGACCTGTGTGTACGACGTCACGCGCCTGCGCAGCGAACGCGCCTTGCCGACATAAAGCGCATCGCCCTTGGCATCGAGCATGCGGTAAACGCCCGGCGCCAGCGGCAGCGTCGCCAGCGCAGCCTCGATCACCGCGAGGCCGTCGGTCGGCGGGAGATTTGCGTCGGTGACGCTCATGCCCGGCGCTTGTCCACGAATCCTGTGGATAAGTCTGTGGGAGAAAGCCGGGGCATCTGCGCGCGGGCCTTGTTACAGTTCGGTTTGCACGACTTGCCGCGGTTTTGGGCGGCCGGTGGTTATGCTTCCAGCGCTTTGATATTCCACGGAAAAACCTCCCTGCGCTGACAGTGGGAATAGGTCAAGCGGGATTCTCCGCTTGACGCCGCTACCGGCAAATGGGCGGTCCCGGCACGGTGGACAAATCCCGCCGGGCGGATGTTTCAAAATCGCGTCCTTTCAACGGCAACGCCCACGCTGGTCACATCCGGCAGCACGTCCGGCTTCTCGACGCAGACGCGCACGCGTTGCACCCGTGCATCATCGAGCAGCGCAAGCGCGATGCGTTCTGCCAGCGTTTCGGCCAGGCGGACATGCCCCGCCATCGCGATCCTGCGTGCGATCGCCGCGACAGTCCCATAGTCCACCACGCGTGACAGCGTGTCCGCACCTTCGCGCGAGGGCGCGGCGTCGTCGCTGACCGCCAGGTCGATGCCGATCACCACGCGCTGGGGCTGCGCCTCTTCATGGGCATGGACGCCCAGCAGCGCCTGCAGCGTCAGCCCGCGCACGAAGACGTGCCGCAGCCCGCGCGCGGCATCGGGGGCGAAGCTCATTCCTCGGGCACTCCGGCGTGGTGCGGCGCCCATTGCAGGTGCTGCCCGCCATCGAGTGCGATCATCTGCCCGGTCATCGAGGGCATCGCCAGGATGGCGAGCATCGCGCGCGCCACCTCCTCCGGCGAGGTGCCGCGGCGCAGCGGCACCGAGGCGCATTGGCGGTCGAACTGGGCCTGCGTCTGGCGCGGGCTCGGCAGCGCCGGGCCGGGGCCGATGCCGTTCACCCGGATGCGCGGCGCCAGCGCCAGCGCCAGCGATTGCGTGAGAGCCCAGAGCCCCGCCTTCGACACGGTGTAGGAGACGAAATGCGGTGTCAGCGACCACACTCGCTGATCGAGCAGGTTGACCACGACGCCCTCGCGGTCCCCCGGCACTTGGTGCGCAAAGGCCTGCGCCAGCACGAAGGGGGCGCGCAGGTTGGGCTCGACATGGCGGTCCCAGCTTTCGCGCGTGGCGTCGTGCCATTCGTCGCGCTCGAAGGTCGAGGCGTTGTTCACCAGCACGCCGAGCGGGCCGAGCGCCGCGGCCGCGTCAGGCACCAAGCGCGCGACCTCGGCCTCGCGCGCAAGGTCGGCGCGCAGCACCGCGGCGCGGCGGCCCAGGGCCACGATTTCGGCGGCGGTCGCCTCCGCCTCCGCCGCGCTGGAGGCGTAGTGGATGGCCACGTCGAAGCCGGCCTGCGCCAGGGCCAGGGCCATGGCGCGGCCGAGGCGCTTCGCGCCGCCGGTGACGAGGGCGGCACGGGGAATCGTCGCCGGGATCAGGTCTTGCATTGCGCGGTCCTGTAGCGCGGCCGCGCGGCAGCGTCACCCGGGTCGGGGTGCCCGGTCGGGCGCGGCGCGTGCCCTCACGTGCAGCGGGCGAGCATCAGGCAGCGCAGGTCCAGCGTCGCGCTTGCGGCTGCCAGCGCCAGGATCAGCGCCAGCACGATCAGGCTGACCCTTTCGCGCAAGGCGAAAACGAGCGGATCGTCGTCGATCTTCCCGCGCCGCGCGCCGATCCACATCCTGCTGATCCAGTAGAGCAGCAGCGGGCAGCACAGCCAGAACACCTCCGGCGTCTTGTAGAGCGCCTTCACATTCGCGCTCTCGATATAGAGCGCGAGCACGAAGACCGCCGAGAAGCCGCTGGCTGCGCCGAGCGCGCCCAGCGTGTCGAGATCCTCGGTGCGGTATCCGCGCCCGCCGGGGCGTTCCTCCTGGCCCGGTCGCGTCAGCGCCCCCACCAGCTCCGAATAGCGCTTCAGCATCGCGAGGCTCAGGAAGAAGAACATCGACAGTGCCAGTAGCCAGAAGGACGGCACGATGGCGGTCGCGATCGCCCCGGCCAGGATCCGATGCGTGTAGAGGCCGGCGAGCAGGAAGACATCGATCAGCACCTTGCGCTTGATCCACAGCGAATAGGTCAGCGTCAGCGCCAGGTAGAAGGCCACCCAAGCGGCCAGGGGCCATGACACCGCGGTGGCCGTGGCGAAGCCCAAGGCCAGCAGGCCCGCGCTTGCCGGCACCGCCGCGGCCACCGGAAGCGCGCCCGAGGCCAGCGGCCGCCTGCGCTTGCGTGGATGCACCCGGTCTGCCTGGAGGTCGAGCAGGTCGTTGAAGATATAGCCCGCCGAGGCGACCAGGCTGAGCGCTACGAAGGCCAGCGCAGCGTTCGCGAGCGCCGCGCCATCGGTGACGCGGTGCGCTGCGATCAGCGGCAGGAAGACCAGGGCGTTCTTCGCCCATTGGTGCGGACGCATGGCGCGCAGCAGCGGCGCCAGCGAGAGACCGCGGCCGGGAAACACGCCAACGACCTCGGCGACTGTCCGGGCGCGTGCCACGATGCCCGAATGGGGCGGCGCGACCACGATCGCCGATCGCGCCTGCGCCCAGACCGGCAGGTCGTGACGGTCATTGCCGGCATAGTCGAAGCCCCGCCTGCCAAAGGCCGCGACCAGACGGGCCGCCTTCGCCGGCCCGCGCAGGTTCTGGTCCGGCGTAGTCGCCAGGACCTCGTCGAACAGTCCGGTGCTGGCCGCGACCGCCGCGGCGATCCGGTGGTCGGCCGCCGTGGCGAGCACGAGGCTGCGCCCGCGCGCGCGCTCCGCCCGCAGGAAGGCGACGAAGGGCTCATTGAACACGTAGGTGAGCGAGGCGGGGTCGAGCCGTTGCGCCAGCCGATCCTTCAGCGCCGCCTTGCCGCGCAGCGCCCAGAGCGGAATCAGAAAGATGAGAAATGGTTGCCTCGCAAGGCAGGCGAGGACAAGGTCATGCAGGCTGTCGCCGACGAGCAGCGTGCCGTCGAGATCGACGCAAAGCGGCAGGTCCGTGCCTTGCGGGCCGTTCGTTGCGTCCGGTGGCACGCCGCCCATGGCGGCAGGCTTAATGGAGGTTTCGTCTGGCGGAGTCACGGAAAGCGGCCAAGTCCTGCGCGGCGCCGGCGGATGGCGGAGGCACGCTGCGACACCGCGCGCAATCCGCCGACAGTGGATCGTCGCCGCGCATCGTTGTGCCCGGGATGGCCGCGTGTCTAGCGATCATTGCGGCGCTCGCGCTCGGCCTGTTCCTGACCTCGCCCGTCGATGGCAGGTTCTGGTGGAGCGACGCGCCGCGCCACGGCCTCAACGGGATCTTCGTGGCCGAGCTTCTGCGCGCCGCGCCGTTCGGCGACCCCGTCGGCTTCGCCTACAACTTCTACGCGCAATACCCGGCCCTCACGATCCTGTTCTATCCGCCGCTGTTCTACCTGCTCAGCGCGCCGGCCTTCCTGCTTCTGGGCGAAAGCCATGCTGTGGCGCAGGGCATGGTCGCGCTTCACCTGCTGGCGCTCGGCGCCGGCATCTTCGCGCTGGCGCGCTTCTGGTTCGACCGTTGGTTCGCCCTGGCCTGCGCGATGCTCATGCTGGCCCTGCCGGAGATCGCGCTATGGGGCCGGCAGGTGATGCTCGAGATCCCCGCCCTGGCGCTGCTGGTCTGGGCGAGCGTCTTCGTGCTCCGCTTCGTCGAGGGGGGGCGAACCATCTCGCTCCTGGCGGCGACGCTGTTCGCCCTGGCGGCGCTCTACACCAAGATCAGCATGGCCTTCGCGATGCCTGCCCTGGCCGGCGCAATGCTGGTTGCGCACGGATGGCGCCTGCTGCTCCAGGGACGGCTGTGGGCCGCGGGGCTGCTCGGCGGGCTCGGCCTCGCGCCGCTCGTGTTCCTGACGCTGCGCTTCGGCCAGGCGAACGTCCAGTCCGTGGTCTCGATCGCGGATACGCCGGCGTCGCGCAACACCATCGCCGGCTGGGTCTGGTACGTGGAGCGCCTTCCCGGGATGGCCGGCTGGCCCGCGCTGGCGCTGGCCGGCATCGGCCTCGCCGCCTGGCTGGCCCGCCCTGGGCTGCGCGCCGGCCGCGCCGGCACGCTGCTTCTCGCGGCCTGGATGCTGGTCTGCTACCTCGCGCTGTCCTTCATCGAACTGAAGGAGGCTCGGCACGGCGTCATCCTGCTGGTGCCCGTCGCGATCTGGGCCGCGATGGGCCTGCGCGTGATCGTCTCGCCCGCACCTGCGGCGCTGCGTGGGCCGGTCGCCGTCGCGCTCGCCTTGGCGCTCGCGCTCTGGACCATTGCCTTCGCCACTGTGCCCGAGGTCACAGGCTATCGCGATGCAGCCCGGATCGCGGCAACCGAGGCAGCGCCGCGCAGCGCCGTGCTGTTCTCCGGCATGCGCGACGGGTCGTTCGTTTTCAACATGCGCACTGCGACCGGGCGGCCGGATCTCATGACCGTGCGCGCCGACAAGCTGCTGCTTTCGGTCGCGGTGCGCCGCGAACTCGGCGTTGGGCAGACCAGCTACACCGATGAGCAGATCCGCGACCTGCTGCGCGACATCGGCGTATCGGTCGTGGTGGCCCAGCGCGACTTCTGGGTCGACCTGGACCAGATGGCCGCACTGCAGCGCGTGCTGGACGGGCCCGACTTCGAGGAGATCCGCCGCCTCCCGGTCGTGGCGAACCTGCCCGTCGAGGACCGCGAGCTGCGCATCTACCGGGCTCGCTGGGAGCCGCGCCCGGCGCGGCGCGACATCGCGATCGACCTGCCCATCATCGGCCGGCGGGTGCAAGGGCGTGCGGCGGAGCCATAGCGGCGCGCCTGACGAAGCCGTTGCGGCCGCCGCCGCGCGACGCTAAGCTGTACCCTATGATGCAGGTCCGCATCCCGACCGCTCGATTTTGGTACCGCTGGTATCCTCCGGCGGCCTAGGGAAACGCGTCAGCATCGTTCCACCCGAAAAGCCGCCAGGACCTGGCGGCTTTCGTGTTTCGGGGCATTTCGTCGTCCCGCTCCCCGCAAAGGCACCAGGCTCCCGGCGGATCCAGCCAGAGGACGCCCAGCCATGCAGCGCACCGACTACGATTTCGACGTGATCTCCGGCCCGTCGACGCCGCCGCGCCCACCCGCGCCCAAGCCCGCGGCGCCGGAAAAGCCCGCCGCGCCCGCGGCAAAGTGACGGCGCGTTAACCGCGCCGCGTCATGCTGTGCGGCGTGGCCCCCCGAGCCGCGAACCGCGCCAGGACGGCGGATGACCCGGATGGAAACACCGTGCGGCCTGCCGAATGGAATCTGTTGTCCGAGGACCAGCAACTGGTCCTCTCGCGGGAGGCGCTGCGCCGCGCCGCGGAAACCCTTGCCGACCATGCCGAGATCCTGGCGAAGGAGATGGAGCACGGCGCGTTGCTCGACCGCGGCGGGCCGGATGCGCTGCGGCTGTTCGCCGCCGTGGTGCGCACCACCAACCGCGAGGCCTTCGGCGAGGTCGGCCACGCCTGACGCACCGCCGCATCGCCCGGCGCAGGACGCTGCCATCGCCGTGCTGGACGGCGGCGCGGCACTCCTGCGAGTCTCCGCGTGCCGCCGAGTCGCGGCCGCATGCCGAGGGGGGATGCGCGTGGCACGAGATAGGGGGGCGGCCTGGGGCCGCAGCCGGCGTCGCCAGTGCGCGGCGCTGCCGATGCGCGAGCATGACGGGGAGATCCACGTCCTGCTCATCACCACGCGCGGCCGTGGCCGGTGGGTGATTCCCAAGGGTTGGGCCGAGAAAGGCATCGCCGCGCACGACCTGGCTGCGCGCGAGGCCTTCGAGGAAGCCGGGCTGCTCGGTCGCGCCGACGCCGTGCCGATCGGCGCCTACACCTGCAGCAAGCGGATGCCCGATGGCCGCCGCGCCACCTGCGAGGTCGCGGTCTTCGCCCTGGCCGTCGAAGCCGGCGCCGAGGACTGGCCCGAGCGCGGCCAACGCCGCACGCGCTGGATGCCGGCGGACGAGGCGGCGGCGCTGGTCTCCGAACCGGGCCTCGCCGCGCTGCTGCTCGGCCTCGCCCGGGTCCCTGCCTGACCGCGCCCCTCAGCGCCGATACAGGATGTAGTTGATCGTCAGGTCGATCGTGACCTCCTCCTCCGCCGTGCCGGGCGGGAAGGGGGGCAGCGTCGCGCCGCGGAACACCGCCTGCGAATAGTGGTTCAGGAAGATCGAGCGCGCGCCCTGGCGCAGTTCCACGCTGCGCACGCGGCCATCCGCGCCGGTGGTGATGCGCACCATGACCGGTCCCTGCTCGCCCAGTTCCGCCGCCTCGCGCGGGTAGCGCAGCGTGCGGTCCAGCCATTGCCGGAAGGCGTTGCGCCAGTCCGGCCCGGCCTGGGCGCCGCGCACGCGGAGATTTTCCACGTCGCCGGGCCCCGGCAGGCTCGCACCTGGCCGCAGGTCGAGCCCGCGCTGCGGCGCGGCGGGTTGCCCCAGCCGGATCGGCGGGCGGCTGGTGAGGTCGAGCGGCTCGCGCCCCGGCGTCACCTCCACCGGGGGTGGCGGGGGTGGCGGGGGCGGCGCCGGCGGGGGCAGCGGCAGCGCGGCGATCTGTGGCGGCGCCGGAGAGGCCGGGCGCTCCG
>NZ_JACADR010000173.1 GCF_016106005.1 Roseomonas rosulenta
GCGGCCGGGCGCTGCTGCGCCTGCGCCAGGGTCGCGCCACCCGGCAGCGCGCCGGCGGCAAGCCCCGCGGCGCCGCCGAGCAGCATGCCGCGACGCGAGCGCCCGTTCGTCTCGTTGCTCATGGTGTGTCCTTCCCTCAGGCGGATGCCGCGTGGCGGCGGATGCAGCGGAAGCCGATGTGGCTCATGCCGGTGTCGACCATCTGGGCGTGCCGGGCCGCGGGGCGGTAGCGCCGGCAATAGGACGGCGCGCAGAGGAAGGAGCCCCCCTTCACGACCTTGCGCGGGATGCGGATGGCCGGCTGGGCGGGGTCGAAGGACCCCTCGATCGCCGGCCCGCGCGGATTGAGCGGGGCGCAGCAGGGCTTCTTCGGATCGGCGGCGTGCTGGGCGGCCCACCAGTCCGTCGTCCACTCCCAGACATTCCCGCAGACCTCATGCAGGCCATAGGGATTGGGCGGGAAGGACCGCACCGGGCAGGTCCGCTCGAAGCCGTCGGTCGCGAAGTTCCTCCAGGGGAAGGGGCCCTGCCAGGTGTTCGCAACGTGCTGGCCGCCGGGCGCGAGCTCGTCGCCCCAGGCGAATTCCGCGCCCTCGAGCCCGCCACGGGCGGCGAGTTCCCACTCTGCCTCGGTCGGCAGTTCCTTGCCGGCCCAGCGCGCATAGGCCTCGGCATCCTCGAAGGCGACCTGGACGACGGGGTGATCCTCGCGCCCTTCGATGGTGCTGCCCGGGCCTTCGGGCGCGCGCCAGTGGGCGCCGGGCGTCCAGTGCCACCAATTCGAGATGTCGCGGGTGTCGACCGGGCCTTCCGTCATGCGGAAGACAAGCGCGCCGGGCGCCAGCATGGCAGCATCCGCCCCCGGATAGAGGGCGGGGTCGAGCGGCCGCTCGGCGACTGTGACATGCTCGGTCGCAGCCACGAAGGCGGCAAACTGGGCGTTCGTCACCGTTGTTACATCCATGTCGAAGGCGCCGACGCGCGCGGGGTGCGCGGGTCCTTCCTCGGGGTAGTGGTAGTCCGAGCCCATCAGGAAGGTGCCGCCGGGAATGCGCGCCATGACGCCCGGCGCGGCTTGGTTCGGCAGGACAGGCGCGTCGGCTGCGGCGTTCCGCATTCCCCCTCCCTCCTTCGGTTTCGCGGGGCGGACGTTGCCATCATTGCGGCGGCGGTGCCCAATGCCGGTTCGGCAATCTTCGATTGCTCGGGGAGGCATATGTTCGAGGTCCGGGACCTCCGGATGGTGCGCGCGATCCATGAGCACGGCAGCCTGGTCCGGGCGGCGCGCGTGCTCGGCATCGCGCAGCCGGCGCTCACACGGCAACTGGCGGCGCTGGAAGCACGGCTTCGCGGCCCCCTGTTCGAGCGCAGCCCGCGCGGCGTGACGACCACGGACCTGGGCCGTGCGGTGCTGATGGACGCAGCGGACATCCTCGAAAGGCTCGAGCGGCTCGAACGCCATGCCTCCGAGGCGCGCGGCGACCAGGTGCGCGACCTCAACATCGCCGCGGGCGCCTACATCGCGGAGACGCTGTGCATCGTCGCCGCGGCGCGCATGCTGTCGCTGTACCCGCGGGTGCGCCTGCGCCTCGTCTCAGCCAACTGGGCGGAGGTGCCCCGCGCGGTGCATGAGCGAGAGGCGTCCCTCGGCCTGCTCGATCTGCGCGGCTTCGAGGCGGAGATGGGCGACGGCCTCGATGTCGAGCGGCTGCGACCGCAGCCAGGTGTCTTCGTCGTCCGGCCCGGTCATCCGCTCGTCGGCCGGGCGGGCATCGGCCTCGCGGACATCATGGCCTATCCGGTGGTGTTGATCGGGCGCATCCCGACGGCGGTGCAGGCCCCCATCGCCTCGGCGCGCGCCGAGGCCAGGGCGGCGGGCCGCACGCATGCGGCCTTCCCGGCGCTGATCCACGAAAGCCCGACCGTGGCGCTCCGCACGCTGCCGCATTCGGATGCCGTCGCGGCGGTGACGATCGCCATCGCAGCACCCGCCCTTCGGGCCGGCGAGGTCGTCGCGTTGCCCTGGCGCGATCCCTGGGTCTCGGTTCATCCGGGGATCATCAGGCTGCGGAACCGTTCGCTCGGAGAGGCGGAGGATGCCTTCCTCGACCTTCTCCGGACCGCTGACCGGGAGGGCGACGCGGCCGCAGCGGCTTTGTGTGAAGAACTCGGGCTTCCGAACGAATGCACCTGAGCAATGGCTGAGACGTCGGCGGGTAACGATTCAATCGCGGTCTCGACGCTGTTCCGGCACCGCGACCCTGTCAGGCGGCGGAGGCTGCGTCACTGTTCCCGGGGCTCTCCGTGACGACGGATGGCGGGTATCACGCGGGACGAGCGTCGGCAGATGCCGTTGCCTCACTGCCCCGCGTTTCAACCGGTGGTGCGGATTGCCCACGATCGGTGCGTGAACAGGAGAGGCCGATGCAAGGGGATCCAGGCCCCTGGACCCCCGCCGCGGTCGGGAAACCCCTGTGCCGGCCGGGGCGGCGGGCGCACCATGCGCCCCGGGCAGGGAGGTTGCGCCATGACATCGAGCGCGCGGCGCCGCGTCGTCATCCTCGGTGCGGCGGGGCGGGACTTCCACGTCTTCAATACGGTCTTCCGCGACGATCCGGGCAGCGACGTCGTCGCCTTCACCGCCGCGCAGATCCCGGGCATCGCCGGGCGCGCCTATCCGGCGGCGCTGGCCGGGCCGCTCTATCCCGAGGGCGTGCCGATCCTGGACGAGGCCGACCTGCCGCGCCTGCTGCACGACCGTGCCGTGGACAGCGTGGTCTTCGCCTACAGCGACGTGACGCATGCGCATGTGATGCACCTGGCTTCGGCGGCGCTGGCGGGCGGGGCGGATTTCGAACTGCTCGGGCCGCGCCGCACCATGCTCCGGGCGGGCCGGCCGGTCATCGCCGTCTGCGCGGTGCGCACCGGCTGCGGCAAGTCGCAGGTCGCGCGCTGGATCGCCGCGCGCCTCGGCGCGGTGGGGATGCGCGTGGGCGTGCTGCGCCACCCCATGCCCTATGGCGACCTGGCGCGGCAGGCGGTGCAGCGCTTCGCGAGCCTCGCTGATCTCGACGCCGCCGACTGCACGCTCGAGGAACGCGAGGAATACGAGCCCCACATCGCCGCCGGCCACGCGGTCTATGCGGGGGTGGACTATGCGCGGATCCTCGAGCTCGCCGCGCGCGAGAGCGACCTGATCCTCTGGGATGGCGGCAACAACGACTTTCCGTTCATCCGTCCCGACCTGCTCATCACGCTGGTCGATCCGCTGCGCCCCGGCGACGAGAGCGCCTACCACCCCGGCGAGGCGGTGCTGCGCATGGCCGATGTCGTGCTTGTGGCCAAGAGCAACGCGGTATCCCCCGAGGCCGTGTCCAGGGTGGAGGCAGCGGCGCGCGCGCTCAACCCCGCCGCACCGGTGATCCGC
The DNA here is from genome assembly GCF_016106005.1 of Roseomonas rosulenta. Lineage (GTDB taxonomy): Bacteria > Pseudomonadota > Alphaproteobacteria > Acetobacterales > Acetobacteraceae > Neoroseomonas > Neoroseomonas rosulenta. The sequence goes on from NZ_JACADR010000173.1 coordinate 3,428, forward strand.
GGCGCGTCGCGCGTCACGCTGGACGACCCCGGCGCGGTGCGCGGCCACCGCGTGCTGGTGGTCGAGGACGGGCCGACCCTGACGCATGGCGGCATGGCGACGGGCGCGGGCCATGCCGGGGCGCTGGCGGCCGGTGCCGCTGCCATCATCGACCCGCGGCTGTCCGCCGCGCCCGCCATCGCCGCGGTCTTCGCGCGCTACCCGCATCTTGGGCCGGTGCTGCCGGCGATGGGCTACGACGCGGCGCAGCTGCGCGACCTCGCCTCGACGATCGCCGCCTCGGCGGCGGAGGTGGTGGTCAGCGGCACGCCGGCCGACCTGCGCGTCCTGCCGGGCATCGGCAAGCCCGTGGTGCGCGCGCGCTACGCCTATGAGGAGGCGCAGGAGCCCGGCCTCGGCGCCGTGATCGACCGCTTCCTCGCCCTCAGAAGGGCAGGATGATGTCGAGCAACTCCTGGCCCAGGCGCGGGCGCTGCACGTCGCTGATGGTGCCGCGCCCGCCATAGGCGATGCGCGCCTCCGCCAGGCGGTCGTGGCGCACCGTGTTGTCGGAGGCGATGTCCTGCGGGCGGATCACGCCGCCGACCGTGAGGTCGCGCAGTTCGGAATTGACCCGCACCTGCTGCCGCCCGGTCACCACCAGGTTGCCGTTGGGCAGCAGCTGCGTGACGGTGGCGGCAACCCGCAGCGTGACGGATTCATTGCGCCGCGTCGCACCCGTGCCGTTCACCCCACTGGTGGAATTGCCCTGCACCATGTTCGAGGGGTCGAACCCGCCGGGGAACAGCCGCGCATAGGAGGCATCGAGGCCGAGCAGCCGCGGCACGCCCATCGACTCGCTGTTGTCGCGCGAGCGCGTGGTGCGGTTCTGCAATTCGGCCTCGTCCTGGATCGCCACCAGCACGGTGATGATGTCGCCCACTGCCGCCGCGCGCTGGTCGCGCAGGAAGGTGCGGCTGCCCGGACGCCACAGGGAATTGTTCGCCAGCGGCGGGTCCTGCGGGTTGGGCATGGGCATGCTGACGGGCCGCCAGCGCGGGTCGGCGGTGGGGTTGGTGACGCCCGCCATCTCCGGCGGGTCGCCCAGGCGCGACAGCCGCTCGGCCCCGGAACAGGCGGCCATGGCCAGCGGCAGGGCGAGGATGGCGAGGCGCTTCATGGCTCAGCGCCGCCCGGCGAGTTGCAGTGGCGCGGCACCGATGCGCACGCGCACGCGCCCCGGGCCGATCGCCTCGGCCTCGACCACCTGGCGGGAGGCGAGGTTCATCACCTGCACCATCTCCCCCATCGCCGCCGCATCGAGCGCGCGGCCCTGCGCCGCGAGCGCGATGCCCGGCGCTTCCAGCAGCATCAGCACCGGCTGGTTCTTGCCGATCACGACCGGGGCGACGAGGTCGATGGTCACGAAGGGCATGGCGGAGCCGATCGGGCGACGCAGCTGCCGGCCGACCACGTCCTCGATGCGCTGTGCCATCCCCGGGCGTACGCGCTCGGTGCGCAGGCGGCGTTCCTCGACGTCGCCGGGGCGGACGACCTCGCCCACCGCCATGCGGCGCGTGGCGAGCACCACCGGCACGGTGGGTGCGGCGCGCCCGGCGATGCGCAGGCGCTGCATCGCCATGCCCTCGGCTGCCACCACCAGCGTGGCGGCGAAGCGGCGCGTGGCGGGGTCGTAGTGCGGGGCTTCGAGCGTCACCTCGGGCAGCGCCGCGACGGGCACCAGCGGCGGCGCGAAGCCCGGCAGGTCGAGGTCGAAATCGGCATCGGCGCCGAGGCGGGCGAGCTCGAGCCTGAGCAGCGCCTCCATCTCGTCGCGCGGCACGGGGCGGCCGGGGCGCTCGACGATGCTGCGCTCCTCGCCCGAGAGCGGATGCCAGGCGAGCCCATGCCGGCGCGCGATGGCGGCGAGGTTGGCGGCATCGAGCAGCATCCGCCGCCCCGGCGCGGGCGCGGCGCCGACCGCCTGGCCGGCGCGCGGGCCGGCGTTCTCGAAGATGTCGCCCAGGCGCAGCATGGCGTCCTCGGCCAGCACCACGGGGCGGGGCGCGGGGGGCAGCGTGTCGGCGCGCGCGGGCAGGGCCAGCAGCGGCAGGGCGAGGATGGCGCGGCGGAACATCAGCGGAGCCTCGTCAGCGTGGAGAGCATCTCGTCGGATGCGGTGATGACGCGGGAGTTCATCTCGTAGGCGCGCTGCGCGGTGATCAGCGACGTGATCTCCTGCACGACATTGACGTTGGACGTCTCGATGAAGCCCTGCATGGTCTGCCCGTAGCCCGGCGTGCCCGGCGCGCCCTGCTGCGCATCGCCCGAGGACGGGGTGGCGAGGAACAGGTTGTCGCCGATGGCTTCCAGCCCGCCCTCGTTGGCGAAGATCGCGAGCTGCAGCTGGCCCACGTTCTGCGGCTGCACCTGGCCGTCGAGCTTGGCCAGCACCTCGCCATTGGCGTTGATCGTGACGTCGCGCGCATTGGCCGGGATGGTGATGCCGGGGTTCACCACGAAGCCTTCGGCGGTGACGATGGTACCTTCCGCGCTCAGGCCGAAGGTGCCGTCGCGCGTATAGGCGGTCTCGCCGCTCGGCATCTGGATCTGGAAGTAGCCATTGCCGCGGATGGCGATGTCGAAGCGGTTCTCGGTCTGCTGCAGGTTGCCCTGCTCGGCGATGCGATAGACCGCGGCGGTGCGCACGCCGAGGCCGATCTGCGCGCCCGAGGGCAGGGTGGTGCCGGTATCGGCCGACTGCGATCCGGTGCGGCGCAGGTTCTGGTAGATCAGATCCTGGAATTCCGCGCGCCGGCGCTTGTAGCCGGTGGTCGAGATGTTGGCGATGTTGTTGGAGATGACCTCGACATTGTTCTGCTGGGCCATCATGCCGGTGGCGGCGACGTGGAGCGATCGCATCGCGCGGTCTCCTTACGAGCGCCGGCGCAGGATGCGCTCGACGGCGGTGGACAGGCGTTCGCCTTCGCGCTCGGCGAATTGCGCGGCGAACTGGAATTCACGCAGCTCGGCCGTGAGGCGCGTCATCTCGAGGATGGAGCGGACGTTGCTGCCCTCGAGCACGCCCTGGCGCAGCGCGGGGCGGTCGACCGCGACCGGGTCGGCGCCGGCGGCGTCGAAGACGCGGTCGCCCTCGGCGCGCAGCACCTGCGGGTTGTCGAAGCGCACCACGCGCAGCCGGCCGAGCACGCCGTTCTCGGAGCGGATGGTCCCGTCGCCCTGGATCTTGATGCGGGTGTCGTTGGGGGCGGTGGCGATGGGCGCGCCGTCGGTGTTGAGGACCAGGTTGCCCTCCATGTCGACGATCCGCCCGCCCTCGCCGAGGCTGAAGCGGCCCGCGCGCGTGTAGCGCTCGCCGCGCGGGGTCTCGACGGCGAAGAAGCCATCGCCGGTGATGGCGACATCGAGCGGATTGCCGGTGACCTGCATCGCGCCCGTGTCCATCTCGCGCCATGTCGCCCGGTCCTGCACGAAGGCCACGGGGCGCCCGCCGGGCGGGGCGCCGCCCTGGTCCTGGCGCTGGACGTATTCGCCGAACACCGGGCGCAGCGCGCGGAAGCCCGGCGTGTCGGCATTGGCCAGGTTGTGCGCCAGCACCTGCGTGGCGCGGTTCTGCAGCGCGAGGCGCGAGAGGATGATGTAGCCCGGGCTGTCCATGCGGCGTGTCTCCGGCGGTGGCCGGGCAGGCGGAGCGCAACCGCCGTGCCAGCGAAACGCGCCCGCATGGGCGGCAGAACCTGCCCGGCGGCGGCAGCATGCGCCCTGCGCGCGGCACATCCGCCCCGGGTGCGCCGCGGCGAAAGCCTTCCTTAACGGCAGCAGCGGAGGATGCACGTCTTGGCAGGAGGGCGTGGATGTCGGCGGCGCCGGAAGCGGCAGGAGCGAACGAGGCGGCGAAGGAGGGCGGCGGCAGGAAGACGCTGCTGCTGTTGGGGCTGCCGCTCGTGCTCGCGGCGGCGGGGGCAGGGCTGTGGTTCACCGGGATCCTGCCGCCGCTGCTGGGGATGGGGCATCCGCAACCCGCGGCCGAGGCGGTCGCTGCCGCGGCCGCGCCGCGCCCGCCCGCCTTCTTCGACATGCCCGAGATCGTCACCAACCTGAACGCCACGGGGCGCCGGCCGGTCTTCGTGAAGCTGCGCTCGAAGCTCGAGATCACGCGCGCGGAGGACAGCGCGGCCATCACCGCCGCCATGCCGCGGCTGCTCGACCTGTTCCAGACCTATCTGCGCGAGACGCGCCCCGAGGAGCTGCGCGGCTCCGCTGGGACCCATCGCCTGCGCGAGGAACTGGTCGCGCGCGCGAACATCGCGCTGACGCCCCCGCCGGGCAGCATGCAGCCGGCCCCGCGTGTCACCGACGTGCTCTTCGTGGAGATCCTGGTGCAATGAGCGGCCAGGGAGAGGAGGAAGACCTCGCCGCCGCCTGGGGCGCCGCGCTCGAGGAGGAAGGCGCGCAGCCCGCCGCAGCGGCACCCACGCCCGATGCGACGCGCGTGCTCAACCAGGCCGAGATCGACAGCCTGCTGGGCTTCGAGGGCGGCGGCGGCGCCGCGGCCGAGGAAAGCGGCATCCAGAAGATCATCTCCTCCGGCCTGGTGTCCTACGAACGCCTGCCGATGCTCGAGATCGTCTTCGATCGGCTCGTACGACTGATGTCGACGACGCTGCGCAACTTCACATCGGACAACGTGGAAGTCTCGATCGACGGCATCGTCTCGCTGCGCTTCGCGGACTACCTCAACTCCATTCCGCTGCCGGCCATGCTGGGGGTCGCGCATGTCAGGCAGTGGGACAATTACGGGCTGGTGGTGGTCGATTCCGCGCTGATCTATTCGGTGGTGGATGTGCTGCTGGGCGGGCGGCGCGGCACGGCGGCCATGCGCATCGAGGGCCGGCCCTACACCACCATCGAGCGCACCCTGGTCGAACGCCTGATCGGCGTGGTGCTGGAAGATGTGACGGCCGCCTTCGAGCCGCTGTGCCCGGTGAGGTTCGAATTCGACCGGCTCGAGGTGAACCCGCGCTTCGCCGCCATCTCCCGCCCGTCCAACGCCTGCGTGCTGGTGCGCCTGCGCGTCGACATGGAGGATCGCGGCGGCAAGCTCGAGATCCTGCTGCCCTATGCGACGCTCGAGCCCGTGCGCGAGCTGCTGCTGCAGCAGTTCATGGGCGAGAAGTTCGGCCGCGACAGCATCTGGGAGACGCACCTCGCGGAGGAACTCCGCATGACCGAGGTGGCGCTCGACGTGGTGCTCGACGAGCAGCTGCTGCCGCTCTCGACCATTCTCGACCTCAAGGTGGGCGACCGCATCGCGCTGGGAGTGGCGCCGGGCGCGCCGGTGCGGCTGCGCTGCGGCGACGTCGCGATGTTCGAGGGCGAGCTCGGCCGCCAGGACCAGCGCCTGGCGGTGCGCATCGCGCGCGAATTCCCCCGCAACCGCGGCATGGAGGCCTGAGGCATGTCGGTCCTCGAATGGGGTCTGCAACTGGTGTTGTTGGGGCTGCTCGGCGCGGCCATTCCCTTCGCGCTGCGGCTCGAGCGCGCCTTGCGCGAGATCCGCCGCGACCGCGGTGCGCTCGAGGGCAGCGCGCAGGGCCTGGGCGAGGCGGCGCGCATGGCCGAGGCCGCGATGGTGCGGCTGCGCGCCTCGGCCGAACTCGCCGGGCGGCAGGTGGCCGAGCGCACCGCGGCGGCCGAGCCCCTGCGCGACGACCTGCGCTACCTGATCGAGCGCGCCGAGACGCTGGCCGACCGGCTGGAAGGCCTGGTGCGCGCCGGCCGTCCGCTGGCGGCCGAAGCCCCGCGCGCGGTCGAACCGGCCCTGCAAAGCCAGGCCGAACGCGACCTGGTGCGCGCGCTCGCACTCGGTGCCGCGCGGGGCCAGGGCTGATGGTGCGACCCCGCCTGCTGCCGGTCGCGATCGCCGCCATGGCGGGGCTGTTCGTCGTGAAGGCGGAGAGCCTGCTGGGTCTGCTGCGCGGCGGCGCGGCGGTGGTCGCCCCGGCGCGCGCGGCTGATCCGCCGCCGGCGCCGGCCCCCGC
>NZ_JACADR010000174.1 GCF_016106005.1 Roseomonas rosulenta
GGCCCAGGCCTCGACGCGCAGCGGGTCGAGGCCCGCGCGCCGTGCGGCGGGGATGTTCCCCTCCAGGATGCGCGCCATCGCGCCGGACGCATCGACCGCGGCGCGCTCCGCCGCCGCATGCATCGCGGCCACCGCATCCGCCGCGGCGTCGAGCAGCGCCGGGGCCAGCCCGCCGCGCGCCGCCACGGCATCGAGGAAATGCCCCGCCGGGATCGGCGCCATGCGCAGCACCCATTCCGCCGCGGGGCCTTCGCCGCCCTCGCGCAGCGCGCCATCCGCCCCGCGCGTGAGCGGCACCACGTCGCGATACAGCCCCGGCGCATGCGGCGCGTTCAGCGCCAGTTCGCGCCGGCAGAAGCGCTCGCGGTCCTCGAGGCGGGTGAAATCGAGGAAGCCCAGCGCCACCGCCTTCTTCATCTTCCAGGCGGTGTCCGCCCCGACATAGACGGCCGAGATATGCGTCTCGACCGGTGCGGCGCCGGACAGACGCGCCAGCAGCGCCGCGGCTTCCGCCTGCGCCGCCGGGATGCTCACGGATAGAGCGTCTCGATCCGCCAGCCGCTCCCCTCGTGGTGGAAGACGCGGCGCTCGTGCAGGCGGAACGGCATGTCGCGCCACAGCTCGATGCGCCGCGGCAGCACCCGGAAGCCCGACCAGTGCGGCGGGCGCGGGATCTCCCCGATCGCGTATTTCAGCCCGTATTCCGCCACCGCCTTCTCGAGCGCGAACCGCGACTCCAGCGGGCGCGACTGCTTCGATGCCCAGGCGCCGAGGCGCGAGGTCCGCGCGCGGGAGGCGTAGTAGGCATCGGCCTCCGCATCGCTCACCTGCTCGACGGCGCCTTCAACGCGCACGCTGCGCGCCAGCGTCTTCCAGTGGAAGCACAGCGCCGCCTGCGGGTTGGCCGCGAGTTCCCCACCCTTGCGGCTCTCGAGGTTGGTGTAGAAGACGAAGCCGCGCGCATCCACACCCTTCAGCAGCACCATGCGCGCGGAGGGCGCGCCATCCGGCGTCGCGGTGGCCAGGCACACCGCGTTGGGGTCGTTCGGTTCGCTCGCGGCCGCCTCGGCCATCCAGGCCTCGAAGATGGCGATCGGGTCGTCGGTGGTGGCGGTGCCGTCCATGGGGGTGCTCCTTGTCCCTGCCTGTATCGGGGCGCGGCGGCGCCGGGCAAGGGGCGGGGGGCGGAACGCACTTGCCCCGCGCTACCCGCCATGGCACCACCGACCCCTCCTATGCCACCCGGACGGGCCCCGACCGCGATGAACGACGCCATGCCAGAGCCCCGGATCGCCACCGGTACCCTCATGCAGGGCAAGCGCGGCCTGATCATGGGCGTGGCGAACGACCGCTCGATCGCCTGGGGCATCGCCCGCGCCGTGGCCGCCCAGGGGGGCGAGATCGCCTTCACCTACCAGGGCGAGGCGCTGGAGAAGCGCGTGAAGCCGCTGGCCGAGAGCGTCGGCTCCTCCCTGGTGCTGCCCTGCGACGTGGGCGACGACGCCAGCATGGACGCCGCCTTCGATGCGGTGGCGAAGGCCTGGGGGAAGATTGACTTCCTGGTCCATGCCATCGGCTATGCGGACAAGCAGTTCCTGCGCGGGCGCTACCTGGACACGCCGCGCGCCGCCTTCCTGCAGGCCATGGACATCTCCTGCTTCTCCTTCGTCGCCGTCGGGCAGCGCGCGGCGGCGCTGATGTCCGCCGGCGGGTCGCTGCTCACGCTCTCCTACCTGGGGGCGGAGCGCGTCACCCCCCACTACAACGTGATGGGCGTGGCCAAGGCGGCGCTCGAAGCAAGTGTGCGCTACATGGCGACCGACCTCGGCGAGCGCGGCATCCGGGTCAACGCCATCTCCGCCGGTCCGATCAAGACGCTGGCGGCGAGCGGCATCGGCGACTTCCGCTACATCCTGCGCTGGAACCAGTATAATTCCCCGCTGCGCCGCAACGTCACCATCGAGGAAGTGGGCGGGTCGGGCCTCTACCTGCTGTCGGACCTCTCGCAGGGTGTCACCGGCGAGGTGCACCACGTCGATTCCGGCTACCACATCGTCGGCATGAAGAACCCCGATGCGCCGGACATCACGGTGGAGAAGTCGTGAGGCCCCTGCTGGCGGCCGCCTTCGCCGGGTCGCTTGTCCTGCTGGCCGTCGCGCCGGCGCGCGCGCAGATGGACGATGGCCGCTGCTGGGTCGCCGTCCGCGTCACCGGCCCCGATACCATGCGCGTCAGCGAGCACGAGGCAGAGCAGCGCATCCGCCTGCGCTGCCGCGCCGGAGATGCGCTGGTCTTCCTGACCGACACCGGCCAGCCCGCCGGCGACCTGGTCGCGCGCTGGTGCGACATGGCCCGGCCCTTCATGGTGGAGCGCATCCCCGAGCAGGTCGAGGTTCCCGGCAGCGCCGAGCTGGTGCGCGCGGTGTTGACCATGGCCACCTGCACCTATCGCGGCGGGCCGCGGATGGACCGGTAGGCGCCGTCGCCGTTGAGGGACGGGCCGCAACGGGCTAAGGCCCACCGCCATGTCCCACAACACCTTCGGCCACCTGTTCCGCGTCACCACCTGGGGCGAATCCCACGGCCCGGCCATCGGCTGCGTGGTCGATGGCGCCCCCCCGCGCCTGGCGCTGACCGAGGCCGACATCCAGCCCTTTCTCGACCGTCGCCGCCCCGGCCAGTCGAAATTCGTCACCCAGCGCCAGGAAGCCGACCAGGTGCGCATCCTGTCGGGCGTGATGGACGGGCTGACCACCGGCACGCCCATCGCACTGCAGATCGAGAACACCGACCAGCGATCGAAGGATTATTCCGAGATCGCCGAACGCTTCCGCCCCGGCCATGCGGACATCACCTACGAACTGAAATACGGCATCCGCGACTATCGCGGCGGCGGGCGGTCCAGCGCGCGCGAGACGGCGATGCGCGTGGCCGCTGGCGCGGTGGCGCGCAAGGTGCTGGGCCCGGATGTGCGCATCCGCGGCGCCCTGGTGGCGATGGGCGGGGACTGGGTTGACCCGGCCGGCTGGGACTGGGCGGCAGTGGAGGAGAACGCATTCTTCTGCCCCGACCGCTCGGCGGCCGCGCGCTGGGAGGAACGCCTGCTCGCCCTGCGCAAGTCCGGCGATTCGGTCGGCGCGGTGATCGAGGTGGTGGCCGAGGGCGTCCCGCCCGGCCTGGGGGCGCCGATCTACGGCAAGCTCGATGCCGAACTCGCTTCCGCGCTGATGTCGATCAACGCGGTGAAAGGGGTCGAGATCGGCGACGGCTTCGGCGCCGCCGCGCTCACCGGCGCCGACAATGCCGACGAGATGCGCATGAACCCGGACGGCACGGTCGCCTTCCAGTCGAACCATGCCGGCGGAATCCTGGGCGGCATCAGCACCGGCCAGCCGATCGTCGCGCGCTTCGCGGTGAAGCCGACCAGCTCGATCCTGACGCCGCGCGCCTCGGTGGACCGGCAGGGGCGGGAGGTGGAGGTGCTGACCAAGGGCCGCCACGACCCCTGTGTCGGCATCCGCGCGGTGCCGGTGGGCGAGGCGATGCTGGCGATCGTGCTGGCCGACCAGCTGCTGCGGCACCGGGCGCAGAACCCGGATGCGCCGGGGGTGGCGCGGCTGCCGCGGAACTGACACGGGCCCAACGCGGTCCGCGATAGCGAATCGGCGACCTTTTCCTAGTGTACGCGGAGATTGACGCTAGACCTGACGGTGATCGTGCACCTTCAGGGAACCCAATCGAGATGACTAACGAAGAGCCGTGGCGCAAATATCGACCAATTCCGGTTGAGTTCGCGGGAGTACGATATCGCAGTCGCCTCGAAGCGCGGTGGGCGGCGTTATTCACCAATCTGGGTTGGTCATTTCGCTATGAGCCGCAAGAGCTGCCGGGATGGGCGCCCGATTTCCTGATCGACGGTCCCGATGCTTTGATATTTGTCGAGGTGAAACCAGCGCTCGGCAAAACGTTGGCTTCGAACAAGATGGCTTCCGCAGTTTCAGTCCTAGGCACTGACCAGCGGGTTTTCGGCATGGTTGTCTGCGAGGGACCGGTTCACGCCAAGGGAACTGACGAGTCTGTCATTGGTACGGCGTTCGGCTGGGATAGGGACTTGTGCGGATGGTGTTGGGGCAGCGCCCGTCTCGTCACGAGACTGAGGCGTCATTCGCTCGCCTACGACCTGCACTGGGGTGCGGAGGACACCTGTTTGCTGGCTGCAGGAAACGAGACGAGTGGCAACGTCGTTACCGTTGACCAATGGACCGCAACCACTCTCTGGTCGTCGGCGTGGAGTGCTGTCCGTTACGTACCCCGCGTCGGATAGGCATTTTCGTCGAATAGCGATATGCGGCCGCGGCCGCAGGAGGCGCGCCGGGGCGCCCGCTACTCCTCCGCCTTCTTCGCCCGCTCCGCCTCGCGCAGGTAATCCTCCGTCGTCTTGGTCACCGGCCGCGCCGGCCCGGCATAGGGGTCGAGCCCGCCGCTCGTCGCCTCCGTGATCCGGCAATCGTCACACAGCTCCAGGATCGCGAGCCGCGCCGGGTCGGCGAACATCCAATGCGCCGACAGCTTCGCCTTAACCCGCGCGATCGAGGCCTTGGTGCCGAACAGCTTGCCGCAGCGCGGGCAGGACGCCGGTTCTTCCTGCTTGACCACCTGCGGGCTCGCCGCGGCTTCGGCGAAGTTCAGCCGCGGCTCCAGCGTGATGACCTTCTCCGGGCAGGTCGCCGCGCACAGCCCGCATTGCACGCAGGCATCCTCGAGGAAGCGCAGCTGCGGCGTCTCGGGGTTCGCGGAAAACGCCGAGGTCGGGCAGACGCTGGTGCAGGCCAGGCACAGCGTGCAGCCGGCGGTGTCCACATGCGCCGCGCCGAAGGGTGCGAGTGCGGGCAGCGCCACCGTCGCCACCTGCGACCCCGCCTCGCGGCGCAGCGCGCGCAGCGCCTGCAACGCCATCTCGCGCGGCGTGCCGATCGCCTGGTGGGTGGAGGGCGAAAATGCGAAAGGCGCACGGGGCAGCGCGGCCAGCGCCTCGCCCAGCGTGAAGGGATCGTCCGTCTCGATCATGGCCGCGCGCGGGCTTGCGTGGCCGAGGCCCATCCCCGCCAGCGCGGCATTCACCGTCTCGATGTTGCGCGCCAGGCCTTCCGCGCCGTGGCGGCCGCGCGCGGGCAGCAGCACGCGCACGGCGGACGCCCCCCAGGCGAAGGCGCCGGCCAGCAGCGACAGGTCGATCGCGGTCGGCTCGTTGACCAGCAGCGGCAGCACGCGGGCGGGCAGGCCATCGCCATGGCGCGCCAGCGCATCGAGCATCGACGCGCCCTGCGCCTCGTCGTGCAGCAGCAGCACCGGCGCCTCGCCGCCGGCCTCCCGGTACGCCAGCAGCAGGGTGCGGATGCGCCGCGCCATCGCCTCGGCCGGCGGCAGGGTGTAGGTGGCCGCACCCGTCGGGCAGACCGCCGCACAGGCGCCGCAGCCTGCGCAGATCTCGGCACTGATCACCACCTGGTCCTTGAGCGGCCCGGTGCCCGGCGTGATGGCGCCGGTGGGGCACAGGTCGATGCAGCGCGTGCAGCCGTTGCGCTTGTTGCGCGCATGGGCGCAGAGGCTGCCCTCGAAGGCGATGAAGCGCGGCTTGTCGAAGGTGCCGACCAACTCGCCGGCCGCGGCGATGGCGCGCTCCACCTCGGCGGGATCGGCGGGATCGGCGCGCAGGTAGCCTTGGCGGACCTCATGCGCGGGGAACAGCGGCGCACCGCCCGACAGGTCGAGCACGATGTCGGCGTGGCTGATGGCGCCATCCTTGCCGGGCCCGAACTCGTAGCGCGCGCGGGAGGACGGGCGCGGCATCGCCGCCCCGTCCACCGTGACCTCGAAGGCGCCGAGCCAGCCGGTGGCGCTTCGCGCGCGGCCCTTCATCACCGGGAAGGGTGCGCTGCGCGGCGGCGTCACATCCTCGGCGCCGGTCAGCAGCACGGTCAGGTCCAGCCGATCGGCCAGCTTCGCCGCCGCCTCCAGCGCCACGGCGTCGCGGCCCAGTACCAGCGTGACACCGCGGCTTTCGAGCGGCACCAGCGGCGTGGCCGGCATCGGCTCGGCCGCGGCGGCGACCAGCGCGGCCATCTTCGGCCCGGCGGCGCGGCCCTCGGCGGCCCAGCCGGCATGCTCGCGGATGTTGACGAAGGTCGGCGCCGCGGCGCCGGCCTCGGCGGCTTCCTGGGCAAACAGCGGCGCCTGCGCGGTGCAGGCGACGGTCAGCGGCCGGCCGGTGGCAAGTGCAGCCATGAAGCGATCCAGCTGCGCCATGCAGAGCTGCTCGGCGGTGCGCAGCTCGGCCCTGCAGCCGCGCGCGATGGCCCGCTCGTCGAGGCGCATCGTGTCCTCGCAGCTGCACACCAGGGCGATCCGCCCATCCGTTCCGCTCATGCCAGCCTGGCCCCCCGGCGCGCCCCGTTTGGTGCTGCGGGGCGGCGCGCATATATGCCGGCTCGCACGATCATGCGAGGGAGCGCGTGTCCGAGGGCCTGCCCGACCTGCCGAGCGTCTTCACCCCGATCATCGCCCTGCGCGAGGCGGGGGACGCGCTGGCGCGCGCGGTGGAGGAGGCGCCGCGGCAGGGCGCGGGCACGCTGGTCTGGGTGCGCTCCTGGGGCCGGATCGAGGCGGCGGTGGTCCTCGAGCCGGAGCAGGCGCTCGCCGCCGCCCGGCCGGCGCTGCTCGCGGCGCTGGCCGCCTTCGCCGATGCCGCCGGCGCGCTGGGTCCGCCCGAGGTGCCGCTCACCTTCGACTGGCCGGCGACCATCCGGGTGAATGGCGGCGTGGTCGGCGGCGCGCGGCTGGTGGTCCCGCCCGGCTGCGCCGAGGATGCGGTGCCCGACTGGCTGGTGGTCGGGATCGAGGTCGCCTTCGCTGCCGCCGACCAGGATCCCGGCCGCGACCCCGGCCGCACCACCCTGTTCGAGGAAGGCTACAACGACACCACGCCTGCCGAGCTTACGGCCGCCTGGGCGCGGCACCTGATGGCGACGCTGGCCGACTGGCAGGCGCGCGGCTTCCGCATCCTGGCGGAGCGCTACCTGGCGCGGCTGGACCCGGCGATCGGCGCGGGTGGGCGGCGCGGCCTCGACCCCGCCACCGGCGCGCTGGTGCTGGAGCGGGACGGGCGGCGCGAACACCGCGGCCTGGCGGAGGCGGCATGACGCGGCTGCTGCGCACCATCCGGCTCGACCCCTCCGACGCGCTGGTGTTTCAGCACGCTGCCGAGCCCGGCGAATGGGCGGTGCCCGGCGGCTTCTGTTTCTGGGACGACGATGTCGCCGCGCGCGATGGCAAGCGGCGCCAGGCCTTCCGCGCGGGCTTCCTCGGCCTGTCATCCTTCGGCTGGTCGACGCTGGTGCAGGTGGCGAGTGCCACGCCGGCGCAACGGGAGGCGGCGGTGGCGGCGCTCGCCGCGCATATCCGCGCGGCCCATGGCGCGCCCGACGATGCGGCGGCGCGCGCCGCGGCGGAGGACGAGGTGGCCTTCGCCGAATCGCTCTGCGACCACCCGCCTGGCACGCTGGTCGCGCTCAGCCGCAGCTTCGAGGGCGGCGAGCTGCGCGAGCGCTTCCGCACCCTGCACGAGCGCGCCCAGGAACACCGCGCCTTCGAGGCACTGCCGGTCTTCGCCGCGGTGGCGGTCGAGGGCGAGGAGGAGGCGCCGATCCGCCCCGACCTCTCGCGCATGGCGCGCAGCACCGGCACGCCGCGCCGCGGGCAGGACGACGCATGAACGACGCACTTTCCCCCGGCGACTTCTGGGTCGCCTCCGGCCATCACCTGTGCGACCTAGCCGCGCATGGCCGCCTCGCCGCGACCGACGATCTCTGGCGCGCCTTCCTTGCCCGGCCGGAGCTGATCCCGCCCGAGGAAGCCTGCGAGGCCGAGCGCGCGCTGCACGGCGCGCTGATGGCCGCGCCTCTGCAGCCGGTGGAGCCCGCGCGCGTCGCCGCGCTGGCCGATGCCGATGCGCGCGAGAACTTCACCCAGTTCCTGGCCTTCCGCGACCGCGTCGCCGCGCATTCGACGCTCGAGGCCGCCTGGGTGGCGCTTTACCGCGAGGGAGTGGCGGGCATACCGCCCATCCTGCTGCAGATGCTCACGCACCTGGTGGCGCGCGCCGCGCTGGAAGGCGAGGGCGACCCCTTCGCGCTGCGCGCCGGCGAATTGCTGTTCCGCACCCAGCGCGTGGGCATCCACCAGGGTGCGACGCTGCTCGCGGATGAGGAGGTGGTCGAGATGCGCGGGCGCGACGGCGGCTTCGGCGCGCTCGGGCAGTTGCTGGTCGAGGCCGGCGCGCCGCCGCGCGAGGTCGAGCTCGACGTGCTGAACGACGCCAATGCGCACCTGTATCACGGCCGGTCGGACGCGCATGACTTCGCCCTCGACATCGCCGAGGGCCGCCCCGGCCAGGCCGGCATCGCGCGGATGCTGGAACGCTTCATCCGCCACATCCTCGGCGAGGAGGTCGCGATCCGCCCCGTGCCGGTGATCGAGGACCGCGACTGGACCTGGCATGTCGGCCTCGATGCCGAGGCGACGTCGATCGCCAACGACCTGTGGCACGGGAAGAAGGTGCGCCAGGAACGCCTCGTGCGCATCCTGTGGCTGGGCGTGCTGGAGTTCCGCGACGCCTCGCGCGTGATCGCGCGCGTGGCGGGGCGGCCGGTGTATCTTGCGCTGGCGATGGATGCGGCGAACCGGCTGCGGATGAAGCCGCAGAACCTGGTGGCCGGCCTGCCGCTCAAGGCGCGCGAGGAGGCAGCATGACGCTGGAAGTCCCGGGCACGCTGCGCGTCGAGGTCGGCGTGGTGGTGGAACGCCGCCCCGGCGTGACCCCCTGGGCCGAGCACGCCTGGCAGCCGCGCGAGGTGATCGAGGACGCCCCGCCCGCGCCCCCCTGGACCGTGCTGCGCGAGGAGGCCGGCCGGACCCTGTTCCTGGCCGGCACCGCCAAGGTCGCGCTGCACCCGACCGACACCGACAACTACATTCATAACCTCGAGCAGGACCCGCCGCGGATCTGGGTGCTGCTGCGCCCGACCGAGGCCCCGCCGGGCTATGCGCTGCAGGCCGTGACTGTCGATGCGGGCGAGGCGCAGCTCTACGCCGAATCGGGGTCCGACCTGCTGGAGGCCCTGCCCATGCCCCCCCGCCTGCGCCTGCTGGTCGAGCGATTCGTCGCCGAACACCACAAGGTGCGCGAATTCCACAAGCGCAAGCGCGACCGCGCGGACACCGAAGCGCTTGGCCGCCGGTCGCGGCTGGAGGCGCCGTGAGCGAGGATGGCTTCCTGGCGCGCTGGTCGCGGCGCAAGCGCGCGGCCGAGGCCGGCCTGCCCCCCGCCGAGCCCGACCCTGCGCCGGCCGCGGCCCCGGCGCCC
>NZ_JACADR010000175.1 GCF_016106005.1 Roseomonas rosulenta
CGGGGTCTGCCGCCTCGCCGCCGCACGGCACGGCCCAGGTGCCGCCGCCGCGCCTGGCGCCTCCGCCCGCCGCCCCCGCGACACGGCTGGTGAACGGCGCCGCCGACACGATCTCCCGCCTGTTCGTCGCGCGCGTCGAGGACGGCTTGGGCCAGGAGGACTGGCTCGGCCATGCGCAGATCACGCCGGGCAATGCGGTGCTGTTGCGCCCGCCGCCGGGGCAGGGTTGCCTGTTCAATATCCGCGTTGTCTATGTTGGCGGCAGGACCGAGGACCGTCCGGGGGTTGACCTGTGCGCCGCACCCGATCTGCGATTCGAGGGAAGCAAGGGCGCCGGTGGATCCTCGCCGCGCTGAGCCTGCTGGCAGCGCCGGCGGCGGCGCAGGACCAGCGGCCGCGCACCTTCATGCTGATGAATGGCGGGCCGGTCCCGGTCGTGGCGGTCGAGATGTCGCCGAGCGGCCGGGCGCAGTTCGGCGCCTCGCTGATCGGGCGCGTCGAGTTGCCGCCAGGCAGCACGCTGCACGTGACGCCGCCCGGCGGCACCCCCTGCCTGAACGACCTGCGAATCCGATGGTCGGATGGCCGGGTCGAGGACCGCGCGCGCGAGGATCTGTGCCAGCCGCAGCGGATCATCCGCCTGGCACCCGCACATTGAAGGACGCATCCCGGCCATGAGCAGCGACTGGACCACCCGCGCGGGCACGCGATTCGCCACCTCCAAGCGCCCCGCCACGGGTACGCACGGCATGGTGGTGACCAACCATCCGCTGGCCTCGGCCGCGGGGGCGGAGATGCTGGCGGCCGGCGGCAATGCCTTCGACGGCGCGATCGCCGCGCTGTTCGCGCTGAGCGTGGTGGAACCCATGATGGTGGGGCTGCTGGGCGGCGGGACGGCGCATCTGCGCCTTGCCGATGGTACGCATACGGTCATCGACGGCATGGCGCGCTGCGCCGCCGCCGCCAGGCCCGACATGTTCGCCCCGGCGCAGCCGGAGAACCCGCGCAACCTCGAAGCGGTCGGGCGGGTGAACGCGGTCGGCGGGCTGTCGGTGGCGACACCGGGCAACCTCAAGGCCTGGTGCGAGATCCTGGACCGCTTCGGCAGCCTGCCGCTGGCCGATGTGATGGCGCCGGCCATCCGCCATGCGGAACGCGGCTACCGCGCCACGCCGTATCTCGCGGAATGCGCGGCGGAGGCGGCGCCGGACCTGGCGAAGGACCCCGCCATCGCGGCGATCTACCTGCCGGGTGGGTCGCCGCTGAAGCCCGGGCATCGCGTGGTGCAGGGCGACTATGCGCAGACGCTGAAGACCATCGCGCAGCAGGGCGCGGCGGCGATCGACGGCGCGCTGGGCGATGCCGTGGCGGCGGGCATTGCGCGCGCGGGGGGCATCGTGACCGCGGCGGACATGCGCGACTACCGCACCATCGCGCGCGCGCCGCTGCGCGGGCCCTATCGCGACGTGGAGGTGGTGCTGCCGCCGCCGCCGGCCTCCTCCGGCGTGCATGTGCTGCAGATGCTGAACATCCTGTCCGGCTGGGATCTGCGTGCGCTGGGCTTCGGGTCCGCCGATACGCTGCATCTGCTGGCCGAGGCGCTGAAGATGGCCTTCGCGGACCGGGCGGTGGCGTCGGGCGACCCGGCCTTCGTGGATGTGCCGGTGGAGCGGCTGACCTCGGCGGCCTATGGCACGCAGCGGCGGTCGCTGATCGACATGGCGCGGGCGCAGGATTGGTCGGCCGGCATCGCCTCGGCCGAGAGCCCCCACACGACGCACATCACGGTGGCGGACGGCGAGGGGCGGATCGCCTGCATGACGCAGACGATCAATTCCACCTTCGGGGCCCGCTTCATCGTGCACGGCACCGGCATGATCCCGAACAACTACCTGGCGACCTTCGACCCGCGCCCCGGGCGCGCCCTGTCGATCGCGTCGGGCAAGCGGGTGACGACCTCGATGGCGCCGATGATCGTGCTGCGCGGCGGCCGGCCGGCCTATGCGCTCGGGATGCCCGGCGGGCTGAGGATCTTCGGCTGCGTCATGCAGGGGATGCTGAACCTGGTCGATCACGGCATGAGCCTGCAGGAGGCGGTGGAGGCGCCGCGGCTCTGGACGCAGGGCGATGCCGTGGAGATCGAGCCCGCCTTCGGCGAGGCGGTGCGCACGGTGCTTGCGGCGCGCGGCCATGTGCTGGCGCGCATGCCGCATATCGGCGGCGGCATGTGCGCCATCCGCTTCCACGAGGATGGCGCGATGGAGGGTGCCGCCTGCTGGCGCGCGGACGGCACCGCGATCGGGGTGGGTGGCGGCCTGGCGCGGGAGGGCGTGCGGTTCTGGCCGGACCCGGCTGGGCCGCGCTGACGCCGCGCGCACCAGCGCCTCGCCGCCGTGCCCGCCCTGCGCAGGGCTCAGCCCTGCCGCTGCGCCGTGCCCTCGGCGGCGAGCCGGTAGCCCAGCCCTCGCACCGTCTCGATGACGGCGCCCGCATCGCGCTCGGCCAGGCGCTTGCGCAGCCGGTGGATGTAGACCTCGAGGGCGTTGCGCCCGATCTCGCGGTCGAAGCTCTCGAGCCGTTCTTCCAGCGTTTCCTTGGCAACCGCGCGCGGCGCGGCGTTCAGCAGGGCTTCCAGCACCACGCGTTCGCGCCGCGTCGGATCGAAGGGTTGGTCGCCCACCGTCATGGCGCGCGACAGCGGATCGTAGGTGAGCCGGCCGCAGGTCAGGGAGGTCGGCCGCATGGCACCTGTCCTGCGGACGGCCGCGTTGATGCGCGCGACCAGTTCCTCCATCGCCACCGGCTTGATGATGTAGTCGTCGGCGCCGCGGTTCAGTCCCTCCACCCTGTCCTGCACGCCGCCGCGCGCGGTCAGCACCAGGACGGCCGGCGGCGGCCTGGCCGCACGGATCGCGGCCAGCAGGTCGAGCCCTTCGCCGTCCGGCAGGCCGCGGTCGAGCAGGACCGCGTCGAAGCGGAAGGCACGGCATGCGGCGCTGGCATCATCGAGAGTCTCGACGATGTCCACCGACCAGCCGGCCCGGCCGAGGCCCTCGGCGAGGAGTTCCGCCAGACGGTGATTGTCCTCGACCAGGAGGAGCCGCATGCATCCGTATCCCGCGGGCCGGTGCGCCGCCCGCGCGCCTGGAATCCGCCGCGCGCCGCGGGTTGTCAACCATGCTGGACGCGGCGCGACCGGTCCCGCTTATTGTAGCGCGGCGCGGCGCGGCGGGCATGGATGCCGGCGGCGGGCGCGACCTGGCGCGGAGGTGCCGGCATGCAGGTGACGCCCCGTTCGCTTCTCGGCCGCCTGACGGCGACCTTCGCGGCCATCGCCATCCTGGTCACCGCCCTCGCGGCCTGGGTGCTGGTGCGGCAGGTGCGCCGCGCCGTTGACACCGTCCATGCCCTCTCGCTGGAGGCGGTGCTCAATCCACTGTCGGACCGGCTGCACCTCGCCGGCATCGACAGCCTGGCCGAGCCGCTGCCGGAGCCGCTGGTGGCGCGCTTCGACACCGCGGGCGGGACGGTGAGCTTCGTCGTGCTCGATGCGGCGGATCGCGTCGTCGCGTCCTCGGCGCGGGCGGGCCGGTGGTTGCCGCGGCTTGGGCTGAATGCCGAGGAACCCGAGGTCGCGTTCCGAATCGAGGATGCCGACCGGCGCTTCTGGGGCCTGTCGCGGGTCGTGGACACGCCGCAGGGCCCGATGACCGTCCAGGTCGGGCAGGACATGACCAGCCCCTTCGTGGTGATCGACGACGTGCCGGGCGTCACCTTCGTGCCGATCATCGTGCTGCTGGCCGGCGGCGGTATGCTGATGCTCTCGACCAATCTCGGCCTGACACGGCTGCTGCTGCGCCCGCTCAATTCCGCCGCGGCCGAGGCGGCGGCGATCGTCCCCGGCGCGCAGCGGCGCATCGGCGCCCGCGGCATGCCGGCGGAGGTCCTGCCGCTGATCCAGGCGGTCAATGCCGCGCTCGACCGGCTGGACGAGGCGCTGGAACGGCAGAGGCGGTTCAGCCACGACGTCGCCCACGAGATCCGCACGCCGCTCGCGATCCTGACGACGGAGCTGGACCTGCTGGCCGATTCGAAGGTGTCGGCGCGGTTGCGCGGCGATGTCGAGCACCTGGCGCAGATCGTGGACCAGCTTCTGGAATCGGCCGAATCCGCGCCGCCCTCGCCGGATGACGAGACCGACCTCGCGCAGCTCTGCCGGGAGGTCGCGGAGCGGCTGTCGGCGACCGCGCAGCGCGAGGGGCGCTCGATCGAGGTGCAGGGCGCCGACGTGCCAATCTGGGTGCGCGGCGATCCGGTCGAGCTGCGCCGCGCCGTGGTCAACCTCGTGGACAATGCGCTGCGCCATACCGCCCGCGGCACGACGGTGCAGGTCCGGCTGGCGCCGCCGGCGACGGTCGAGGTCGCGGACCGCGGCCCCGGCGTGCCCGGCGCCCATCAGGCGCTGGTCTTCGAGCGCTTCTGGCGCGCCGACCGCACGGCACGGCGCGGTTCGGGCATCGGCCTCGCGCTGGTGTCCGAGATCGCATCCCGGCACGGCGGCACCGTGACGGTGCGCGACAATCCCGGCGGCGGCGCAGTCTTCGCGCTGAGCCTGCTCGGGTCGCGTGCGGCATGACGGGGTGGCGTCCGTAAGGTCGGCGAAAGGTTGCCCTGGCACAAGCGCGCCGACGGGCGTGCTGCCCTGCGCACCCTTGGGGATTCCACCGATGACGATGATGCACCCGCCGCCGCCGCCGGCCGGCCCTGGGACCGAGAGCGTCACGACCGAGATGACCCTGTCCGCCGATGCCAGGCCGGCAGCCGGCTCGCCGTGGCGCCGGCGCGCCGTCTGGGCCGCCGGCGCGCTGGGCGCGGCGGTGGCCGGCTTCATGATTCTGCACGCCGGCCATGACGACCCGCAGCCGCATCCGGCGGCCGGAACCGCTGCGCGCGCGGCGGACCCGACCTTCCGCCTGGGCGAGTCCGAGATCCGCTCGCTGCGGATCGAACCGGTCGTGACGCATGATTTCCGCAGCGAGCGGCTCGCGGAGGGCCGGATCGCCTACAACGAGGACCGCTCGACCCCTGTCTTTACACCCTATTCCGGCCGCATCCTGCGCGTGCTGGTCCGCCAGGGCGACGCCGTGGTCGCCGGCCAGCCGCTGTTCGAGATCGAGACCACCGACCTGGTGCAGGCGGCGAACGACCTGCTCACCGCGCTGGACGGCGTGGTCAAGGGGCGCACCACGCTCGACCTCGCGCGACGCAACGAGGCGCGGCAGCGCGATCTGGTGCAGGCGCGCGCGGCGGCGCGGCGCGACCTCGAGCAGGCCGAGGCGGAGGCCGCCAACGCGGCGTCCGACCTGCGCGTGGCGGAGACCGCCCTGGATGCGGCGCGCGACCGGATGCGCGTGCTGGGCCGCTCGGCGCGCGACGTTGCCGAGCTGGAACGCACGCGGCGGGTCGATGCGGTGGTCGCGGTCGCCGCGCCGATCGGCGGCACGGTCGTGCAGCGCCGGGCCGGGCCGGGCCAGTGGGTCGCGTCCGGCGCGACCGACCCGGTCGTGACCATCGCCGATCTCTCCACGATGTGGCTCGTGGCGGCGGTGCGCGAGCTCGACGCGCCTGGCGTGCGCGTCGGCCAGCGCGTCGAGGTGCGGGTGAACGCCCTGCCCGACCGGGTCTTCGAGGCGCGGATCGCCTCGGTCGGTTCCTCGCTCGACCCCGCCACGCGGCGCCTGCCGGTGCGCGCCGAGGTCGAGGACCCCGAGGGCCTGCTGAAGACCGAGATGTTCGCGAGCTTCCGCATCTCGGTGGGCGAGGCCGGCAGCGCGGTCGGCGTGCCGGTCAGCGCGGTCATCCACCGCGGCGCCGAGACGGCCGTCTGGGCGGCGCTCGACGGCAACCGCTTCGAGCTGCAGCGCGTCGCGCTCGGCCGCCGCGCCGGCAACATGCTCGAGGTTCGCGACGGGCTCGCCCCGGGTGCGCGGATCGTGACCGCCGGCGCCCTGTTCATCGACCGCGCGGCGAGCGTCGACTGAGCGGCGGGCCGCGGGCAGCCGCGGCCGCGCCAATCCCTTCCTTCCCTGTGGCCGGTGACCGGGGCTGCCCGGCGCGCGCCGATGCGGTGACCCATGCGCCTTGTCGTTGCCTTCGTGCTCGAGCGGCGGCCCCTCGTGCTGCTGCTCTTCGGCGTCTTCCTCGTGGTCGGCCTGGTCGCGTTCCGCAGCCTCAACATCGAGGCCTATCCCGACCCGGTGCCGCCCACCGTGGTGGTCATCACGCAGAATGCGGGGCAGAGCGCCGAGGAGGTCGAGCGCTACATCACCATCCCGATCGAGGTCTCGATGTCGGGGCTGCCCAATGTCGCGACGGTGCGCTCCACGAGCCTGTTCGGCCTGTCCGAGGTGAGGGTCCAGTTCACCTTCGCCTACACCTACGACGAGGCACTGCAGCAGGTGCTCAACCGGCTGGGCCAGCTCTCGGGCCTGCCGGAAGGCGCGCAGCCGGCGATCTCGCCGAGCTCGCCGATCGGCGAGATCATGCGCTACCGCGTGGTCGGGCCGCCGGGCTGGACCTCGACCGAGCTCAAGACGCTGAACGACTGGGTGCTGGACCGGCGCTTCAAGCGCATCCCGGGCGTGATCGACGTCACCACCTTCGGTGGCAGCACCAAGGCCTATACCGTCCAGGTGGACCTCGAGCGGCTCGCGGCGCACGGGCTTTCGCTCGCGCGGGTGCTGGAGGCGGTGCGCAACGGCAGCACCAATGTCGGTGCGGGCACCATCCGCCTCGGGCCGCAATCGGCCGTGGTGCAGGGGATCGGCCTGATCCGCGACCTCGAGGACATCGGCAGGACGGTCATCGGGTCGGCGAACGGGGTGCCGGTGCTGATCGAGGACGTCGCGCGCGTGGAGATCGGCACCCTGCCGCGGCTCGGCGTCGCGGGGCACGAGGTCGAGGACGACGCGGTGCTCGGCGTCGTGCTGATGCGCCGCGGCGAGCAGACCCTGCCCACCATCCACGGCGTGCAGCGCGAGGTCGAGCGCATCAACGCCGGCGGCGTCCTGCCGCCCGGCGTGCGCATCGTGCCGCTCTATGACCGCGAGGAGCTGGTGAACGTCGCCACCCGGACGGTGGTGAAGAACATCCTCGAGGGCGTCGCCCTCATCATCATCATCCAGTACCTGTTCCTGGGCGACCTGCGCGGCGCGATCGTGATCGCCGCGACCATCCCCTTCGCGTTCTTCTTCGCGATCCTGATCATGATGGCGCGCGGCGAGAGCGCCAACCTGCTCAGCCTCGGCGCGCTCGACTTCGGGCTGCTGGTCGATGCGACGGTGATCATGGTGGAGAACGTCTTCCGCCACCTGCACCTGGCGCGGCACCGCGAGGGAATCTACGCGCACGACCGCGGCACGGGCATGAGCCGCATCGTCCTGCGCGCGGCCGGCGAGGTTGACAAGGCGATCTTCTTCTCCGCCCTGATCATCATCGCCGCCTTCATCCCGCTGTTCACCCTGGGCGGGATCGAGGGGCGCATCTTCGGCCCGATGTCCAAGACCTACGCCTATGCGATCATCGGCGCGCTGATCGCGACCTTCACCATCACCCCGGTGCTCGCCGCGACCCTGTTCCGCGAGGACACCGAGGAGCGCGACACCTTCCTGGTCCGCTGGCTGCGCCGCGGCTACGGGCGCGCCTATGCCGGCTCGATACGCCGGCGCGCGCTGACCATGGTCTTCGCGGGCTTCGCCATGTGCGCGACGGTCGGCATCTTCACCCGCCTCGGCGCCGAGTTCCTGCCGACGCTCGAGGAAGGCAGCATCTGGCTGCGCGCGACCATGCCCGCCACCATCTCGCTCGAGGAGGCGAACCCGACGGTGAACCAGATCCGGCGGGTGCTGATGGAGTTCCCCGAGGTCATCACCGTCACCAGCCAGCACGGCCGCCCGGACGACGGGACCGACAGCGCGGGCTTCTTCAACGCCGAGTTCTTCGTCCCGCTGCGGCCGCAGGCGCAATGGCGCACCGCGCACGACCGCGACGGGCTGGTCGCCGCGGTCCAGGCGCGGCTGCGCCGCGAGTTCCTGGGCGTGGACTTCTCCTTCTCCCAGACCATCTCGGACAACGTCCAGGAGGCCGCCTCGGGCGTGAAGGGCGCCAACGCGATCAAGGTCATCGGCCCCGACCTCGCGGTGCTGACGCGCATCGCAGATCAGGTGCGCCGCGAGGTCGCGCAGGTGTACGGCGTCGAGGACCTGGCGGTGCTGCAGAGCCTCGGCCAGCCCACGCTCTCGATCCGCGTGGACCGCGCGCGTGCGGCGCGCTACGGGCTTTCGATGGCCGACGTCACGGCGCAGATCGCCGCCGCGATCGGTGGGCAGGAGGCCGGGCGCGTCTACGAGCCGGGTGCGGACCGCAACTTCCCCATCATCGTCTGCCTGTCGGCCGAGTACCGCGACAGCATCGACGCCATCGGCCGCATGCCGATCGGCGGCGCCGACGGTGCGACGCTGCGCGACATCGCGCAGATCGAGCTGATCACCGGCCCGTCGTACATCTACCGCGAGGAGGCGTCGCGCTACATCCCGGTGCGCTTCTCGGTGCGCGGGCGCGACCCGGCGAGCGCGGTGACCGAGGCACAGGAGCGCGTCGCGCGCGCGGTGGAACTGCCGCCCGGCTACCGGCTGGAATGGGTCGGCGAGTTCCGCAACCTGCAGGAGGCAATCAAGCGCCTGACCACGGTCGTGCCCGTGGCGATCGGGCTGATCGCCGTATTGCTCTACATCTCCTTCGGGCGCCTGCAGGAGACGCTGATGGTGCTCTCGCTGCTGCCGATGTCGATCACCGGCGGCGTGATCGCGCTCTGGATCTCCGGTCTCAACTTCAGCGTCCCGGCGGCGATCGGCTTCCTGGCGCTGTTCGGCATCACGGTGATGGAGGCGATCATCTTCCTCACCTACTTCTCGCAGCTGCGCGAGGAAGGGCTGACCTGGTCGGTCGCCCTCGAGCGTGCCGGGCGGGACCGGCTGCGGCCGGTGATGATGACCTGTTTCGCCTCCTTCTGCGGGCTGCTGCCGATGGCGCTCGCCTCCGGCATCGGCGCCGACGTGCAGCGCCCGCTCGCGCTGGTGGTGGTGGGCGGCATCGGCCTTGTCCCGGTCTTCGTGCTTCTCGTGCTGCCGGTGATGGTCGACCTCGTCGGGCGGCGCGCAGCCGAGGAGGAGGAACGGCTCGAGGGCCTGGTGGCGGCGCCGGCGACCTCCAGGGCAGGGGAGTAGCCGCGCCGTGACCCTTCCCGCGCCACGACTTCTCCTGGTTCTCGTGGTGCTCGCCGCCCCGGTGCTGCCGGCGGCGGGCCAGGCGCCGCCGCGCGAGCGCGCCGCTGCGCGCCAGGCCCCG
>NZ_JACADR010000176.1 GCF_016106005.1 Roseomonas rosulenta
GCGCCCTACAGGTCGAGTAGGCGCTTGCCTGGCCGCCCCGCTCGCTGCCAGGCAGCGCCCCGCTACGCGTCCCGCAGCCGCGGGTCCGGCACGCGGGCGGCGGCCAGCACCTCGACCGCCAGGGCCCCCGCCTCCAGCAGCACCAGCGCGCAGGCCTCGGACGTGGCGCCCGATGTCACCACATCATCCACCAGCAGCACCCGCCGGCCCGCGACCAGCGCCCCGCCCTTCCGCGCCAGGGCGAAGGCGCCCTGCACCGTGATCGCCCGATCCGCCGCGCCCTTGTCCGCCAGCGGCGGGGTGCGCCGCCGACGGCGCAGCAGGTCAAGTGCCACGGGCCGCTGCGCGATCCGCCCCAGCGCGCGGGCCAGCAGCGCCGCCTGGTCATAGCGGCGCCCGAGCAGCCGCCGCCAATGCGCCGGCACCGGCACGATCAGCTCGGCCCGCGCGAGCAGCCCTGCCCCCGCCCGCGCCATCTGCCGCGCCAGCGGCCAGGCGAGCTCGGTCCGGTCGGCGTGCTTGAAGGGCAGGATCAGTCGCTTCGCCCCGGCATCGTAGCGCAGCGCCGCGCGGGCCGCGGCGAATGCCGGCGGGCGCGCCGCGCAGCGTGGGCAGAGCGACTCGCCCTCCCCATGGGCGAAAGGCACGCCGCAGCGCGCACAGAAGGGCGGGCTGATCGGCGACAGGCCCGTGAAGCAGGTGGCACACAGCGTGCCCTGTTCGGCCACCTCCCCCGCGCAGGCCAGGCAGCGCGGCGGCAGCAGCACGTCCAGCACGCGCCCGGAAGCCCTGCGCAGCGAGCCCTGCAGCCGCCCCAGCGCGGTCACGCGGGCGTCATGGCCAGGCGCCGAAGGGGGCGTCGCCGTCCTTCGCCACCTCGTGCACCAGGTCGATTTCCCAGGAGAGGTACGCGTGCATCGCTTCCTCGATGCCCTCGTTGCGGTCGTAGGGGCGCAGGTAGAAGTCGACGCACGCGGCATCCTCGGGGTCGCGGCGGTCGGCGGCCATCGGGAAGCCGGCCTCCTTCCAGGCGCGCGTCCCGCCGGCCAGCACCTTCACCGGGGCGCGGGCAAAGCCGCGCAGCTCGGCGGCAGCGAGCCGCGCCTGGGCTTCCTCGGGGGCAGCCACCACGACCTGCCGGTCGCCGGTCAGGCGCGGCGCGAGCCGATCGAGCCGCGTGCGGATGCCCCAGAGCGCGCCCGGCACATGTCCGTCGCGGAAGTCGATCGACCGCGCCAGATCGACCACCTGCGCCGCGCCTTCCGCTGCCAGCACCGCCAGTTCGGCCGGGCTGACATGCGGCACCTGGATGGCCTTGGCCTCCGGGCATTCAGGCGCCCAGATGCCCTCCTCCAGCCGGCCGGACAG
Source organism: Roseomonas rosulenta (assembly GCF_016106005.1). Taxonomy (GTDB): domain Bacteria; phylum Pseudomonadota; class Alphaproteobacteria; order Acetobacterales; family Acetobacteraceae; genus Neoroseomonas; species Neoroseomonas rosulenta. The sequence goes on from NZ_JACADR010000176.1 coordinate 1,369, forward strand.
GCCATCGGTCAGCACCACCACCTCCCAGCCGCCGAGCTGGCGCAGCCAGCCGCCGGTCATGCGCGCACGCACGCCGGTGTCGTCCACCAGCACGATGCGCGCGCCACGCACTGCCACCCATTGGTCGGTCGCCTGCACCAGCTGCCCGCCGGGCGCCGAGCGGCTGCCGATCATATGACCAGCGGCGAATTCCGAGGGGTCGCGCACATCGAGCAGGTAGGTGGTGCGCGATCCGTCCGCCTGCATGCGCTCGAACTCGGCGCGGGTCGCCAAGGTGACGCCATGCTTGCGCGCGAAGCGGTCGGCGCGGGCGAAGGCGTCCTCCATGCCGGCCGGCGTTCGCTCCGGATAGCGGTCGGTGCGGCCGCGGTCGCAGGAGAAGCCGGCCAGCTCCCAGCCCATGGTGCCGTTGCGCAGCGCCACCACCTTGTTCGGCACGCCCGCGCTGCGCAGCGATTCCGCGCCCAGGATCGAGCGCGTGCGCCCGGCGCAGTTCACAACGATGGTGGTCTCCGGGCGCGTGACGAACTCGCCGATCCGATAGACCAGCTCGCCGCCCGGCACGTTCACCGCGGTCGGAATCGTCATGCGACGGAATTCGTCGATCGGGCGGCTGTCCAGCACCACTATGTCGAGCCCGCTGTCCATCATCGCCTTCAGCTCGGCGGGATCGACCGAGGGTGTCTCGTAGTGATGCTCCACCCATTCGCCGAAGGCCTTCGAGGGAACGTTCACGCCCGAGAACTCGACATACCCGGCCGCCGCCCAGGCCGGCGTGCCGCCGGCCAGCACCGCGACATCCGTGCAGCCAATCGATTCGAGATACTCCGCAAGCCGCGCCGCATACCCCTCCCCGCCATCGACGCAGACAACGGGCGTCGCACGCCGCGGCAGCAGGGCACGGGCGCGGAATTCCATTTTCGACAGCGGGCACGGGATCGCCCAGAACAGATGCGAGCGCCCGAACTCCCCCTCCTCCCGTGCATCGAGGATGGCAAGCTCCCGCCCCTCCCCGATCAGGCGCTTCAGCGTGGCGGCGTCGATCTGCTTCGCCATGGCGGTCTTTGTCCCATCTTCCTGCCGTGGCGGGCACGCTAGTCCCGTTCGTGCCCGCGGCCAAAGCGGCTTGCCCCGCGGCAGCCCCGGGCGCATCTGACGCGCATGAGCGATCCCGCCCAGGTCTTCGACCGCGCCCTGGTCCGCCGCCGGCGCGACCGGGCAGCCGCCACGGTGCAGCGTGTCGAGCCCATCCTGGCCGAGGCCGCGGACCGGCTGCTCGACCGGCTGGACGACACGACGCATCGCTTCACCCGCGCGCTCGACCTCGGCGGCCGCGGCGTGGTGGCGCCGCGCCTGGCCGCGCGGGGCATTCCCTTCGTGGTCTCGGCCGACCTCTCGCCGGGCATGGCGGCGCGCGCCGGCGGGATGGCGGTCGCGGCAGACGAGGAATGGCTGCCCTTCGGCGAGGGCGCCTTCGACCTCGTGGTCACCTGCCTCTCGCTGCACTGGGTGAACGACCTGCCCGGCGCGCTGGTGCAGATCCGCCGCGCGCTGGCACCCGACGGGCTGTTCCTCGCCGCCCTGCCCGGCCTGCCGACACTGCAGGAACTGCGCGGGGCGCTCGCCGAGGCGGAGGTCGCGCTGCGCGGTGGCCTCTCCCCGCGCGTCTCGCCCTTTCCGGACCTGCGCGACGGCGCGGCGCTGCTACAGCGTGCCGGCTTCGCGCTGCCCGTGGCGGATGCCGAGGAGATCGCCCTGCGCTACCGCAGCCCGCTCGCACTGCTGGCCGACCTGCGCGCCGCGGGGGAAGGCAATGCGGTCCTGGCGCGCGACGGGCGCATCCCGCCCCGCGCGCTGTTCCCCCTGGCGGCATCCCGCCTGGCCGCGGACGGCGCGGTCATGCCTGCGACGCTGCGCCTCCTCATGCTGACCGGCTGGGGCCCTTCCGCCACGCAATCGAAGCCCGCGCGCCCGGGCAGCGCCACGGCGCGCCTCGCCGATGCGCTCGGCACGGTCGAGCACCGCGCCGGCGACAAGGCGGGCCTGTAGCCGGCGCGCTTGCAACCAAGGGGGGCGGGGCGCATCTTTCTACCCCACGTCACGCCCCGATCCGGACCCGACCATGGAGCAGCAGGGCGGCGAATCGCGCCGCATCACCATTCATCGCCCCGAGGACTTCGCGGGGATGCGCAAGGCCGGCCGCCTGGCCGCGGCGACGCTCGACATGATCGCCGAGCATGTGCGCCCCGGCGTCACCACGGGCGAGATCGACCGACTATGCCACGACTTCATGGTCGCCCATAACGCCGTGCCCGCCACGCTCGGCTACCGCGGCTACACCAAATCCTCTTGCACCTCGGTCAACCATGTCGTCTGCCACGGCATCCCGGGCGACCGCGTCCTGGCCGAGGGCGACATCGTCAATATCGACGTCACCGCCATCCTCGATGGCTGGTACGGCGACACCAGCCGCATGTTCGTGGCCGGCACGCCCTCGACCAAGGCGCGGCTGCTGATGGACGTGACCTACGAGGCCATGATGAAGGGCATCGCCGCTATCAGGCCGGGTGCTACGCTCGGCGATGTCGGCCATGCCATCCAGGTCTACGTCGAACGGCACCGCTTCTCGGTGGTGCGGGATTTCTGCGGCCACGGCATCGGGCGGCACTTCCACGAGGCGCCCAACGTGCTGCATTTCGGCCGCCCTGGCGAAGGGCCCAAGCTGCGCGCGGGCATGTTCTTCACCGTCGAGCCGATGGTGAATGCTGGCCGCCCCGAGGTGAAGATCCTCGACGATGGCTGGACCGCCGTGACGCGCGACCGTTCGCTCTCGGCGCAGTTCGAGCACATGATCGGCGTGACCGAGATGGGGGCCGAGATCTTCACCCTCTCCCCCGCCGGGCTGCACCGCCCCTACGCCGGCGCGTGAGACAGTTGTTCAACTTGTAGTAGATATTCGCTAGCGTCCATCACGTCCGGCGCCCTTCGCCGGCAGCGAGGCGCATGCGCAGGAAACCCGGACTGGCCGAGGCGATGCCCGGCCTGCTGAAAGTGATCGAGCCGCCGGAGGAGGCCCCAGGCCATCTCGGCCATCGCGCCCGCATGCGCGAGAAGCTGCTCGGGGCCGGCCCCGAGGCGCTGCTCGACCACGAATTGCTCGAGATGGTGCTGTTCCTAGCCCTGCCGCGCCGCGACACCAAGCCGATCGCCCGCGCGCTACTGGCCCGCTTCGGCTCCTTCGCCAATGCCATCGCCGCGCCGCTGCAGGAGTTGCGGGAGGTCGAGGGCCTGGGCGAGGCCGGCGCGGCTGCGCTGCGCACGGTGCAGGCCGCGGCACTGCGCCTCGCCAGGGCCGAAGTCATGGACCGCCCGGTGCTGGACAACTGGGACCGCCTGCTCGCCTACCTCACTGCCGCGCTCACCCGCGAAAGGGTCGAGCAGTTCCGCGTGCTGTTCCTCGACACCCGCAACCGCCTCATCGCCGACGAGGCCCAGGCCCGCGGCACGGTCAACCACACGCCGGTCTATCCGCGAGAGGTGGTCAAGCGCGCGCTCGAGTTGCAGGCGACGGCACTGATCCTGGTGCACAACCACCCCTCCGGCGACCCCACGCCCTCGCGCGCCGACCTCGAGATGACGCAGGAGATCAAGGCGGCGGCGACCAGCCTCGGCATCGTGCTGCATGACCACTTGGTGGTGGGGAACGGCCGGCATCTGTCCTTTCGGCGGGAAGGCCTGCTCTGAAGCGCTTCGTGCCGCCTGCGCCAGGACGCGCGGCGGCCGTTGACCGCAAGGCCGGCGTGCCGGCACCCTTCCGCGATGCGTTCTACGCCCCCTGCCCTTGCGCTGGCCTCGCTGCTCGCGGCGCTGCCTGTTGCCGCGCAGAAGCCTTCCGGCTCGCTCGGCAACCTTCCGCCGCCGGCGCAGGTCGCGCCGCCACCGCAGCGCCCGGGTCCGGCGCCGCAGGTCGCGCTGCCGCGTGACAAGCCGCCGCCGCTCGGCGGCACTACCCGCCCACCCGGCTTTGGCCAGCCCGGTCCGGGCGTCGGACAGCCGCCACAGGGATTCGGGCAGGCGCCGCAGGCCCCGCCCGGGCAGATGGCCGCTCTGCCACGCAGCAAGCCGCCGCCGCTCGGCGCGACGGGGCCGGGCCAGGCCGCGGCGCCAGGCCAGGGTGCCACGCCGCCAGGGCCGCGGCGACAGGTGTCCTCAGGCACCGGCTTCGTCGTCGCGCCACGGCAGATCATGACCAACCAGCACGTGGTCGATGGCTGCGCCGCCATGACGGCGCGGCTGCCCAACGGCCAGGAGATCGCAGCGACGGTGATCGCCGCCGACACACAGCGTGACCTCGCGCTGCTGCGCACCGATGCCGATGCCGGGCCCGTGCTGCCCTTCCGTCGTGCCGCCGAGATGCGCCGCGGCGAGGCTGTGGTGACCTACGGCTTCCCGCTGGCCGGCCTGCTCTCCTCGGGCCCGACGCTGACCACCGGCGACGTCTCGGCGCTGGCGGGGATCGAGGACAATCCCCGGCAGATCCAGATCAGCGCGCCTGTGCAGCAGGGCAATTCCGGCGGACCACTGCTCGACCTGCGCGGCCATGTCGTCGGCGTCATCGTCTCGAAGCTGAACGCCCAGCGCATCGCGCAGGCGACCGGCGACATTCCGCAGAACGTGAACTTCGCCGTGAAGCACACCGAGGCGGTGGACTTCATGCGCGAGCACGGCGTGCAGCCGCTTCTCGAGGGAACCGGGACGGTGCGCACGGCGGCCGAGATCGGCGAGGTCGCGCACGCCTCGACCCTTTTCCTGCGCTGCCTGCGCTGAGCGCGGCCGCCCGGTTCAGCGGCCGCGCACCGCCCGAAGGGTTTCGGCCGCGAAGGCTGTCGCATCGGCAGCCGGTGTGCGGCTCGTGGCCATGGTGACCTGCACCTTGACCATGCGCCCCTGGGCGGCGCCGACGCAGACATGACGCGTCACGGGCGCGCGGCCGAAGGCGCCCTCCATCACGGCGCAGCGCAGCCCCGGATCGGCGATGGTGACGCGGCTGCGCTCGGTCAGCCGGCGGCCGGTGCGCCCCTGCGGCGCCTCCGTCACTTCCATGACTGCTGAGGAGACTTCTCGGTCGAGCTCGGCCGAAGCGGGGTCCGCGGGAACCGACCGCCCGCCGGTCCCGAAGACCAGCACCGTCGCGACAGCGGCGCGGTTGGGCGTGGCGTAGTCCAGGGTCAGCACATCGGCCGGGCGCTGCAGCGTCTCGCCGCGCTGGAAGCCGGCGATCTCGGCCGGCATGCGCGCAGCGATGGCCTCGAGCGACGGGCGCTGGGATTCGTCGAGCGCCGCGCAGGCGCCAATGATTAGCATCGCGGCGATGGCAACACAGCGTGGTGCCGCGCGCCCTCCGGCGTTCGTCACGGGGCCAGGGCGGGCCGTTCCGCCGGCGACCGGCTTGGCCGCCGTCGGCGCAGACTGCCGCAGGGGCCGGTCGTCAGGCACTCGCCCGCGGCCGCATCAGGTCGCGCACCGTCCCTGCCACCGCGGTGATGACGGTGGTGTAGATGACCATCTGCATCAGCGTGGCGCCGACCCAGAGCCAGACGGGGAAGACACCGGCTATGGCGGGCACCAGGAAGCCCAGCGGCAAGAAGAGATAGGCATAGGCTTCCGGCACGGCGGTCGCGACCTGGTGCGTGCCCTCGTAGATCATCTGGAAGGCGACATACAGGATGACCAGCAGGCCGACCCAGGCGATCCAGCGGTGCTTGTCGAGCAGCCGCGCGATCAGCGTGGCGGCCACGCCCATCAGCACGACCGAAACCGCGAGGCCGATGATCAGGATGTAGGGATGGTCCTTCGCCGCGCCGGCCACGGCCAGCACGTTGTCGAGGCTCATGGAGACATCGGCGACCAGGATCTGGATGATTGCCTGGCGCAGCGTCTTGCGGGGCGCGCCGGGGGTTTCCTCGCCTCCGAGCGCATCGACACCCTCGGCCTGCTCGGTGGTGTCGTGGCCATGAGCGCCGCCGTCGCGCAGCTCGCGGTACATCTTCCAGCAGACCCAGAGCAGCAGCACGCCGCCGGCCAGCACGATGCCCACGATCGAGAGCAACTGCACCGTGATCGAGGCGAAGGCGATGCGCATCACCGTTGCGGCAATAATGCCCCAGAAGATCGCCTTGCGTCGCTGGTCCGCCGGCAGGCCGGCCGCGGCCATGCCCACCACGATGGCGTTGTCGCCCGCGAGGACGACGTCGATGAACAGGACCATGGCCAGTGGCTGGAGCCACTCGGGCATCATTTCCAACATGCAGCGGACGCCCCCGGCGGATCGTTTTGCGCTTTGCGGAGCAGCGGCAATACCGACCCTTTTCCCGCAGGGCAACCCCGCTGGCGCCGCTTGCGCGCGGTGCCCGGGCGCGCCAAACGGGGTGCGCCGCCGCCGAACGGAGCCCGCCGCCCATGGTCCCGCGCTATTCCCGCCCGCAGATGGAAGCCATCTGGTCGCCCGCCACGCGCTATCGCATCTGGTTCGAGATCGAGGCGCTGGCGGCAGAGGCGATGGCCGGGCTCGGCACCATCCCCGCCGACGCGGCGCGCATCATCCGCGAGAAGGGCGAGCCCCGCGCCGCCGCGATCGGCGAGGCCGAGGTCGCGCGCATCGACGAGATCGAGCGCGTCACGCGTCACGACGTGATCGCGTTCCTGACCTTCATGGCGGAGGGAATCGGCCCCGAGGCGCGCTTCATGCACCAGGGCATGACGAGTTCCGACGTGCTCGACACCTGCTTCGCGGTGCAGATGACGCGCGCGGCGGACCTGCTGATCGCCGACGTCGACGCGGTGCTGGCCGCGCTGCGCACCCGCGCCATGGAGCACCGCATGACGCCCACGGTCGGGCGCAGCCACGGCATCCATGCAGAGCCCACCACCTTCGGCCTGAAGCTGGCGGGTCACTACGCGGAATTCGCCCGGGGCCGGGCGCGCCTGGTGGCCGCGCGCGCCGAGGTCGCCACCTGCGCCATCTCCGGCCCCGTGGGCACCTTCGCCAGCGTCGATCCGCGCGTCGAGGCCTTCGTGGCGGAACGCCTCGGCCTGGCGGTGGAACCTGTCAGCACGCAGGTGATCCCGCGCGACCGCCACGCCGCCTTCTTCTGCGCCCTGGCGCTGGTCGCGAGCGCCATCGAGCGCCTGGCCACCGAAGTGCGCCACCTGCAGCGCAGCGAGGTGCGCGAGGCGGAGGAATTCTTCCACCCCGGCCAAAAGGGGTCCTCCGCCATGCCGCACAAGCGCAACCCGGTGCTGAGCGAGAACCTCACGGGCCTCGCACGCCTCGTGCGCGGCTACGTGACACCCGCCCTCGAGAACGTGGCGCTGTGGCACGAGCGCGACATCAGCCATTCGAGCGTGGAGCGCGTCATCGCGCCCGACGCGACCATTGCGCTCGACTTCGCGCTCATGCGGCTGGCCGGGATGATGGAGAAGCTCACCGTCTATCCGCCGCGCATGCAGGCGAACCTCGACGCCCTGGGCGGGGTGGTGCACAGCCAGAAGGTGCTGCTGGCCCTCACCCAGGCGGGCATGAGCCGCGAGGACGCCTATGCCGCGGTGCAGCGTGCCGCCATGGCGACCTGGCAGGCGCTCGGGACACCCGGCGCGCACGACTTCCGCGCCAACCTGCTGGCCGATGCCGAGGTCACGCGCTGGCTCGACGCCGCGGCGATCGATGCGGCGATGGACCCGAAGCGCGACTTCCGCCACGTGGACACGGTCTTCGCACGGGTCTTCGGCGCCGCTTGACACAAGGTCGTGATCCGGCGCAACCGCCCCGATTCCGCCCCAGATCGGCATTAATATCCAACTCATGAGGAGGACCGGGATCATGACGACGCTCCGGACCATCGGCTTCAGCGCCGCGCTCGCGGCGCTCGGCGTCCTGGCGGCGCCGTCGCTGGCGCAGGCCGGCGATGGCTGGCGCGGCCATCCTGGCCGTGGCTGGGGCCCGCCGCCGCGCGCCTACTACGCGCCGCCGCCGCCG
>NZ_JACADR010000177.1 GCF_016106005.1 Roseomonas rosulenta
CGCCGCGCTGCCGGCCGGCATGAGTGCGACGCGCCGTTCCCGCAGCGCCGCCAGCCGCCGCCAGGCGCGTGGCTGGTCCGGCGATCCCGGCGCGGTGCGGCGATAAGCAATCAGCGCCTCGACTTCCGCGCGGTGCAGGCGGATGGCCTGGACCTCGGGCGAATCCGCGCGGTCGGAGGCGCCGTGCCAGGGCCGGCGCAGCACCTCCTCCGGCGCGCGGGCGTCAGCCATGGCGCAGCCGCGCCGCGGCCTCCACGGCGAAATAGGTCAGCACGCCATTCGCCCCGGCGCGCTTGAAGCCCATCAGGCTCTCCATCATCGCGCGCTCGTGCTCGATCCAGCCGTTCTGCACCGCGGCCATGATCATCGCGTATTCGCCGGACACCTGATAGGCGAAGGTCGGCACCGCGAAGCGGTCCTTCACGCGGCGCACGATATCCAGGTACGGCATGCCTGGCTTGACCATGACCATGTCCGCCCCCTCGGCGAGGTCGAGTGCCACTTCGCGCAGCGCCTCGTCGGAATTGGCCGGGTCCATCTGGTAGGTCTTCTTGTCCCCGCGCAGCGCCTTGCCCGAGCCCAGCGCGTCGCGGAACGGGCCGTAGAAGGCGGACGCATACTTCGCCGCGTAGGACATGATGCGCGTGTCGATGAAGCCCTGCCCATCCAGCGCGCTGCGGATCGCGCCGATGCGCCCGTCCATCATGTCGGATGGCGCGATCACGTCGATGCCTGCTTCCGCCTGGTTCACCGCCTGGCGCACCAGGATGGCGACGGAGTCGTCATTGTGAACGTAGTCGCCGGTCCGCGTCTCCCGGATCACGCCGTCATGGCCGTGGTCGGTGTAGGGGTCGAGCGCGACGTCGCCGACCAGGCCGAGCTCGGGGAAGTGCTTCTTCAGTTCCCGCGCGGCGCGGCAGATCAGGTTGTTGGGGTTCAGCGCCTCGGTGCCCTCGGCGTCCTTCGCCTCGGGCGGCGTGGCGGGGAAGATCGCGATGGCGGGAACGCCGAGCCTCGCGGCCTGTTCGACATGCCTCGCGACGCGATCGACGGTCACGCGCATCTGGCCGGGCATCGAGGCGACGGGGCGTTCCTCGTTGGTCCCCTCGATCACGAAGATCGGCCAGATCAGGTCATCGACCGACAGCGTGTTCTCGGCGACGAGGCGGCGCGTCCAGGCGTCGCGGCGGTTGCGGCGCATCCGCACGGTGGGGTAGGCGCCCTGGGCGTCGGGCGCCTCGATGGTGAAGGGCGCGCCCTGGCGGCGGTCGGCGTTCATTCCGCGGCGGCCTTCATCGAGGGACCGGTTGCGGCATCCAGCGCCTGGTCGAGGTCGGCCAGGATGTCGTCGATATGCTCGATGCCGATGGATAGGCGGATGTAGCCGGGTGTCACGCCGGACGCCGCCTGCTCCTGCTCATTCAACTGGCTGTGCGTCGTGGTCGCGGGATGGATGGCGAGGCTGCGGGCGTCGCCGATGTTCGCCACGTGGTAGAACATCCGCAGCGCCTCGATGAACTTCTGCCCGGCCTCCTTGCCGCCCTTGAGCTCGATGCCCATCAGCGAGCCGTAGCCCCCGCGCAGCGCGGCATCCGCACGCCGCTTTGCCTCGCCGGTCATCAGCGAGGGATGGATCACCTTCGCCACGGCCGGGTGCTGCGCGAGGTGCGCGGCGACGCGCAGCGCATTCTCGCAATGGCGCTCCATGCGCAGCGGCAGCGTCTCGAGCCCCTGCAGCGTGAGGAAGGCATTCATCGGCGCCATCGGCGCGCCCAGGTCGCGCAGCAGGATTACCCGCATGCGGATGATGTAGGCGATGGGGCCGAGCGGCTTGACCGCCTGCGTCCAGACCGCGCCGTGGTAGGAGTTGTCGGGCTTGTTCAGCGTGGGGAAGCGTTCGGCATGCGCCTCCCAGTCGAAATTCCCGCCATCCACCACCATGCCGCCGATGCTGGTGCCATGCCCGCCGATCCACTTCGTCGTGGAATGCATGACGATGGCGGCGCCCAGCGCCAGCGGCTTGCACAGAACCGGCGCGGCGGTGTTGTCCATGATCAGCGGAACGCCGATCTTGCGCCCCAGCGCGGCCACTTCCGCGATCGGGAAGACCTGCAGCTTCGGGTTGGGCAGGGTCTCGGCATACCAGCAGCGGGTGCGGGCGTCGGTGGCGCGCACGAAGGCCTCGGGGTCGGCCGGGTCGACAAAGCGCACCTCGATCCCGAACGACTTGAGCGTGTTCGCGAACAGGTTCCAGGTGCCGCCGTACAGGTCGGTGCTGCTGACGATGTTGTCCCCGGCCTCGCAGAGGTTCAGCACCGCGAAGGTCGTCGCCGCCTGGCCTGAGCCCAGCGCGAGACCCGCCACCCCGCCTTCCATCGCCGCGACGCGCTTCTCGAGAACGTCCACGGTCGGGTTCATGATGCGGGTGTAGATGTTCCCCAGCTCCGCCAGGCCGAAGAGCCGGGCCGCATGCCCGGTGTCCTGGAACTGGAAGGAGGTGGTCTGGTGGATCGGCACCGCGACCGATCCGGTGGAGGGATCCGCCCGCCAGCCGGCATGCAGCGCGATGGTCTCGGGGTTGGTCCAGTTCGGGGCGGACATGGGCACCCTCCGTCGATGGCGTTTTCCGGAGCATCAAGTGCCACGGGTTGGGGGCGCGCGAAAGCGAAATGCGGGAATAGCCGCTTCCGGTGCTGCCTGGGTCGATCCTGGGCCGGCAAGCCCTTCGCGCGGAAAGCCGTTCTCCGACGGGCCTCAGGCCGCGGCCAGCCGGCCGAGTTCGCCCCACAGCCGCGCCCAGCCGGCGTCGCGGCCATATTCCTCGGCCGCGCCGGTGTTGGGCGGCACGGCGCCGTCGCGCCGGTGAAGCAACGACCGCACCAGCGCGGTCGAAACGAAGCCCCGGGTGCGATAGGACATGGCCGGCGCGGTCGAGACCACCGTCGGCGCGCCCGGATCGCCGAAGCGCAGATGCGCGATGCCCGCGCGCAGCGCGACCTCGCGTGCCGGCAGGGTGGCGCTGGGGCGGCCGTGCTCCACCACGAAGGCGGGGCGCCGGGTGGCCCAGCTGGACGGCGCGAAGAAGGCCTCGATCGGGGCGACGCGAACGGCCTCGGCGCGCACGCCCAGCGGGCCGGATGCCGGCCATGCCGGGGGGCGGGCGGGGAGGGGCAGAACAGCGTGACCTCGCGGCCTAACATGCCGGTCAGGCAGGCCAGCACCGGCAGCACCTCGCGCGCGGTCGCGTCCTCGCAGATGAGCGCCACCGGGCCGGGGGGCGCGCCGCGGAGCGCTGTGAGCAGGCGGCTTTCCTCGCCCCGCCAGAGCAGTGGCACCGAGGCACGGTCGGCGTGCGCGGCCCGCATCACCGCCGCCGCGGCGCGCGTCGGCGCTTTCTCGAGCAGCAGGAAGCGTGGGAAGGCGCGCGCCAGCGCGGCGAGATCCGTCGGGTCCGGCAGACCGCCATCGAGCGAGAGCGCCCCCATGTGGCAGGTGCCGAGCCGCGTCCTGACCGGTCCCGGCAAAGGTTCGGGCGGCAGCGCGGCGAACCAGGCCATCAGATGCGGGTCGTCCAGCACTGCGGGCAATGTCGCCAGCCGCGGCCTGGCATCGTCGAACAGGATGCCCGCGACCTCGGACGGAAGGGGGGCGGCGCATGGGTCCACCACGGCGCGCCCGCGCGCTGCCAGCAGGCGCAGCGCCGCAGGGTCCGCCTGCGTCGGATCCCCGACGAAGTGGAACACGACGGGCGCGCGGACGCCGGCGTAGCGCGCGGCATCCAGCAGGTGGTCGAAGCCGAGCGAGCCGATGCGCGCCTGGTCGAAGCGCAGCGACAGGATCACCGAGGGTGGCAGCCGTCCGGCGCGCTGCCCGGCATCGCGCAGCGTGTCCAGGATGCCGGCCTGCGCCTGCTCGACCGAGCGCCGGGATGCCTCGGCCAACGCGTCCAGCGCGGAGGGGTCGCGGACCAGGCGATGGATGGCGCGCATCATCGCCTCGAAGTCGGCGCATTCGTGGAAGGGGTGGGTGGGGACGTAGCCCTCGAAGGCATGCGCGTGGCTGATCAGCGGCTTGCCGCGCGAAAGCGCCTCGCCGACCTTGATCTTGAGCCCGGTCGAGAAGGTCAGCGGCGCCAGCACGGCATCGACCTGGCCGTAGAGCTCGTCCATCTCTTCGACGCGCCCAAGCAGGCGCAGATAGGGCAGGCGCAGACCTTCCAGCAGGTCGCAGACCGACCCGCCCACAACGATCTCAATCGGCAGCAGGGTGCGGCGCAGGTAGGCATCCGCGACCTTCAGGAAGGCCCGGATGTTGCTGGCGTTGATGTTGTTCCGCCCGCCCACGATGCCCAGGCGCAGGACGCCGTCCGGCTGGGCGGGTGCCGGCAGCGGCCGCACGGGTTCGGCATGGAGCAGCGTGTTGACCGGGCGCGCAGTAAGGGTGCGGAAGAACTCCGCCTCCTGCTCCTTGATCGCCCAGACGATGTCGGCGCGATCGAGCGCGAGGCGTTCCTGTTCCGGCGTGGTGTGGAAGTATTCCGGGGACAGGCCGTTCGCGGCCAGCAGCGCACGGCGGTCCGAGAAGCGGTCATGCGTGTCGAGGATGCGCAGCACGCCGGCCGGCGCGTGCTCCAGCGCCTTCGACAGCCATGTGTAGTTCACCACCAGCGCGTCATAGCGCCCAACCTTGAACAGCCAGTCGAGCATCTGGCCAATCGCGGGGTCCCACCAGTCGTCCGCGGCGTGGTCCTCGCCCTCCGAGGGGCGCGTGTGCAGCGGGCGGGTGACGGGGCAGGTGAAGACCTCCTCCCATTGCCGGCCCATCTCGGCCAGCGCCGCGCGGGGCAGGCGCACGCGCCATTCCTCGTCGGAGGGGTAGTGCAGCAGCGCGACGCGCGCGCCTTCGGCCTGCAGCGCGCGGTTGACCTGGACGATGCGGTTGCGGTTGCCGAGCGTGACCGGCCAGGTCGGCACCGGCGAGAGCACCAGGACGCGCAGCCCCTCCCAGGAGCCGCCCGGCGGATCAGAGGTCATCGCGCTCATCGAGGCCGGCGAGCAGCGCGTTCACCGCATTGTAGACGGCCGAGACCTGCCAGCGGAACTCGGCGGAGCCGTCCTTTTCGAGGGCGAGCCCGCGCAGCGTGCGATCGGCCGGGTTGCACTGCAACAGGAAGCCCTTCACCGCGGCCCAGGACTTGTCGCGCTGCGCGAGCCGCGCCGTGGGGTCGCGCAGGTAGTCGGACACCGCCTGCCAGGCGGCGCGGCGGCGGAACCAGCGCTGCGTCAGCCGCTCAGGATCGACCCAGTGGTCGACCGCCGCGAGCGGGTCATAGGCGACCTGCCCGCCCAGCGTCCTGATGCGGTCGGTGAGCGCCGTCTCCTCGGCCGAGAGAAGGCTCGCGCCGCTGCCGGTGCGCCCGAGCGAGGTGTCGAACCAGCCCGCCGCCTGCAGGGCCGGGATGCGGAAGGCGATGTTGGCGCCGGCGACCCATTCGCCCTCGCGCAGCAGGCGCCGCTCCGGGCCGTGGTCGATGACGGTGATGTCGCCCAGCATCTCGTCCGCAAGCCAGGCCGGCCGGGGGGCGCCCCACCACGGACGGATGCGCCCGCCCACCACCTGCACTGCCGGGCCGAACTGGTCGAAACAGCCGACGATGTTCTCAAGCCAGACGGCATCGGCGCGGGCGTCGTCGTCGAGGTAGGCGATCAGCGGCGCGCTGGCGAGGCGCGCGGCGACGTTGCGCGCGTTCGACAGGCCGGGGCGCGGTTCGTGGTGCCAGATCAGGATGTCGTGATGCGCGAAGGCCGCGGCCTCGCGGGCCGAGCGTTCGGGGTCGGGCGAATTGTCCACCACGATGACCTGGTAGTCGCTGTGCGGCAGCGACTGGGCGAGGGCGGAGTCGATCGCGCCCGGCAGCAGGTCGTAGCGTTCGTAGGTGCAGATGGCCGCGGCGATGCGGCGGGCGGGCGCGGCCATGCGGTGCGTTTCCCTCAGGCCGGTTCGACGCGCAGGCGCTGGAAGGCGACGCCGAGCACGCGCCGGTCGGCCGCGCCGCGGGCCGCCGGGGAATGCAGGTGCGGCACGCGCAGGGTCAGGCATGTCGGGCCATCGCCCGGGCGGGGCGCGATGGGCTCGGAGCGCAGGATCTTATCATTGCCGTCGCGCGAGAGCGCGTAGGTGGCGCCGTCGACCTCCAGGACGAGTTCCTTCGCATTGGCCGGGGTGCCGAAATGGAAGAGCCGCAGCGTGGCGACGAGCGGCACGCTGCGGTCGAGCCATGCCTCGAAGCCGACATCGTGGCCTGGGCCGGTCCAGCGGAAGGCGCCCTCGGGGCCCCATTCGAGCTGGTAGAAGCCGTCCTGGATGGGGAGAAGCTGGTCGGCGGCGATGTCGAAGTGGTCGGGCAGGGGGAGGGCGGCTTGCGGGGCGGCTTGCGGGGTGGCGGGCGGAGCGGGGGTGGGTGCGGCGTCGAGGGCGGCGTCGCGGAGCTGCAGGATGCGTTCGTAGGAGTCGAGGCGGGCTCGGAGCTCGGCGACTTCGGCGCGCAGCGTGCGGATGGCCTGCGCATCGATCGCTTCGTCCTCAACTGCCGCCGCCGTGGCTGTCATTGCCGCTCCATCCATCGGTGTCTGACGGGTTGCGGTGCCTGCGACCCTCTCCCAGGCCCCGATTATCTCGAAACCAACGACCCGCGGAAGCCCGGGACTTGCGAAATCAACCTGGCGCAAGCACGGTGCCCGGCGCGCGGAGATGGACAGCGTTGGAAGCGTGCAGTGTAGATCCCGTCGATGTTCTGCGACGGCCGTTCACTCAAGTCGTGTCTCTCGGCGCCGCATGCCGCGTGGCATACAACCTGAGGCGTCACCTGAACTTTAGCACGGCCTATCCCTTCGATTGGTGGATCACGCCAACCCGCGGCCTTATCGCTCTGCTTGAAGCGTTCGATGTCGAACGGCTCTACGACACCCGGCTTCTCGCGCGCGATTGGCAGGACACCAGCGTCCGCAGTATCGACTATGGCGTGTGGCTGCATCACGAGTTCCCAAGGGAGTGGTCGCAGCCGGGGCAGCCCGTAGCCGAGAACTTTCGCGATCTCACTGAACGGCCGCGTCGGCGCACCGAGCATTTGGTGCATCGCTTTCGCGCCATGGATCGCCCGGGCGAGCGTATTCTTTTCGTGCGCGAGGTCCCATCCGAAGACCGCGGCCGCGACGGAACGGCCGATGCTGCTGCCCTGGCCGATGCGCTGCGCGCGCGTTTCGCGCAGGCGGAGTTCGTGCTGCTCGTCGTCAATGGCCGGCTCAGCGGCACGGCGCCAGGGGTGATCGGCGTCGAGATACCGGAGGCGGATGGCGGCGACTGGCGTGGCGACGTGGAGGCCTGGGGAAACTGCCTGGCGCGGTTGGGCATCCGCCTGGCGCCCGGCCTGCATCCCACGGCGGCGTCGCGCGACCTGGACGCGCAGGAGGCGGCCAACAGGTGCGACGACGAGAACGGGGCCGCGCCGGCACTGCAATGCGCGGCAGGAGAAAGGGAAGCGATGTCTGAGCCCCGACGGCGGACGGCCGCAGAGAAACTTGCCTATATCGACAGCCTTCGCGCCGATTGGATCCGGGAACTTGAACCCTGGTCGACAGGACCGGATGCCATTTTCGTCAACGCCCGGCTTCCACCCCCGCATCTCCTCGAGCGCTGTCGGTTCGTATCGCACCGCTACGAACTGGTCGACCGGCACCTGCCCAAGGGTGGACGCATCGCCGAGGTCGGCAGCATGCATGGCACATTCGCGAAATGGCTCCTGGAATCCGCGCGCCCGCGTGAACTCCATATTGTCGATCGCGGCTTCAAGGTGTTCGACCACGCACATTTCCAGCCGGCGATCGAGGCGGGCCAAGTCGTATTGCGTGAGGGCGACAGTTCCACGATTCTTAAGTCATATCCTCCTGAATTCTTTGATTGGATCTATATCGACGCCGATCACAGTTACGAAGGCGTGCGTCGCGACATCGCGGCAGCGGTCGGATGCGTGAAGTCCGGCGGGTTCCTCGTATTCAATGATTACTGCTGTTTTTCGCACCGGGAACTGCTTCCGTATGGGGTCATGAGGGCCGTCAACGAATTCGCGATCGACCACAACTGGCGTTTCGAGTTCTTCGCGTGGCAGGAGCAGGGGCACTTCGACGTCGCCCTGCGCGCCGTCCCCGGCTCCATGCCGGCCTGAGAGGACGGCGCCGGCTCGCATGAGACTTCACCGCGTACCTTGGCGCAGCATCCAGCGGACCGGATCGCTGAACCAGCTTGTCACGGCAGCGCGTGCGGGCAACTACAGCCGGCTAACCATCGCGCGTGACGGTATCGTCAAGTATCGCGAACCGCTGGGAATTGCCGGAAATACCTCGGCCGCCGCGGCCTTCATACCAGCCTTGATCGGCCAGAAATGGTATTGGGTACCAGAGATCGACCTCATCGCTTTGCCTGGCTGCGTATTCACGACGCAGCATAGCGTGCCGATCTTCAAGAATTTCCTTGTCTGTGACGAGCTTGAGTACAACTCCGACGTGCGGTCGCTCGGCGGGTTCATTGACAGCCAACAGGACGGGCTGACCCTGAATGGCGCGGTTCAGGATCGGATCCGACAAGCTGCCTGGGTGCCGGAGGGGACATTGTTCGTGCATCCGCGCTTCCACCAGAACTATACGCACTGGCATACGGAGGCGCTGACGCAGTTGGACGTCATCGGCGCCATCGCCGGCAGCGTCGGTGCGATAGGGGTCCCGCGGCTGCAGGGCTTCAAACGGGCTTCGGTGGATTTGTGGGGAGACCCGGGGAAGCCCGTTGTCGAACTGACCGAGCCTGCCTACCGGACCGCTTTGGGTTTCGTGCTGACCCATTCGCTGTTCCGGACGTGGCTGCACCCTGCTACCGCGAGGGCACTTAAGCGGCTGCGTTCGGCAGCGCATGCGCGTGTGGGCGTGCAGGACGCGGCTGCGAGGTACCCTGTCTATCTGTCTCGGCAGGATTCGAAGTTTCGCCCAGTCGGTAACGAGGCTGATGTCTGCGCCGCCCTGGCCGCCCGCGGCTTCCGGATCGTCATTGCCTCGGAGCTGACATTCGAGGAGCAGGCCCGGACCTTCGCGGAGGCGAGCCTCATCGTTTCGCCGCACGGCTCCGGGCTGACCAACATGATCTATGCGCGACCCGAGACGCCTGTATTGGAACTAAGGCCTATGCACGCCAAAGGCCGTAGCCCGTTTTTTGACAGAAGCTGGACGCCTCCAGAAACCCCGAATGCTGGCATGCGTGGCCGTAGAGCGGTGCATGGTCGCCCGCCACGCGGGGGGATGGCGGGGATCACGGTGCTGAGGGATCCTGGTCGGGGCGCTGATGGCGGTG
>NZ_JACADR010000178.1 GCF_016106005.1 Roseomonas rosulenta
CGCCGTCGGGTCCGGCCGAGATCGCGATGCTCGGCGCCGCCCTGGCCGAGGCCGAGGCCGCGTCGCGCGAGCAGACTCGCCGGCTGCGCGCCCTGGCCGAGGCCGGCGCGCTGGTGCTCTGGCGCGCCGATGCCGCCGGCGGCTGGATCGAGGCCGCCGGCTGGGCAGGCCTCACCGGCCAGACCGCGCCAGCCTTCCGCAAGGATGGCTGGGTCGAGATGCTGCACCCCGACGACCGCGCGCCGACGCTCGCCGAATGGGGCCGCTGCCTGGTCGCGCGCCAGACCATCGGCGTCGAGTTCCGGCTGCGCAACGCGGGCGACGCCGCCGACTGGCGCTGGGTGCGTGCCACCGGCGTGCCCGTCGCGACCGAGGCCGGCCAGCTCGTCGAATGGGTGGGCGCCATCCACGACGTTGCCGATGCGCGCGGCGCGGGCACCGCGCATCGCTTCAACGAGGCGCAGGTGCGCCAGACCGTGGCGGAACTCCGCGCGGTCTACGACAACGTACCGGTCGGCCTCGCGCTGGTCGACGCCACGCTGCGCTTCGTCAACGTCAATGCGCGCTTCGCCGCGATCAGCGGCCTGCCGCCCGAGGCGCATGTCGCGCGCGCGCCCCACGAGGTCATGCCCGAGGGCCTCGCGGCCCCGCTCGAGGCCGCGCAGCAGGAGGTGCTGCGCACCGGCCGCCCCGTGCTGGACGTCACCTGCACAGGCCAGGCGCCGGGCGCGGTGCAGCACCTGCGCCATTGGCTGGCATCCTGCCATCCGGTCAAGGATGCCGATGGCATCGTCACCGGCGTCTCCGCCGTGCTGCAGGACGTGACCGAGCGCGTGCGCGCCGAACGCTCGCGCGAATTGCTGGTGACCGAGCTGAACCACCGCGTGAAGAACACCCTGTCCACGGTGCAGTCGATCGCCGCGCAGTCGCTGCGCCGCGCCGGCGGGGATTCGACCGGATTCGGGCGCGACTTCGTGGGCCGGCTGCAGGCGCTCACGCGCAGCCACGACCTGCTCGCCGAGGGCGGCTGGGAGCCGGTCGACCTCGCGCGCGTGGTGCAGGCCGCGCTCGGCCCGTGGCTCGGCAGCGGGCGGGCCATCCGCATCGCTGGCTCCGGGCGCATCCAGGTGGAAGCACCGCAGGCCCAGGCGCTGGTGCTGGCGCTGCACGAACTCGCCACCAATGCGGTGCGGCACGGCGCGTTGTCGCGCCCTGGCGGCGAGGTGGACGCGACCTGGTCGCTCGGCGAGGACGGCATCGCGCGCTTCGAATGGCGCGAGAGCGGCGGGCCGCCGGTCAGCGCGCCGGGCGCCGAGCGCCGCGGCTTTGGCGTGCGCCTGCTGGAACGCGGCCTGGTCCACGACCTCGGCCCCGGCGCCGAGGTGAAGCTGCACTTCCCCGAGGAGGGCGTGCGCGCCACCCTCAGCTTCCGCGTCGGGCTACCGAGCCTGGCGCGCGCGCAGGCCGGCTGAGCAGGCCGCGGCGGGGCGAGCGCCCGCACCCCCCCGCGCGCGACAGGGGCGCCATCGCTCCCATAGGCGAACTGTGCTGCTTGGCGGGACGCGCGCCGCCCGGTAAGGGTCCCCGAAAGCATCCAGACATATCACAGGGCAAGGCATAGCAATGGCACGCGCATTGATCACCGGGGTGACCGGGCAGGACGGCGCCTACCTCGCCGCCCTGCTGCTGGAGAAGGGCTACGAGGTCTATGGCCTGCTGCATCGCCACGGTGGCTCGGAAGCGGTGCAGGACCGGCTGCGCCGGCTGGGCTGTACAGGGGCGGTGCGCATGGTGGATGGCAACCTCATCGACCTGTCCTCGCTGATCCGGCTGCTGGAGAAGGTGCAGCCGGACGAGATCTACAACCTCGCCGCGCAGTCCTTCGTACGCATGTCCTGGGACCAGCCGCTGCTGACCACGCACGTCACCGCGATCGGCACGGCCAACATGCTGGAGGCGGTGCGCATCGCCGCCCCAGGTGTGCGCTATTTCCAGGCGAGCTCGAGCGAGATGTTCGGCCGCGCCGAAACACCCGCCCAGAACGAGGACACGCTGTTCCATCCGCGCAGCCCCTATGCCTCGGCCAAGGTCTTCGCGCATTGCCTGGTGCAGAACTACCGCGATGCCTTCGGCCTGTTTGGCTGTAACGGCATCATGTTCAACCACGACAGCCCGCTGCGCGGGATCGAGTTCGTGCTACGCAAGATCACCGATGGCGCGGCGCGCATCAGCCTAGGCCTCGCGAGCGAGCTGCCGATGGGCAATCTCGATGCGCGGCGCGACTTCGGCCATGCGCGGGACTATGTGCGCGCCATGTGGCTGATGCTGCAACAGGACAGGCCCGACGACTACGTGGTCGCGACCGGGCGCGCCGCATCCATCCGCGACCTGTGCCGGATCGCCTTCGCCCACACGAATCTCGACTGGGAGAAGCATGTGAAGGTGGACCCCGCCTTCCTGCGCCCGGCCGATGTGGACGTCACTGTGGGCGACGCGACGCGCGCGCGCACCCGCCTCGGCTGGGTGCCCGAGACCAGCCTCGAGGACATGATCGCGGAGATGGTAGAGGCCGACCTGCGGCGCTGGCGCGCGACGCTTGCGGCGTGAAGATGGCGCAGTCCGGGACTCGGAGGGTGTCGGCGTCGTCGCACGAGACGTGCGCATCGCCGAACAGGGCGATCTAAAGTGTCGCGCGGGCGGTGCGCATGCACGCGGGCGACGGCGCCGTCGCGCGCATGGTTGAAGTGCGGCCGGGGTCGCAAGATGGAGACGATAACGAGATGATCTCGCGCAAGCGCGTGCTGGTGACCGGGGGGGCGGGATTCATCGGCTCCCACCTGTGCGAGCGGCTTCTCGCGCAGGGCCACCAGGTCCTGTGCGTGGACAACTACTTCACCGGCACGCGCGACAACATCGCGCACCTGCTTGCGCATCCGCAGTTCGAGGCGATGCGCCACGACGTCACCTTCCCGCTCTATGTCGAGGTGGACGAGATCTACAACCTCGCCTGCCCCGCATCCCCGGTGCACTACCAGTTCGACCCGGTGCAGACGACCAAGACCTCCATCTCCGGCGCGCTCAACATGCTGGGCCTGGCGAAGCGGCTGAAGGCCAAGGTGCTGCAGGCCTCCACCAGCGAGGTCTATGGCGACCCCGAGGTCCACCCGCAGACCGAGGACTACCGCGGATCGGTCAACCCGCTCGGCCCGCGCGCCTGCTACGACGAAGGCAAGCGCTGCGCCGAGACGCTGTTCTTCGACTACCTCCGCCAGCACAAGGTGCGCATCAAGGTGGCGCGCATCTTCAACACCTACGGCCCGCGCATGCATCCCAATGACGGGCGCGTGGTGTCCAACTTCATCGTCCAGGCGCTGCAGGGCAAGCCGGTCACCATCTATGGCGAGGGCACGCAGACGCGCTCCTTCTGCTTCGTGGACGACCTGGTCGAAGGGCTGATGCGCCTGATGGACACGCCGGACGAGGTGACCGGGCCGGTCAACCTCGGCAACCCGCACGAGATCACCGTGCGCGAACTGGCCGACCGCGTGATCGCGCTGTGCGGCGCGGGGGCTACGCTCGAGAAGCGCCCGCTGCCGCAGGACGACCCGACGCGCCGCTGCCCGGACATTTCGCTCGCGAAGCGCGTGCTGGGCTGGCAGCCGCAGGTGCCGCTCGAGGACGGCCTGGCACGCACCGTGGCCTATTTCGAGCGGCGCCTGCGCCAGCCGGTCACCGCCGACTGACGCGCCCCGCTGCGCTCAGCGCAGCGGGAAGCCCAGCGCGACCAGCGCATCCTTGAGCCGGTCGCGTCCGCTCAGCGCCTTCATGGTGCCGAGCCGTGCGATCACGCGCTGCGTCCAGGTGGTGGCGCCCATCTCGTGCCGGGCCGAGAAGTCGGCCATGCGCGGGTCATAGGCGGCGCGGTGGCCTGCATCCTCGGCGTCGTAGCGTTCATGGTGCAGCACCGCAGCCTGCGGCAGGCGCGGCTTCACCGCGCCCTCGCGCCCCGGCAGGGCGTGGCCCACGCACAGGCCGAAGACCGGCGTCGCGCCGGGCGGCAGGCCGAGCAGCGCCGCCACGCGCTGCACGTCGTTGCGCAGGGCACCGATATAGACGGTGGACAGGCCGAGGCTCTCGGCCGCCACCACCGCGTTCTGCGCCGCCAGCGCGGCGTCGATCGCGGCCACCAGGAAGGATTCCAGGAAGGGCATGCCGGCGAGTTCCGTGCCTGCCTCCTGCGCCAGGCGCGCATTGCGCGAGACGTCGGCCAGGAAGACCAGGAAGATCGGGCATTGCTCGATGTGCTTCTGGTTGCCCGCGATGGCCGCGAGCTCCGCGCGCACCGCGGGGTCGTCCACCGCCACAACCGACCAGGTCTGCAGGTTCGAGGAGGTGGCGGCCGATTGCGCGGCGGCGACCATCGTCTCGAGCGTGCCCGCGGGCAGCGCGTCCGGCTTGAAGCCGCGCACCGAGCGGTGCGAGAGCAGCAGCGCGATGGTGTCGTTCCACGGCCCGGCCTTTGGCTCGGCGCCGGCACCGTAGCGTGCGGTGAGCGCGGCCGTGGCGGCCGGCATCTGTGTTCCGTCCATGTCGAGAGGATCCCCAGAGGTTTGCCCGAACGTAGCGCGCCGGCGCCGTGCGACAAGTCAGCGCGCGACGGCGGCGGCCGGGTGGGGTGCCGCCAGCCGCGGCCCGGCGCCGAACAGCTTCTCGCGATAGGTGCCTGGCGCGTAGGCGCGCTTGTAGCGCCCGCGCTCCTGCAGCACGGGCACCACCAGGTCGACCACATCCTCGATGCAGTCCGGGATCACGGTGCGCGAGAGGTTGAAGCCGTCCACATCGGCATCGTCCACCCAGGCGGCCAGGGCATCCGCCACCTCCGCCGCGCTGCCCGTGATGGGCGGCTGGCGGCTGCCGAGGATCATGCGGTCGACCAGCGCGCGCTTGGTCGCGCGCGGCGCGGCGGCGCGCAGCGCCGTCACGTTCGACTGGATGGCGTTGCCCGGTGCGGCGGGCAGCTCGTCGTCGAGGTCGAGCGCGGCGAGGTCGATGCCGAGCGAGGCCGAGGCATGCACCAGCGCCGCCTCCACGCTCGCGCAGCGGCGGTAGTCCTCGAGCTTGTCGCGCGCTTCCGCCGCGGTGCGCCCGATCACGAGCGTCGCGCCCAGGAAGGCCTTGATCGGTCGCCCCGCCGCACGCGTGCGCAGGTCCGCCACCAGCGCCGCCACATGCGGCTTCGGCCCGCCATTGAGGAACACGCATTCCGCATGCATCGCCGCGAAGGCGCGCCCGCGATCCGACGCGCCGGCCTGGTAGAGCACGGGCGTGCGCTGCGGCGAGGGCTCGACCAGGTGCGGCGCATCGAGCCGGTACTGCCGCCCCTCATGCCGGATGCGCGAAACGCGCGACGGGTCGGCATAGACGCCCGAGGCGCGGTCGCGCTTCACCGCATCGGCGGCCCAGGATTCCTCCCACAGGCGATAGACCACCGCCATGAACTCGTCCGCCATGTCGTAGCGGTCGTCATGCGCCATCTGCCGGTCGAGCCCCATCGCCCGCGCCGCGCTGTCGAGATAGCCGGTGACGATGTTCCAGCCGATCCGCCCGCCTGTCAGGTGATCCAGCGTCGAGAAGCGCCGCGCGAGAAGTGCCGGCGGCTCCCAGGCCAGGTTCACCGTCACGCCGAAGCCGAGGTTCCGCGTGACCGCCGCCATGGCGGGGACCAGCAGCATCGGGTCGAGCAGCGGGATCTGAACGCCATGGCGGATCGCCGCATCCTGGCTGCCGCCATGCACGTCGTAGACGCCGAGCACATCGGCCAGGAACAGCCCGTCGAACAGCCCGCGCTCCAGCGTGCGCGCCAGCGAGGTCCAGTGCGACAGCGAGAGGTAGTCCACCGCGCGATCCCGCGGATGGGTCCACATCCCCTGCTGGATGTGGCCCAGGCAGGCCATGTCGAAGGCGTTGAGGCGGATCTCGCGCGGCGACGGGTTCATTCCGGCGTGAAGCCGCTCTCGCGCACCACGTCGCGCCACATGTCGCGCTCGCGCCGGATCTGCTCGGCGAAGGCCTGCGGCGAGGCGGAGGTGGCATTGGTGAATTCGAGCCGCTCCAGCGCCGCGATCAGGTCGGGCTCGCGCGAGGCCGCGACGATCGCCGCGTGCAGCCCCTGCACCACCGGCGCGGGCGCATTGGCGGGCAGCAGGGCGCCGAACCATTCCTCGGCCGTGCGTTCCGGATGGCCGAGCTCGGCCAGCGTCGGCACGTTCGGGATCTTGGCGAAGCGCGTGGCCGAGGTCACCGCCAGGATGCGCAGCCCCGTACCGTCATGCGGCAGCATCTCGCTCAGCACGCCGATGAACAGCGGCAGGCGGCCGGCGATCACGTCCTGCACCGCCGGCGCGCCGCCGCGATAGGGCACGTGCGTCAGGCGCAGGTTCAGCTTCCGCCCCATCATGATGCCGGTGAAATGCGGCACCGATCCCGCCGCAGGCGACGCCCAGGGCGTCTCGTTCGGCTGCGCCCGCGCCCAGGCGAACCATTCCTCCAGCGTGCGCGCCGGGTGGTTCATCGGCACGCCGAAGCCGAAGGGGAAGGAACACACCGTGCTGACGGGGACGAAGTCGGTCAGCGCGTCGTAGCGAACCTCGCGCGGGAAAACGTTCGGCTGGACGGTCAGCATCGAGGCCGGGGTCTGCAGGATGGTGGTGCCGTCGGCCTCGGCCGCCTTCACCGCCTCCACCGCGATGCGCCCGGCGGCACCGGGCCGGCCATCGACGATCACCTGCGGCGCGAAGCGGCCGCGCAGCTTCTCGGCATAGAGCCGCGCCACGACGTCCGAGGAGCCGCCCGGCGGGAAGCCGATCACGAGGCGCGCAGTGCGGGTCACGGTCTGCGCCCGGGCGGCGCCGGCGGCGGTCGCTGCGGCCAGGCCCAGCGCGGCGCGGCGGCCGATGGTGATGGTCATCTCGTCTCTCTCCTCCCTGGCCCGCTGCGGAGCCTGCGGCTTCGCTTGTAGGGGCTGCCCCGGCGCTTCGCCAGCGCCGCCTGGAGCAGCGTCCAGTCGGGTGGAACCGCTGCGCGGTTCCGCCGGCCGGACATGAGCTGCTCTAGATCTTGTGTTGCCTAGAGCAGGAAATCCGACCAGATGATTCCAGCTGGTCGGATATTGCTCTAAAGCCCGAGCCCCGGGACCAGCAAGGCATCCAGCGCCGCGCGGCGTTCCGCCGGGATGGCGACCGCGCGGCGCGCCTTGAGGTCGAAGGCGATGCCGACCGCCTCCGCCGCCGCGACCACCGCGCCGGTCTCGCCATCATGCACCAGGTGGGTCCAGGTGGTGGTCTTCTCGCCCAGCGCCTTGAGCCCGCTGCACACCGACAGCAACTGGCCCGCCGCAAGCGGGCGGAACTGCGCCACGCGGTATTCCAGCGCGGCCGAGCCCATCCCCTCCTCCCTGATGCCGAGGCCCGTGCCGCGGTTGCGCAGGTTCGGCACGCCATCCCAGATGCGCGCGATGATGACGTCGGGGCGCATCACGCCCTGCATGTCGCATTCATCGGGGCGGACGGCGCCGCGATAGCCCTCGGTCAGGCCCATGGCCTGCGCGGCGGCGCGGTCGGGCAGCGGCCGCGGCGGATCGAAGCCGAGGCCGCGCGGGCCGGCATGGGGCGGCAGTGTCACCGACAGCCGCTCGGCGCCGGGCAGCACGGGCAGGGGTGCGCCCCACAGGCCCAGGTCCGTCACCAGCGTTGCGGCGGGCGCGTCGGTCGCGCTGTTGCGGATCTCGACGACGGTGCGCAGCCGATCCGCGCCGCGGCTGATGATGCCCCCCAGGATGGTGAAGGGCGTGCCCGGCGCCATCTCCCGCAGGAAGCGCAGGTGCTGGTCCATGACGGCCAGGCGCTGGCGCGAGGGCGGCAACCCGGCCTCGAGCATCAGCCAGTCCAGAGCATCCGCCGCGCGGGCGACGTAGTGGCGCACATTCATGTGGCCCATCACGTCGCATTCGTCCTGCTGCACGCTGCCCCGGCCGATGACGATCACGCTGTGCGCTCCTGCTTCCCCGCGCGCAGATCAGCGCGCCCCGGCCGCCCCGGCAAGCCGGGCTTGAGTGCCGCGCCGTCCTGCGGGACCATCGGCGCAACCGCGAAGGGGAAGCGCCATGGATGTCGGCCTGTTCTGCCTGATGGGCTATCGCACGCCCGGCACCTCGACAGCCGCGATCTACGACGACGCGGTGGCGCAGGTGAAGGCGGCCGAGCAGGCCGGCTTCGCCATCGCCTGGTTCGCCGAGCACCACTTCAGCAACTACTGCGTCTGCCCCTCGCCGCTGATGATGGTGGCGCGACTGGCGGGCGAGACGAGCCGCATCCGCCTCGCTTCCGGCGTGGTGATCGTGCCGCTGTACAATCCCGCGCGGCTGATCGCGGAGGTCGGCATGGTCGATGCGCTGACCCATGGGCGGCTCGTGCTCGGCATCGGCAGCGGCTACCAGCCCTATGAGTTCGAGCGCTTCGGCCAGGAGCTCGCGGAATCGACGCCGCGGCTGCTCGAGGCCATGGGCATGATGGAACAGGCCTTCGCCGCCGAGACCTTCGCGCATGAGGGCACCCACTACCGCATGCCCCGCGCGCACATCGCGCCCCGCCCGGTGCGCGGCATGCCCGAGGTCTGGGTCGCCGGCGACAACCCCGACCTGCACCGCTACGCTGCCGAGCGCGACTGCGTGGTCATGGTCACGCCGCGCCACTTCACCCCCGCCATGCTGGCCGCCGCCCGCGCACGCTTCGAGGGCATCCGCCGCGCCGCCGGCAAGCCCGGCGAGACGCTGCGCTTCGGCGCCATGCGTCCGTTCTGCGTGACCGACGACGCCGCCGAGGCCGCCCGTTTCCTGGAGAACACGCGCTGGCAGATCCGCCTGTCGCAGTCGCTGCGCCGGCGCGAGCAGGAGATGGACGGGGGCATGCTGGTCGAGAAGCCCTGGGAGGGCGAACCCAGCCTCGCGGAGATGGGTGCCCACATGATGGTCGGCGACGCCGCCACCGTCGCCGCGCGCATGGCGGCCGAGATCCGCGCCGCAAGCCCCTGCCATTATCTGCTGCAGGTGCAGGTCGGCGACATGGATCCGGGCGTGGCGCAACGGTCCATCGCCGCCTGGCAGCGCCAGGTGAGGCCGTTGCTGGAGCGCGAATTCGGCCCGCTGGAAAGGATCGGCCTCGCCGCCCCGGCGGCGGCATGACACGCGCCGCGCCCGCGGCGGCCTGACTTGCGCCGCCCCGGCGGCGGCCTGAACCATGCTGCCCCGGCGGCGGGTCGGAG
>NZ_JACADR010000179.1 GCF_016106005.1 Roseomonas rosulenta
CCGCGCGGCCGCGCGCGCCTCCTCCACCTCGGCGGGCGCATTGGCGGCGCGCAGCGCCTGGTCCTGCAGCGGCGCGTCGCGCGCCGAAGCGGTGGCCGCGGCCAGCAGCGCGCCGCTGTCGGAGATGCGCGCCTGCTGGCTGATCTCGGCCTCGAGCGCGTCGCCCGTGACGCGCACGGTCCCGACCACGCCGCCCAGCATCAGCACGGCGACCAGGCCGGACGAGGCGAGCTTGAGCCCGACCGACAGGTTGAGGAATGCGCGCATGGAACCCCCGGGGAGAACGATCCCGCGGAGAATGCCCAGACCGGCCTTAAGCCGCGGTGAAGCGTGCCCCCGCGCGGTCGCCCCAGATCCGCCCGGCGGCGAGGAAGCCCAGCATGACCAGCAGCGTGCTGCCGCCATGCCAGGCCAGCACCATCGCCGCCGCATCCAGGTGGTGGAACAGCGACAGCCCCACCGCCGAGATCGCCGCCCCCGCCAGCCCGCCGAGTGCCGCCACCGGCACCGGGCGGATCGGCCCGGCATGGCGCAGCATCCAGACCAGCGAGATCGCCAGCGGCACGCCCATCAGGATGATGAAGCGGAAGCAGCCCCAGGAGGTGCCGAGCACCAGCGCCTGCGGCCCCTCCCGCGCGACATCCGCGAGGCAGCCCATGCCCAGCGAGCCGATCCACCCCGCCGCGGCGGGCAGCGGCAGCAGCGCCCAGCGCGGCGAGCGGTCGGGCAGCGAGAGCTCGAAGGCGGCGATCGCGGCCAGCACGCCGGTCGCCAGGCCGAAGGCCAGCTGCGCCACCTCGTGCGGGCGCGACAGGCGCTCCATCAGGTCGTGCCGTGGCCCGAACAGCAGCACGCAGGCCGCAACCACCAGAACGGCGAAGCCGATCCAGGCCGCGGCACGCACCAGCGGCGACGCGAGGCGCCGCACCGGGTGCAGGTCGGCGGCAAGCCGCCGGATCAGGTCGTCGGTGTCCATCACCCGTCCTCCACGCCGAGCTTGCGGCGCAGGGTCTTCAATGCGCGGTGGGTCGCGACCTTCAGCGCGCCAACGGACAGCCCGGACCGCGCCGATGCCTCGGCCAGCGGCAGGTCCTCGAGCTTGGCGAGGCGCAGCGCGGTGCGCTGGCTCTCGGGCAACTCCGCCACCGCCTCGCGCAGCTGGCGGTTGGCGACGCGGTCCTCGCCGGTCACGCCGGGCGGGGCGGCCAGCGTCTCGGCATGGTCGTCGATCGGGTTCTCGCGCCCGGCGCCGCGGCCGCGCCGGCGCAGCCGGTCGATGCAGCGGCGTTCGGCGATGGCAGCGATCCAGGGCCGCGCCGGGCGCGCCGGGTCATAGGTGGCGAGCATGCGATGGATTGTCAGCAGCGTGTCCTGCACCGCGTCCTCGGCCTCCGCATGGTCGGCGATGCGCCGGCGTGCGATGGCGCGCAGCAGCGGCAGGCAGTCCCGCAGCAGCCTGTCATAGGCGCGCGAGTCCCCGCCCTGCGCCGCCGCCAGCCAGCCATCCCACGCGCCATCCGCGTCCCGCGTCACCGACCACCCGCTGCGTTGTGCGCCCAGTCTAGCCGGTTGTGCTGCGGGCGCGAAACGGCCGGGCAGGACGGTGGCGCTCATCGCGCGACCGCGGGGCTGAGGCGCCGGCGCTCGCGCAGCAGCGCGAAGCCGACCAGCGCCCCGATGCCGGCCAGGGTCAGCAGCGGGTCGAGCCACCAGGCGCCCGGGTTCAGGCGCAGCGCGGCGGTGACGCTCCAGGACAGGAACAGCCCGATGCAGAAGACATCGAGGCTGTGCCGCCCCACCGCCGCCAGCGCCTGCGGGATGGCGCGGTGCATCCAGGGTGCCTCGCGCGGGACCAGCACCGCCACCAGGTAGGCGATGGCGAGCCCGTGCAGCAGCGCGAGCGGCCCCAGATGCGTCTTGCCCGCCAGCGTCCAGGCGGTCTCGACATCGAGGCCCGTGCCGAACCTCTCCGCCACGCGCTGCGCGAGGCCGAGCACGACCAGCGCGACCGCCGCCGCCACCGCCCAGCCCCGGCGTGGCACCGCCGTCCCGTGCAGCAGCGCGCGCCGCCCGAACCAGGCGCCCAGCACGAAGACGACTTGCCAGGCCAGCGGGTCGAGCCCGACCGGCAGCCAGGACCAGTACTGCCAGGCCCCGGCCTGCACCCCCGCCCACAGCACGGCCGAGGGCAGCAGCGCCCAGGCGCCGATGCGCCGGGCCAGCCACAGGAAGCCCGGCAGCGCCAGCATGGCCATGATGAAGACCGGCAGGATGTCGATGTAGTTGGGCAGATACAGCAGCGTCGCCGCGCCCCACAGCGCCGTGAAGGGCTGCGCCGCGAGCAGCCCCCAGGCCAGGCGCTCCGCCTCGCCCGGCAGGGGCAGGGCGCGCTCGGCCCACAGGATCATGGCGCCGAACAGCAGGAACAGCGCCATGTGCTTGACCCAGAGCCGCCCGGTGCGGGCCCAGGTGTCGCGCGCCGCGGCACCTGCCCCGTCGCGCGCCGCCTTCAGCGTGAAGACCGAGGCCAGCACGAAGCCCGACAGGAACAGGAACTGCTCGGAACTGTCCGACAGCCCCCAGGCGGCATGGATACCCCAGGCGCCGAAGGCGGTGCCCACCGCATGCGCCCCGAAGATCGAGACCTGCAGCCAACCCCGCGCGATGTCGAGCCTGAGGTCGCGCGGCGGGCGGGCCAGGTGGCGCGGCGGGGCGTCCCTCGCGGGGCTTGGCATGGGCATCGGTCTCCGGGGCCGCGAAGCGGCGCTTGGCTTGGGTTTCGGCGCCGGCGCCCCGATGGTTACGCACCGCCCTGCGAAGGGGCTTGCCGACTCGACCGCCGGCGGGGGAAGGAGAGGGCGTGCTCCACCTCATCAAGCTCTCGGTCGGCCCCAAGGACGTCGCGGCCCTCGCCGCGATCCAGCAGGATCGGCTGCGCACCGACCCGCCGCTGCGCGCCTGGACGCGCATGTTCCCCAAGCGCCGCGACGAGATCCTGGATGGCGGGTCGATCTACTGGGTGGTGGCGGGCTTCGTGCGCGTGCGCCAGCGCATCCTCGACCTGCGCGAGGAGGAATGGGACGACGGCACCCCCTGCGCGGCGCTGGTGCTCGACCCCACGCTGGTCGCGGTGGAAGCCCGGCCTATGAAGCCCTTCCAGGGCTGGCGCTACCTCAAGCCCGAGGAAGCGCCGGCGGATGTGGCGCAGGGCCGCCCCGCGCCGCGCGGGCTCGACCGCCTGCCGCCCCGGCTGCGGCGCGACCTCGCGGAACTCTGCCTGATCTGACGCGGCGGGCTATTCGATCCGCGGCCGCGCGATCCGGCCCCGCGGGTCGGCGGTGCGCGTGCCGATGCCGGCAGCGCGGGGGCGATCCAGGCCAGCACGGCGAGGACGATCATGCGGCAGGTCCGGCGCATGGCTCCCTCCGCGACATCACGAATCCGCGAGACCAAACCCGGCTCGCGCCCGGGTTGCCGGGAATTAAGGCCGCTGCCACCACGGGGAGAGGCGCCGGCTGTCAGTGTTTCACGTGTCGCGGCGGCTTATTCCCGGCAGGCCGCTGCTCGACTGACCCGTCCTTCGGGGCGGGTTCTTGGGGCCGGCTGGTTCACTCCAGCCGGCCCTTATTTTTGCCTGGGCGCCGCCTCGGCCTCCAGCAGCGCCAGCAGGCCCTCCAGCAGTTGCGCGGGGGAGGGCGGGCAGCCCGGGATCAGCAGGTCCACCGGCAGCACGGCGCCCACGCCGCCATGCACCGCGTAGCTGCCCTTGAACACGCCGCCATCCACCGCGCAGTCGCCCGCCGCCACCACCCAGCGCGGCTCTGGCGTGCAGGCGAGCGCGCGTTCCATCGCCTCGGCCATGTTGCGGCAGGCCGGGCCGGTCACCAGCAGCACGTCGGCATGCCTGGGCGACGCGACGAAGCGCAGCCCGAAGCGCTCGAGGTCGTAGGCGACGTTCTGCAGCGCGTTCACCTCGAGCTCGCAGCCATTGCAGGAGCCGGAATCGACCTCGCGGATGGCCAGGCTGCGGCCCAGCCGCGCGCGTGCCGTGGTGGCCAGGCGCTCGCCGAGCGCGGCCACGGTCTCGGCCGGCGCCGCGCCGGCGGGGTCGGTCAGCGGGCGGGAGACCAGCGCGCGCACCAGGCGGGGCCAGAGCATCAGAGATCCACCCCCGAATAGGAACAGTTGAAGGATTTGTTGCAGAGCGGGAAGTCGGCGACGATGTTGCCCTCGATGGCGGCCTCCAGCAGCGGCCATTGCAGCCAGGACGGGTCGCGCAGGAATACCGCGCGGATCACCCCGCCCTCATCCAGCCGCAGCCAGTGCAGGCATTCGCCGCGGAAGCCCTCGACCAGCGCCGCGCCCTCGCCGGCGCGCGCGGGCAGGGGCACCAGCGTCTCGCCCTCGGGCAGCGTCATCAGCAGGCGGCGCACCAGCGCGATGGCGGTGCGCAGTTCCGCGACGCGCACGCGCACCCGCGCATCGACATCGCCGCCCGCCTCGACCGCGATGGCGGGCGCGAGCAGGTCATAGGGCGCATAGCCCGGCGCGATCCGCGCATCGAAGGCCCGGCCGGACCCGCGCCCGACGAAGCCGCCCGCGGCGAAGCGCGCGGCATGCACGGGGTCGAGGAAGCCGGTGCCGACCACGCGATCCTGCAGGCTCGCGTGGCTCTCGTAGACGCGCAGCAGCGCAGGGATCTCGGCCTCCACGGCATCGAGTGCGGCGAGGATCGCCTGGCCCCCACCGGGCGCGATGTCGGGGGCGACGCCGCCGGGCAGCACGCGGTCCATCATCAGCCGGTGGCCGAAGGCGTCCGCACAGGCGCGCAGCACGCCCTCGCGCAGGAACCCGCAGCGCGCATGCGGGAAGGCGAAGGCGGCGTCGTTGCACACGAAGCCCCAGTCGTTCAGGTGGTTGTGGATGCGCTCCAGCTCCGCCATGGCGGCGCGCAGGGCCACGGCGCGCGGCGGTACCTCGAGGCCGAGTGCGGCCTCCACCGCCGCGGCGAAGGCCCAGCCATGCGCCACGGTGGAATCGCCCGACAGCCTGGCGGCGAAGGCGGCCGCGGCGCGCGCGGTCTTGCCCAGCATCAGCCCCAGCGTGCCCTTGTGCTTGTAGCCGAGCCGCGCCTCGAGCCGGACCACCACCTCGCCCTGGATGTGGAAGCGGAAATGGCCGGGCTCGATGACGCCGGCATGGATCGGGCCGACCGGGATCTGGTGGATGCCCTCGCCCTCGACCGGCAGGAATTCGGGCTGCGGCGGCTCGGCGCCCGGGCGGGGCGCCGGGTTGCCCGACATCGGGCCGGCCACGGGCCAGCGGCCGTGGTCGAGCCAGGGGCGATCGTCCACCGCGCCCTCGGCGCTCAGCCCCCAAAGGTCGCGGATGGCGCGCTCGAAGCGGATGGCACCCGGCCGCGCGGGGGAGAGCGCGGCATAGCGCCCGCCCTCGGCGGGGGCCGAGGCGAGAAGCACCGCATGGCTCGCCTCGTCGAGGAAGGCGGCATGGACGGTCCCCGGTTCCGCCCAGAGCCCCAGCAGCGCGAGGGAGGGTTCCGCCGCCAGCGCCGCGGGCAGCCCCGCCCAGGCCTGCGCGGTCAGCAGGAAGCGCTCGAAGGGCCGCGCCCCCTGCGGGGTGCCGCTGCGGATCAGGCCGAGCGCGCTCATCCGATCACCCGTGCGGCCTGCGCGAGCATCGCCGCCAGCGGCGCCGGCATGGCGAGCGCCAGGATGGCGGCCAGCGCCAGATGCAGCCAGAGCGGCGCGGCCGCCGCGGCCTCCCGCCAGCCATCGCGTGCGGTGGCGGCATCGGGGGTGGGCGGGCCGAAGCACAGCGCCTGCAGCACGGTGACGAGTGCGGCCAGCGCCACCACCATCCCGGCGGCGAGCGGCAGCGCCAGCCAGGGCAGTTCCGCCGCCGCCGCGCCGAGCAGCCGGAACTCCGAGACGAACAGCAGGAAGGGCGGCATCCCCGCGATGCCGGCGATGGCGAGCGCGAGGCCCCAGCCCAGCGCCGGATGGGTCGCGACCAGCCCGCCGATATCGGCGATCTTCTGGCTGCCCTTGGCCTGCGCGGCGCGCCCCACGCCGAAGAACACCGCGCTTTTCACCAGGGCGTGCCCCAGCAGGTGCAGCAGCCCCGCGAGGTTCGCCGCGGCACCTCCCAGGCCGAAGGCGAAGGCGGCGAGGCCCATGTGCTCGATGCTGGACCAGCCGAAGAAGCGCCGCGCATCGCGCCGCCGCCACAGCGAGACCGCGGCGAGCAGCACGGAGGCGAGGCCGAGCGCCAGCAGGAAAGGACCGGGCGCGATCGCCTCCGGGTTGGCGCCGACGATGGATTTCGCCCGCAGCACCGCCAGCATCGCCGCGTTCAGCAGCAGCC
The DNA here is from genome assembly GCF_016106005.1 of Roseomonas rosulenta. Classification (GTDB taxonomy): domain Bacteria; phylum Pseudomonadota; class Alphaproteobacteria; order Acetobacterales; family Acetobacteraceae; genus Neoroseomonas; species Neoroseomonas rosulenta. The sequence continues at coordinate 6,385 of NZ_JACADR010000179.1, forward strand.
CCGACAGCACGGCCGAGATCGGCACCGGCCCTTCGGCATGTGCATCCGGCAGCCAGGAATGCAGCGGCACCAGGCCGCATTTCGTCCCGTAGCCGAGCAGCAGGAAGGCGAAGGCGAGGTTGAGCGTGGCCGGGTCGCAGCGCGCCGCCACCCCCATCAGCGCCGCCCAGGATAGGCCGGCTTCCTCGTTCAGCAGCGGCTGCGCGGCGAGATAGAGCACGATGGTGCCGAACAGCGCGAGCGCGATGCCCACGCCGCAGAGGATGAAGAACTTCCATGCCGCCTCGAAGGCGGCCGGCGTGCGGTGCACCGCGACCATCGAGACGGTGGCGAGCGTTGCGATCTCGATCGCCACCCACATGACGCCGAGGTTGTCCGCCAGCAGCGCAAGCGTCTGCGCCCCCATGAACACCTGGTAGGCGGCGTGGTAGGCGCGGATGCGCCAATGGTCGAAACCTTCCTGGTCGAGCGTGGCGGCCGAGAAGACCGCCGTTGTCAGCCCGACGAAGGCCGAGACCAGCACGAAGGGCGTGTTGAGCGCATCGGTGCGCGTCCAGCCATGCTCGGCGAAGGGCATTGCCGCCAACGCGATCGCCAGCGCGAAGGTCGCCGCACTCACCGCGGCATTGGCCGCCGTCGCGCGCCGTAGCTCCGGGATCGCCGCCAGCGCCAGCGCACCGGCCCAGGGCAGGAAGACGATGATCCATTGCAGCGGCATCAGCGCCGCTCCCCGCGATGTTCCTCGAGGCTGCCGGTGTCGAGCGTGTCGAAGCGCTCGCGGATCTGGAAGGCGAAGACGGCGGCGACAACCGCCACCATCAGGACCAGCGCGGCAGTGGACAGTTCCACCACCAGCGGCATGCCCGCCACGCCGATCGCCGCCAGGATCAGCCCGTTCTCGAGGCTGAGCAGCCCGATCACCTGGCTGATGGCGTTGCGCCGCGAGATCATCATCAGCATGCCGAGCAGCACGACCGAGAGCGCGAGTGCGAGGTTCTCCCGCGCCACCGCGCGCACGCCCTCGGTCGCCGGCAGCACCACCAGGATGGACAGCGCGACCAGCGCCACGCCGGCCACCATCGACAGCCCGATGCCGAGCGCCGTCTCGACCGTGCGGTGCAGGTCCAGCCGCCGCACGATGGCATGCAGTGCGAGCGGGATGAGCACGCCCTTCGCCGCCATGGCCAGCAGGGCGGTCACGTACAGCCCCGGCGCGCCCTGCGCATGCGCCGCCCAGGCGGCTGCGAGCGCGAGCAGCGCGCCCTGCATGGCGAAGGCGTTGATCACCGCGCCGATGCGCCGCTGGTACAGCAGCACGAAGGACATCAGCAGCACGCCGCCGCCCAGCAGATGCGCCACGTCGTAGCCGATCTGCCCGAAGCTCATGTCAGCCCCGTCGAGACGAACAGGTAGATCGCGCCGAGCAGCCCGAGCAGCAGCGCCGCGCCCAGGAATTCCGGCACGCGAAAGACGCGCATCTTGGCGATCGCGCTCTCGAAGGCGGCGAGCGCGAGCGCGAGGCCGCCCATCTTCAGCACCCAGGCCAGCAGCCCCACCAGCCACAGATGCGGGGCCGCCCCCGACGGCGCCTGGCCCGCGGGCAGGAAAACCGCCGTCAGTAGCGCCAGCCACAGCGCGAGCCGCAGCATCGCCGCGTATTCCCACAGCGCCAGGTGGCGGCCCGAGGCCTCGAGGATCATCGCCTCGTGCACCATGGTCAGTTCCAGGTGCGTCGCGGGGTTGTCCACCGGGATGCGGGCATTCTCCGCGATCGCGACCGCCACCATCGCCACCAGCGCCAGGCCGAGCGAGACGCGCAGCCCGAGCCCGCCGTCGCGGAAGGCCGCCGCGATGGCGTCGAGGTTCGTGGTCCCGGCCAGGATCGCGAGCGTCAGCGCGGCCACCACCAGCGCGGGTTCCGCCAGCGCGGCGAAGGACATCTCCCGCGACGCGCCGAGGCCCCCGAAGGGCGTGCCGACATCCATCCCCGCAAGCGCCATCGCCACGCGCCCGAGTGCCAGCAGCCCCGCCACCAGGATCAGGTCCGCCAGCGGCGCCAAGGCCATGCCACGCGCGAAGGAGGGCACGAGCGCGGCCGCCGCCACCGCCGCCGCCACCGCGACATAGGGTGCCACGCGCGACACGGCCGAGGCGTTCTCCGCCAGCACCGGCGTCTTGCGCAGCAGCTTCAGCAGGTCGCGCAGCGGCTGCAGCGGATCGGCGCCGCGCCGGCCCATCATCCGCGCCTTCAGCCAGCGCACCGCACCCGTCAGCAGCGGTGCGGCCGCCAGGATCAGCGCCAGATGCAGCACCTGCGCAAGGATGCCCCAAACCGTGGCCACCTCAGTGGCGCTCCAGCACGGCGAGCAGGGCGAGCATCAGCACCACGGCGCCGAAGGTCAGGCCCAGGCACTGGCGAATCGACAGGTCGCGCAGCCGCTCCGCCTGCACCGCCAGCGCATCGCGCCAGCGCGGCAGTGGCCCTTCCAGCGCCGCCAGCGCCGGGTCGTGGAAGCCGGCCTCGAGCCGCGCCGGGCCGGTCGCGCCGGGCGGCGGCATGGTCACCGCCTCATGCGCCGCGAACAGGCTGGCGCCCAGCATCCGCCGCAGCGGCTGGCCGAAGCCCGCTGCGGATGGCTGCGTGGTGGGGTCCCCGAAGGGCAGGTGCGCGGGTGCTGCGATGAAGCCGCAATCCCAGGCCGGCCCACGCATGACAGCGCCGGGGGCCACGAATCGCGCGATGCCGCCTGCAGCAAAACCGCCCGGTGCGCGCCGCCGCACGAACCACAGCACCGCCACCACCGCGGCCGCCAGCAGCAGCGCGACCAGCACCGGCCAGTAGCGCGCGCCCCCCTCCCCCGCGCCCACCGGTGGCAGGCCCGCGCGCGGGCCGC
>NZ_JACADR010000018.1 GCF_016106005.1 Roseomonas rosulenta
GCCCGAGAGCCGCCCCGGGCGGCGCGCCAGCAGCGGCGCGATGCCGAGCAGCGCGACGACGTCGTCGAAGCCCGGGCCGCTCGCATCGCGCGGCGCGCGGCGCAGCCCGTAGCGCAGGTTGGTCTCGACGCTGAGGTGCGGAAAGAGCCGCGCATCCTGGAACACGACGGCGCAACGGCGGCGCTCGGGCGGCACGAAGACGCGCAGCGCCGTGTCCAGCAGCGCCGTGCCGCCGAGGGCGATGCGCCCCGCATCCGGCCGCAGCAGCCCGGCGACCGCGGCCAGGATGGTGGACTTCCCGCAGCCGGAGGGGCCGAACAATGCCGTCACGCCGTTGTCCGGCGCGGTGAAGCCCGCCTCCAGTGCGAAGCCCTTCCGTCCGAAGCGATGGCGGAGCGCGACCTCCAGCATCAGCCGCGCCCGAGCCAGAGGTGCATCCGCCGCGCGATGACCTCCGCGAGAAGCAGCCCGCACACCGCGAGCGTGAAGGAGACCAGCGCGAGTCGCGCCGCCGTCGCCTCGCCGCCCGGCGTCTGCGTCGCGCTGTAGATCGCGAGCGGCAGGGTCTGCGTCTCGCCCGGGATGTTCGAGGCGAAGGTGATGACCGCGCCGAACTCGCCCAGGCCCGCCGCGAAGGCGGTGACCGCGCCCGCCAGGATCCCCGGCGACATCAGCGGCAGCGTGACCGTGACGAAGCGGTCAAGCGGACCCGCACCCAGCGTGCGCGCGGCCGCCTCCAGCCCGGTGTCCACGCTCTCGAGCCCCAGGCGCACGGCGCGCACGATCAGCGGGAAGGACATCACCGCCGTCGCCAGCGCCGCACCATCCGTGGTGAAGACCAGGCGCACGCCGAACCAGTCATGCAGCGGCGCGCCGATCGGGCCGCGGATGCCGAAGAGCATCAGCAGCCCCCAGCCCACCACCACCGGCGGGACCACCAGCGGCAGGTGGACCAGCGCATCCAGCAGCATCCGCCCCGGGAAGCGCCCGCGCGCCAGCAGCCAGGCGATGCCGATCGCGGGCAGCAGCGAGACCGCGACGGACCGCGACGCGACATCGAGGCTGAGGCGGACGGCCTGCCATTCCTCCGGCGAGAGGCCGAGTGTCACTGCGCGCGCGTGAAGCCGAAGCGCTGCCACGTCGGCGCTGCCTCGGGCCCCACCAGGAAGGCGAGCAGCGCGCGCGCCTGCGCATTGCCATCGGCGCGGCGGGTCAGGGCGAAGGGATAGGTGATCGCCTCGTGGCTGCCGGCGGGGAAGGTGCCGACCACGCGCACCCCCTGGCTGACCGCTGCATCGGTGGAATAGACGATCCCAAGGGGTGCCTCCCCGCGTTCGACCAGCAGCAGGGCGGCGCGGACATTGTCGGCGCGCGCAAGGCGTGGCGCGATCGCGTCCCACTGGCCCATCCACCTGAGCGCCGCCTGGGCGTAGCGCCCGACCGGCACATGCGCGGGGTCGCCTGTAGCGAGCCGGCCATTCGGACCAAGCAGCGCAACCAGGTTGGTGTCGCGTGCCAGCGCCATCGGCCGCGCGCCATTCGCGGGCGCGATCAGCACGAGCGAATTGCCAAGCGGACTCGCGCGCATCGCGTTCACGAGGAGGTTGCGGTCCTGCAGGTAGTTCGCCCAGGCCTCGTCCGCCGACATGAACAGGTCGGCGGGCGCGCCCTGTTCGATCTGCCGCGCGAGCGCCGAGGAGGCGGCGAAGGAGAACCGCGGCGCGGGATTGCCACGCGACTGCCACTCCTGGCCCAGCATACGCAGCGCGTCTGCCAGGCTTGCGGCAGCGAAGACGGTGACGCCTTCCTGCGCGCGGGGCGCGCCCGTGATGCCGAAGACGACCGCGAGGATGGCGGCCCATGGCAGGAAACGGCGGCGCATCGCGTGTCTCCCGGATACGTTGTATGTGGCGGGACATAGCGCACGGCACCCGCGCCGTCCACCTGACATGTTGCTGGAGGTACCCATGGCGCCGCCAGAAGTGCCCAGGCGGGTCGCCGCATCCGCCGCTCAAGGCCTGTCGGGGTCCTGGTAGCGTAAGCGCCGCAAAGGCATCGGCGCGCCGACTGTCGTGCCTTCAGCGCAGCCGGAGGTCGGTCGCCGGTGATGACGTCATGCCTGGCCATCGCGGGCGGCGAGACGCTTCAGCGCTTCAGCCGCCACCAGGTAGCCGACGACCAGGGCGGCGATCACCGCCAGCAGCGCGCCCGGAAGTGGCACGAAGCCGAGCAGAGGCGCCAGCGGGCCGAGCGCCATCGCGAAGGCCACCGCCAATGCGGATAGCGATGTCGCGATCAGCGCCGGATGCGGTGCGGCGGCCTTCCAGGCCCGTCCATGGGTGCGGATCAGGAAGATCACCAGCACCTGCGTCGCCATGCTCTCGATGAACCAGGCTGTGCGGAACTCCTCCGGCGTCGCGCCGAAGCCCCAGAGCAGGATGCCGAAGGTCGCGAGGTCGAACGCGGAGGAGATCGGTCCCATCACCAGCGTGAAGCGCAGCACCGCCGCCATGTCCCAGCCATGCGGCTTCGCCACGTCCTCGGCGTCCACCGCATCGAAGGGGATGCCCATCTCCGACAGGTCGTAGAGCAGGTTGTTCAGCAGGATCTGGGCGGGCAGCAGCGGCAGGAACGGGATCAGCAACGACGCCGCGGCCATCGAGAACATGTTGCCGAAGTTGGAAGAGGTGCCCATCCGCACGTACTTCATGATGTTGGCGTAGGTCCGCCGGCCTTCCTCCACGCCCTCAGCCAGCACGCCGAGATCGGGTGCCAGCAGGATCAGGTCGGCGGCCGCCCGCGCGACTTCGGTCGCGCCTTCCACGGACAGCCCGGCATCGGCGGCGTGGATGGCGGGCGCGTCGTTGATGCCATCGCCGATGAAGCCGACCGTATGCCCGTGCGCCTTGAGCGCGAGGATGACGCGCCGCTTCTGGTCCGGCGAGACACGCGCGTAGAGATCCACGTCCTGCACGCGCGCGACCAGTCCGGGATGGTCCAGCGCCTCGATCTCCTCCCCGGTCAGCACTCCCTTGCAGGGCAGGCCGAGCGTCCGCACTAGGTGCAGCAGGACGGGCGCCGCATCGCCCGAAACGATCTTGACCCGCACGCCCAGCGCACCCAGCCGTGCAACGGCATCGACCGCGGAGGCCTTCGGCGGGTCGAGGAAGGCGCAGAAGCCCGCGAAGACGAGATCGGCCTCGGTGTGCGGGCCTTCGATGGTCTCATTCTCACCCATGGACCGCCAGGCGATACCGAGCAGACGCAGCCCTTCGCTGCCCCTGCCATCTGCGCGGGCCAGGAGCTCGGCTCGCAGGACATCCGTCATCGGCTGCCGCGTGCCATCCGCGCCTTCCGCGGCGGTGCAGACCGCCAGCACCGCCTCGGGCGCGCCCTTCACCACCAGAAGGCGCTGGCCCTCCCCTTCGCACAGCACGGCGGAGCGCCGCCGCTCGAATTCGAAGGGCGCCTCGGCCAGCGCGCGCCATCCTGGCGCTGGCGCATTGGCCTGCAGGATGGCGGCGTCCAGCGCGCTCGGCACGCCGCTCGCGAGTCCGGCATTCAGCGCGGCAAGGCCGAGTACCCGCGACGATGGCGCGCCATCCGCCCCGGTCGCATCGGCCAGCGCGATCCTGGCCTCCGTCAGCGTGCCGGTCTTGTCGGTGCAGAGCACGTCCATCGCGCCCAGGTCGTGGATCGCCGCCAGGCGCTTCACGACCACCTGCTTACGCGCCATCCGCATCGCCCCGCGCGAGAGGGTGATGGTGGTCACCATGGGCAGCAGCTCGGGGGTAAGCCCCACGGCGAGCGCGATGGCGAAGAGGAAGCTCTCGACCGGCGGGCGATGGAAGCCGAGATGCGCCAGGAGCACCAGAAGCACCAGGAAGGCGGTGAGCCGCAGGATCAGCAGCCCGAGCCCGTGCAGCCCCTTCTCGAAGGCGGTCGGCGGCCGCCGTGCAGCCAGCGACGCCGCGACGCCGCCAAGGCGCGTCGCGCGCCCCGTGGCGACGACGAGCATCGTGGCGGCACCGGCGACGATCGCGGTGCCGGCGAAGACCGCGTTGAACGCGTCTGCCGGGCTGCTGGCCTCGCTCGCGCCCACGCGCTTGCCGACGGGGTAGGGCTCGCCGGTCAGCAGCGCCTCGTTGGCCTGGGCACCGCGGCTTTCCAGAAGGATGCCATCGGCCGGCACCAGGCCGCCGGCGGTGAGTTCGACCACGTCGCCGGGGACGATCCTTTCCACCGGCAGGGGCACCACCTGCCCGTCGCGCCGCACCGAGGCCTTGACGGCGACGCTGTCACGCAGGCGCGCGGCCGCCAGTTCCGCCCGGTGTTCCTGCACGACGTCGAGGCCGACCGACACGCCGACGATGCAGGCGATGATCGCGAAGCCGGGCCAGTCCCCGGTCAGGCCGGAGACGAGTGCTGCGACGAGCAGGATGGCGACGAGTGGCTCGACCAGCCGCCGCCCGATCTTCGCGGCGATCTCGAGGCGGGGTCGGTCCGCGACGGTATTGGGTCCGGTCTCGGTGAGTCGCCGATCCGCTTCGGCGGCCGCAAGCCCCATGGGACCGCTGCCAAGGCGCGCGAGCATGGCGCCCTGGGGGACCGCCCAAAACCGTTCTGCAGACAGTGCCTTCTCGGTCATCGCAAGAGCATAGCGGATAAGGCAGATCGGAGCGGACGGCTTTCACGAGACGCGCCCATGAGCCACCTGTCGGCGGGCAGCGACCGTCAGTCCCGCAGGATCGCCGGAGCGTGCTCCGGCAGGCCGCAAAGCCGCAGCGCCTCGGGTTCGATCTGTCCGTCGAAGGCGATGATCCCGAGCTGCGCGAAGGTCACGCTCGCCCCGAACCGATGCGACGGTCCCAGTAATCCGGCTGCTGACGTTCGTGCGGTGTGGCGTCTCGACCCGTCGCTTGCCACGACGCTCCGCACGAGGGCGCCGCGCAGCACGGGCTGCGCCGGGACGATCGGCCCGACCAACCAGGGGATCGCAAGCCAGGGAGCCCCACCCATCAGGACGAGGGAACCGAGCACGCGACAGCGCCAGCGCCAGAAGTCGCCACCCGGAATCCCATGGCGAGGCGTGGGCGCTCCCCACCCCGCATTGGCGGGAGCTCCACGCGCCCCACTGTCATGGGCAGCCCTGCGCCAGCGTTTCGCAGGACCGGCGGTTCGCTGGGCTTGGGGTCAGTGGATGCCGGCGGATGATCGACCAGCATGATGGCGCCTAAGTGTTCTGGTCGTTTCAGCGCTGCTCGGCCGGGCGAGGCGGCGGTGCCGCGAACAGCACCGGCCTGTTGTGCGGCCGATGCCGCGTCATGGCGCGACTGGCCGCGCAATGTGTGCGACCTCGGGGCAATGCCGCCTGTGCCGATTGGCGGCGGGACGGCGGCGCCCCGGTGTCGTTCGACGGTTCACTCCAGATTGATGCGCGTGATCTTCGAGCCGTTGATCGACAGCGACGCCATCAGTCCCTGCTGACTGAAGCTGATCGCATAGACCGGCTCGCTCAGCGTCGTCGAGGTGATGTTCGCCTGCAGGCCCTGATCGACCGCCACGACCGTCGGACCGGTGCCGATCTCCCAACCGCTCGCCGAATCGAGCGCTGCACGCGCCGCATCGGTCATGAAGAACATGGCGAGTCCGGCGACCTGTGCGCCGATGGTGAAGCCGAAGGATGCGCCGGCGATGTTGTAGTAGCCGATCGTGCGTTCGCCCGCGATCAGCGCGCCCTGGCCGTACTGGCCGCCGACGATGAAGCCGCCGCTCAGGATGCGGGGGAAGATCAGGATGGATTTCGCGCCGGCAAACAGCGGGCGTGTGTTCTCCTGCGCGCGCAGCGTGCGCAGCGCATTCGCGACCTCGCCGTCGATCTCCGCCCGCGTGGCGGCCCGGGCCGAACGTGGCGCGACAGTCAGAATGGTGGGCGTGAGTGCGAGCGCCGTAGCGAGGGGAAGCAGGTTCCGTCGCGTGACGTGGGTCATGTTGTCCTCCGTGCGGCTGGCATGGAGTCTCCCCGATGGGCGGGGGACGGCAGGCCACCGCGCCGGATAACCCGCCGTCTCCGGGAAAGTTTCATCCCCGCGCGACGCCCCCGTCCCGGCGGCCGGAGACGCGTCCACTCCCGACGGGCCCGTGCTGACGCTGCGCTGGTCCTGGGATCGCTGCAGGCTCAAGGGCGCCGCGCTTCCAAACGACCCGGGGAGGGCCGGCGGCAGACGTTTCGGCGTGCCGCGAGCCACCTTTCCCCGAGTGCGCGTCGGCCCATGCCCCACTCAACGGAAGCCCAGGAATCCCAGGATGAAGAGCACGATGACCACGGCACCGACGATGTAGACGATGTTGTTCATGAGGGAGTCCTCCGCGCTGGCATGACGTAGCGTTGGTCCGAGGCAGCCGGCACTGGCCGCGCCAGGCGGCAGTGGCGGCCGGGCTTGCGCAGAGAGTGGTCGTGGATCCGCGCCCCTCGCATTAACGCGCGACCCGCGCCTCGGTTGCGATCTTGATCCAACGCAACTCCGCGACGCCTTGCGGAGGTGCGCCGGAATCATCTCGACAGGATCGCAGGGGTGGCGTGCCGCGCGTTCAAGAGCATCTGTTCCGGATCGTTCATTCCGGCGCTGCGACGCACGTCCTTGAGCGGTCGGGGGCGCGCAGCGACCTGAGAACATCCCCGTGGCCGCGCGAAGAAACAGCGGAAGCGCGGAAACTTCGAGCGCCCCTCGCGTGTTGAGGCCGGAGGGATTGGTACAGAGCCAAGGAATGAGGACGCATAAGATGGCAGGACAAGGCGATGAGCGAGGCAGCAGCACCGACTCATCAGCTGCCGATCCCACCGACCTGGTGGGCCTCCGCAGCGCCCTTCCCTTTCGCCTGGAACGGCTTGGCGAAGCCTGCGACGGCCAGGGCGACGATCGAGCGGGCCAGACACCAAGTGGCGACGGCACGACGGCAGTTCGACCCGCGAAGTCGTCTTCCAACGCGGAACAGCGGCGCGCCCTGAACGCGATCGATTCCCATGTCGGCGCCCGGATACGTCTGCGACGTCAACTCCTGGGCATGAGCCAGACCAAGCTGGCCGGCGCGCTCGGCATCACCTTTCAGCAACTTCAGAAGTATGAGAGTGGCCTGAACCGGGTCACCGCAGGGCGCCTGTACGATCTCGGCCGGGCGCTCGACATGTCGATCTCCTCCTTCTTCGAGGATCTGCCGGCGAATGCCGAGGCATCGTTCGTCGTGGCGCCTCGCAAAGGGCGCTCGGGCGACGTCGGCGAGCCGGAACGCGCCAAGTTGCATCAACGCGAGACGCTGAACCTGGTTCGAGCCTATTATGCGCTCGAAGACTCCGACATTCGGCAGCGAATTCTCGAACTGGTCGGGAGTCTCGGAACGACGCAGTAGGCGAGGTACCCCCCCCGGCGATCCGGATCGCGCGACGGTACCGCTCGCGGCCAGCCAGCAACAAGGCGGCTACGGCGACGCTGAGGCCTCGGCGGAAGCCGTAACCGCGTGCTCGATGGCAACCGCCAGCTCGGCTTCGACGAAAGGCTTGCGAAGCACGATGCTGCCCCGCACGCCGGTCTGGAGGGGCGCACCGCTCATGAAGATGTGGGGCACATGGCGCGTCCGCAGGATCGTCTCAACCGCGCGGAGGCCGCTGCCATGCCCGAGCGCCACATCGACGATCATCAGGTCAGGACTGCACCGCAACGCGGTCGCCACGGCGCGATCCTCGGAGGCTTCCACCGCGCAAACCTCGTGTCCCATCGCCTTCAGCGTCAAGGACAGAAGCATCCCGATGACGGCATTGTCCTCCACGACAAGGATACGCAGCGCCTTCATCCTTCGGCTCCGCTGCAAGCCGATGCGTCGTGGACGTGATGCCCTGCTCGGCGGTCCAAGGAACCTCCCATCGCATCCATCGAGCGGACGCTGTTGTCGTCGGGCGGAGCATTGGGCCCCGGAGTCACGCGCTGCTTTGAAGGCTCGGCCCGTCTGCGCGCCCGGCCTGACGTACCGAAGCCGGATGTGCGGCTTCGCGCATGATATGCTCGTTGCCGTCGGCATCCGGCAAGAACAAACTGATGACAGGCGAGGAGCCCGATGTGAGCGGATGCCCCGGCATGGATTTGGATCCCCTGCTTGCGCGTGTTCCCATTCGACCACAATCCTGCGTGATACCCTGTCGTCGACGCGGTCGATGTCCGGAATGCTGTGTGCCGCAGGCTGCGGCGCCCTGTGAGATGCGAGGATGACCTGACGAAGCCGCCGAAGACTGCAACAGCAACGCGAAGCCCCGGCACGCCGCGCGCGCGCCGGCGAATCACCGCCGAGAACATTCCGCCTCCCGCCGACAAGGGCATCCTCGTAGTGGGCATCGGCGCCTCCGCCGGCGGCCTCGATGCATGCCGCCGGCTGATCGAGGCGATCCAGGACGGCAGCGGCATGGCGCTGATCCTTGTCCAGCACCTCGATCCGAACCACGACAGCATGCTGGTGGACCTGCTCGCGACACATACCGGCCTGACCGTGCGCCAGGTCGAGGACGGCATGCCGATCGAGCCCGGCCACCTCTATGTCATACCCCCGGGCACATACCTCTCGGTGGGCAAGGGCACCCTGCACCTTACGGAGCCTGTTGCGCGGCACGGCGCGCGGCTGCCTTTCGACTTCCTGCTCCACTCGCTGGCCGACGAGATGGGGCCAAGGGCTGTCTGCGTGATCCTCTCGGGGACCGGGGCCGACGGCAGCCTTGGCCTGAAGGCCATCAAGGAGAAGGGCGGCCTGGTGATCGCGCAGGACCCGGACGAAGCGGGCTTTGACGGGATGCCGCGGAGCGCGATCACGACCGGCGCGGTGGATCTCGTGCTTCCGGCGTCCCGCATCCCGGCCGCGCTCATGGATCATCTCCGAGGCGGGGCCCTCGCACCTGGCAAGGCAAGTAAGCCGCGACCTGCGGGAGACATGGTACCCGCCATCGTCGATCTTCTCCACGAGAAGACGAGCCACGACTTCAGGCTCTACAAGCCCGGCACGCTGCGCCGGCGGATCGAACGACGCATGTCGGCCTTGGCCATCACCGCCGCCGACATGCATGTCTATCTCGGGATGCTGCGCGACGATCCCGCCGAGCTCGAGACGCTGGCGAAGGATCTGCTGATCCATGTCACCAGCTTCTTTCGGGACAAGGCGGTCTTCGATCTCCTCGCGGAGTCCGTCATTCCCGAACTGGTCGAGGCCGTCGAGGCCGGGCGGCCGCTCCGCATCTGGGTTCCCGGATGCAGCACGGGCGAGGAAGCCTATTCCCTCGCCATGCTGTTCCAGGAGCGGATCGTCGCGACGCGGCGCGACATCAAGCTGCAGATCTTCGGATCCGATGTCGATCCGGATGCCGTCGTCGCCGCGCGCGACGGGCTTTATCCCCCGACCATCGCGTCTGACGTGACGCCGGAGCGGCTCGCGCGCTTCTTCACGAAGGAGAGCCAGGGCTACCGCGTCTCGTCCGAACTGCGCGCGAGCGTCGTCTTCACGGTGCAGGACGTGCTGAACGACGCGCCCTTCTCGCGGCTCGACATGGTGTCGTGCCGCAACCTGCTCATCTACCTGAGCCCGGAGGCGCAATCGAAGGTCATCGCGCTGTTCCACTTCGCGCTTCGCCCCGGCGGCATCCTGCTGCTCGGCGGCGCGGAGACGATCGGCAGCGTGCCCGGCCGCTTCGAGGTGATCTCGAAGCCGGGCCGCATCTACCGGCATATCGGCCGCAGCCGGCCCGGCGAGCTCGGCCTGATCTTCGGCACCGGCACCGTCGAGCGACCAGGCCGGCAGACGGGCAGGACCGCGAACGCCGCGCGCAGCAACGCCTATGGCGAATTGTGCCGGCGGCTCGTGATGGAGGCCTTCGCGCCCGCGGCTGTGCTGGTCGATCATAAGCAGGAATGTCTCTATTCGCTCGGGCCGACCGATCGCTTCCTCCGCGTGCCAGCCGGGGCGCCGACGCAGGACCTGCTCGCCCTGGCGCCGCGCAGCGTGCGGAACAAGCTCCGCGCGGCGATCCAGCGTGCGCTCCAGGAGAACAGGAGCGTTTCGCAACCCGGTGGCCTGATCCGCCAGGATGGCCGGACCCTGTCCTTCTCCATCGATGTGCAGCCGGTCCTCAGCGAAGGCGAAAAGCTGCTTCTCGTCTGCTTCTTGGAGGACAGGTCTTCGGCCCAGCCGGCCAGCCGCATCGCCGCACCACGCGATGTCCCTCGCGTCGCCGAGCTCGAACTGGAGCTGGAGGCGACGCGCACGGAACTGCAGGGGGCGATCCACAACCTCGAGATCGCCAATGAGGAACAGAAGGCCATCAGCGAGGAGGCGCTCTCCGCGAGCGAGGAGTACCAGTCGACGAACGAGGAACTGCTGACGTCGAAGGAGGAGCTCCAGTCGCTGAACGAGGAGCTGACGGCGCTCAACACCCAGTTGCAGGAGACGCTCGAGCGCCAGCGCACGACGTCGAACGACCTGCAGAACGTCCTCTACAGCACCGACGTCGCCACCCTCTTCCTCGATACCGAGCTGAGGATTCGCTTCTTCACGCCGGCGACGAAGAATCTCGTCAGCGTCATTCCAGGCGATATCGGCCGCCCGCTCTCGGACCTCAACCTGCTCGCCTCGGACAGCGACCTCCTGGCCGATGCGCTCAAGGTGCTGCGGACACGCAAGCCGATCGAGCGCGAGATCATGACACGCGCGACCGCCTGGTATCTGCGCCGGATCCTGCCCTACCGCACCCAGGACGACGGGGTGGAGGGCGTCGTCATCACCTTCGTCGACATCACCGAGCGCCGGCTGGCCGGGCAGAAGCTCGAGGAGGCGAAGCGCCAGGCGGAGTTCGCCAACGGCGTGAAGTCTCGCTTCCTCGCCGCTGCAAGCCACGACCTGCGGCAGCCGCTGCAGACGCTGACGCTGCTCCAGGGCCTGCTGTCCAAGTCCGCGGAGGGCGAGAGGACGCACGATCTCGTCACGCGCCTCGGCGAGACCCTGAGCGCGATGTCCGGCATGCTCAACACGCTGCTCGACATCAACCAGATCGAGGCCGGCACCATCCGCCCCGAAATCGTCCGCTTTCCGGTCAACGACCTGCTGGACCGCCTGCGGGGCGAGTTCTCCTACCATGCCGAGGCGCAGAAGCTGGGCTTCCGTGTCGTGCCCTGCGGTCTTGTCATCGAGAGCGATCCTCGACTGCTCGAGCAGATCCTGCGGAACCTGCTCTCGAACGCGCTGAAATATACCCGGCACGGCAAGGTGCTGCTCGGCTGCCGCAGGCAGGGGGGGCAGCTCCGCATCGAGGTGTGGGACACCGGCATCGGCATTCCGGACAGCGAGCGCCAGGCGGTCTTCGACGAGTATCACCAGGTCGACAATCCGGCGCGCGAACGCGGCCGGGGCCTGGGGCTCGGCCTCTCGATCGCGCGCCGCATGTCCGAACTCCTGGGCCATCGCATCACGGTCCGTTCCTGGCCAGGCAAGGGCTCGGTCTTCGCCATCGAGCTGGCCCTGCCATCCGGCGAGCCCATCGCGCCCCCCGACCGCGTGCCCACCGCGATGCCGGCCAGGGCGGTCGGCCCGGCCGGCCGCCACGGCGCGATCCTGGTCGTTGAGGACGATCCGGACCTGCGGGACGCGCTCAGGATCTTCCTGGAGGTCGAGGGCCATGGCGCCATGTCGGCACCGGATGGCGTCGTCGCCCTCGACATGGTGGCGCAGGGGACGATCCGGCCGGACCTCATCCTCGCCGACTACAACCTGCCGGGCGGAATGACTGGGGTGGAGGTCGCGCGGACGCTGCGCGAGCGGCTGCGCCGCGAGGTGCCGGCCATCATCCTTACGGGCGACATCTCGACGGCCACGCTGCGCGACATCGAACTGCCCAGGTCGGTGCAGCTGCACAAGCCCGTGCGGCTCGAGGATCTTGCGCGCCGCATCCAGGAACTCCTGGCGCCGCGGGATAAGCGCGCGCTCCGCGGCGGGTAAGCCGCCGCCGCGATCAGCGCCCCTAGCCCTCGCGCAGCAGGTCGACGACGGCCAGCGGTCGCGCGCGCGGCGCCATCGCGGTCTGGCGCCGCGCATAGACTTCGTGCAGCAGGATCTCGCCATCGGCGGCCCGCGTGAGCGTCAGCCGGCGGTTGAACGTCTCCGGCGATCCCAGGTGGCGTCCGATCAGGACAATGCCGGAGTCCGGCAAACGCTCCGCGAGCAGGCCGAGCATGAGGTCGGCGGTGGTCGGATCGAGCGCATCCGTCACGTCGCCGAGCACGATCCAGCGTGGACGAAGCAGGAGCAGCCGCGCGAAGCACAGGCGTTACAATTCCGCCGCGCTTGGCCTCGCGCGCTCGGTCGGACGCCTCGATCAGGCGCGCTGCAGGTGACGGTGAGAGACGAGGTGCGCCGTATTGATGGCCATGGCCCCCGGGATGACCCGCACGACGATGCCGATCGGCGTCATGGCGCTTTCGGTCGAGCGCGGTTCAAGCGCGTCGAACAGGTCGCGGCGGAGACGATGCCGTCATTGGCGCCGAGAACGGCGGCCCGCAGCCAGCCGATCCGGCCCACGAGGTGGCGTTCCGGATGCACGCGAAGTCGGCTGATGCCGTGGACCTTCCTCGACGTCCCGTCAGCAGCCGGAGGGCGTCCCTCAGCGCCGCTACCTCTCCTGGATCGATACGCCGCGCCCGCCAATGGTGATGTCGACGCCCGAACGGTGTCGCTCCTGGTAGAACCAGTAGCCGAGCGCCCCGGCGCCGATCCCGAGCACGCCGATCGCGATGATGAGCAGGTTGCGATTCATCGTCATTGGTACCTTCAGCCCTTGGATGCGCGCAGCATGCGCGCATCCCATTGTTCCTTCCGTCGATGGTCCAGGCGCGGCGGTCGCGAAGGTCCCGCGCCGCGCGACAGCATGGCTCCGGTCAGAGCCGCCCCATCAGCACGAGGATCAGGACGATGATGAGGACCGCTCCCAGCACGCCGACGCCGCCATGGCCGAAGCCGTAGCCATAGCCGCCGACGACGCCCGTGAAGCCGCCGAGCAGCGCGATGACGAGGATGATGAGCAGGATTGTTCCAAGCGACATGATGTCTTCTCCTTGATGCACGATCGTCGGCCGGACAGCCTGCGCCGCAGCGCCTTCGTCAGTAGTAGGACTGTCGCGACCTCTGCGACTGGTCGTAGAGGTAGCCGCCGACGCCGCCGACACCGGCGCCGATCAGGGCGCCCATCCCGGCATTTCCGCTGAAGGATCCGGCAATGCCGCCGACGGCGGCGCCACCCAGGGCGCCGATGCCGACATTCCGCTGCGTGGGCGTCATCTCGGCGCAGGCCGACAGGCCAAGGCCGGCCACGAGCATGAGAACAAGTCGCGTCGAGCGCATGGTCGTCTCCCCGGTGTCAGCGTGTACGGCGCGGGCTGCGGGCGGGCGGGCCCGCTGGGCAGGGGAAGTTCGCCTGGGCCCAGCGCAGCAGGCCGTCGAGTGCCGGCTCGTGGCCATAGCTTGGGTTCTCCCGGGTCCAGGCCGCGAAGGCGATGCCGGACTCCGCGACGGTCGGGCCGGGCACCGGCACGCAGTAGAGCGGTCTCGCGGGTCCGCCACGGGGATACAGCAGCGCGTGATACTGCCCGAAGCTGGTGAGGAAGCCCTGACAATAGGCGATAGATTCCAGGCGCGGCACGCCGCTCCAGGTGGGATCGCAGATGGCCGCCAGGTCGTTGGCCGTCACCGCCTGGGTGATGATGGCGGGCGTCCCGCGCGCCGGCGCGCCCTGGGCCATGGCGCTCGGCGCCAGGGCAACCGTGCCTGACAGCGCGATGGCCAGTGCAAATGCAGTCCCTGCTCGCATGATGGTCTCCTCCAGTTGTGCGCGGATCGGCGGCCTGGTTCGGTCCCGGTCCTGCGTGACGGCCGTGGTGGCGTGGGATCGACGGCTGGCGTCTGCCGCAGCGGGGCAACGACAGGCGCGGATGCCGGCCCGTTCAGTCATCGCGCCGATTGTCATGGTCGGGACGGTTGTACCGATTGCGGTAGTAGCCATGGTCCGGCCGCCCATAGGTGCGTGGCCAAGACGATTGCGACTGGTTGTACAGATAGGGTGTCGATCCCCGGGGATAGGCGTAGGGCGCGGGGAAGCGTGCATTGCCGCTGTAGCTTCCGTAGGGCTGCTGGTAGTACCCGTCATTCACTCCGACGCAGGCCGAAAGCCCGGCACCCGCCAGGAGCAGGACCGCCAGGCGCGCCAGGCGCGCCCGGGCCATGCACGGTGACCTGGCGGTGACGATCCTGTGCTGCTCGCGGTCGCCCGCGCTGGGCGACATTAGACAACGCGGCGCGGCGTGGGCCTGCATCGGTGAATTCCTTCCGCCTGGCGTCGGCGGCTCCATCCGAGATCGGTGCCGCGCGATGCCTGCTGCATTGAAACGCCGTCAGGCGCAGGTGGTTTCATATGTCTTCGAAATTCTTCGTGCCGTGCTGGCGTGCGATCCGCCGTCGGCCTCGTCGCCATGACGACGGGCGGCGCGGAATCCTCCCCGCGCCGCCCGAAGGCCACCTGCCGAGCAGGCTTACCTCGACCGGACTTCGGAGAACTGGAAGGCCGGGCGAGCCTGGAGGATCTCCTTCGTCGCACCGGGCAGCACGAGGTGCTCGTTCCCAGCATTCCAGCGGAGATCTGCCAGTGGCACGGTGATCAGCCGCCCGCCCATGCCGAGGAATCCGCCGACCTGCACGACGGCCATCGGATAGCCCGAGGCGGGCATCGCCGCCGCCGCCGCGGCCGGCGGTGCCGCGGCGCCCTGGGGTGCCGTGGCGCCCTGGGGTGCCGCAGGCGCAGTCGGCGCCGCTGGCGCAGGAACCTGCGCCGGAGTTCCGGCCACTCTCACCGGCGGAACCACGGCGGAGGGAAACAGCAGGATGTCCTCCATCTCGCCGATCTTCTCCTCGTGCTCGTTGTAGATCGTGCTGCCGATCAGCTGGCTCGCCCGAGGGCGAAGCGTCACGGTAGAGCCGGCCGTCGTGGTGAAAAGCGGAACCAGCGCCGGCCGCGTCGCAGGAGTCCCGCTGGCGGCAGGCGGACTAACAGGTGCAGGGCTCGTCTGCGCCAGCGCGAGCATCGGTGCGACGATCAGGCCAGCCGCGAGCGTCATCGGGATCATGGGCAGTCGGAATTCATGAGGGGATTTCATGGCCGATTCCTTTTCCTACTTTGGGGGGGGGGAGCAGCGCACCGCGAGAACCTGCGATGCCATTCAGGAAAACGCCCCTCAGGGCGGGGAGTTGCACCGACGAGGAAGGCCCGCGCGCTCGGCTATCACCGATCAGATGACCCGCGCTGCGTGCAATGCGGGCGGATTGTGCGCCGGCCCCGCCGCGGGGGCGGAAGCGGGGCCGGCGCGGCCGGTCAGCGCGATGGCAGGATCAACGAACCCAACCGCGACCGGCAACCAGGGAAATGATGAAGAGGACGAGGAACACCGCGAACAGGATCCTCGCGATCCCGCTCGCCGTCGATGCGATGCCGCCGAAGCCGAGCACGCCCGCGACGAGCGCGACGACCAGGAAGATCAGGGTCCAGTAGAGCATGCTGCCTTCCTCGCGCTGCGCCAAGCGCAGCAAGCGCGTGGCGTCGGGTGTCTACCGGGACGACAAAGCGCCGCCGGGACGTGCCCGGCGGCGTGCTCAGGTCAGGAGGAAAGACCCTTCTCCCAGGCCTTCACCTGCTCCTCCGCATGCTCCTTCGCGACGCCGTAGCGTTCCTGGATGCGGCCGATCAGCTGGTCGCGCTTGCCCTCGACCACGGCAAGGTCGTCATCCGTGAGCTTGCCCCACTTCTCGCGGACCTTTCCGTTCATCTGCTTCCAGTTGCCGGCGATCTGATCCCAGTTCATCGCGATCTCCTTGTGCCGATTGCGCGCCCTTGGCGCGACAAGGCAGAAACGCGCGGCATGCCCCGGGGTTGCCTCCCGTCACACGATCGGCGGCCGGCCTGCGGTGATGGCCTGGTAGGTGGTGACGGCGAGCGCCATCGGATCGAAGGGCTTGGTGATGAGGAAGGTCGGCTCCGGCCGCTCGGCGGTCAGCAGGCGCTCAGGATAGGCGGTCACGAAGATGACCGGCACCGGCATCGTCCGCGCGATGCGCGCAACGGCGGAGATGCCGTCGCCGCCGCGCCCGAGGTTGATGTCCGCGACGATCAGGCCGGGATGATGCTGCTCCGAAAGCGCGACGGCGGCAGCCTCGGTCGCCGCCACGCCGACCACGCGATGGCCGCATGCCTCGACCAGGCGGCGGATATCCATCGCGATGACGGGCTCGTCCTCGATGACGACGACGTCGGTGACAGTCGCGGCTCGCAGCGCGGTCCGCGCCACCTCGATCTCGAATCCCGCCTCCTCCGCACCCAGGCCGACGACCAGGGCCGCGTCATTCAGCCGGAGATCCTCGAGCGCCGTCAGCAGCAGCAGCTGCCGCTGCCGCGGCGTGAGGAGCGAGGCGTCGTGCGGGGCCGGCGCCGCACGGGTGATCGCGGCGTAGAGCGCAAGGCGCGGCGCCATCTCGGGAAGCCCTGCGCGGAGCACCTCCGCGACCAGCCTGTCGCCATCCGTCTGCGAGCCTGTCAGTGCGCGTGCGTACCGTCTGGCATAGGGCAGCGCACGCAGCAGATCCGAATTGGAATCGTCGGTCACCGTGCCATTCCCCTGTGCATTGCCGCAGATGTTCCGCCGGGTGAGTCCGATGTGCCAGCATGTCGCATGACGGGCGCTTCATCGGACTTCCGGCAGGCCCTGGCCGCGCTGTTGCCGCAACTGCGCGCCTTCGCGCGATTCCTGGCCAGGGACGTGGCGCGCGCCGACGACCTTGTGCAGGACGCCATCCTGCGTGCCATGACGGAGGAGGCGCGATGGGAACCGGGCACCGACCTGCGCGCCTGGGTCTTCCGCATCCTGCGTAACGGCTTCCTGGGGCAGCTGCGCCGGGGTGGGGCGGAACGCCGCGCGCTGGAACGCCTGGACCGCGGCGCCAGTTCGGCGCCGGCGCAGCAGGGCACGGCGGAGTTGCACGAACTCGACCGCGCGCTCGATAGCCTTTCCGTCGTCCAGCGCGAAGCCCTGGTACTCGTCGCCGCCCTCGGCTTCTCGATCGAGGAGGCGGCCGCGATATGCGGAGCGCCAGCAGGCACCGTGAAGGCGCGCGTCTCCCGCGCGCGTGCGGCACTCGCGCAACGCTTCGGCGAAAGGGACTGAACGAGACCCCGGGCGCGGCTCGGCTGTGGCTGCATCGGAGGGAGAATGCGCGAAGTCCTCCGATGGTTGCAGGTCGTTCCGCCGGCGATGCCGGATCGTTTGCCTGCAACCTTTTCGGCATCTCATGCGTTGTCTTCGCATGCCCCTCGACGATGCCGCCCGCGCCCCCGACTTCTGCCATGTCAGCGCCGCTGGGGCGGAGCCCCAACCGTCCTTCAGCGACGGTCTCGTGGCGCTGCTCCCGCGGCTGCGGGTCCAGGCGCTGGCGCTGACGCGGAACCGCGCCGACGCAGACGACCTCGTACAGGCGGCGGTCACCAATGCGCTGGCCGCGAAGGCGCACTTCACGCCCGGCACGAATCTGGGTGCCTGGCTGTACCGCATCCTGCGCAACCAGTTCCTGTCGAACCGCCGGCGGGCGCGGGACACGGTCGAGATCGAGGATGCCCCCGCCGCGGCGCTCTCAAGCCCCGCGAGCCAGGAGGGCCATATCGCCCTCCAGGAACTGCGCCGGAATCTCGCGCGCCTGCCCGCCGACCAACGTGCCGCGCTGATCATGGTCTCGGTCCAGGGCCTGACCTACCAGGAGGTGGCGGACGCAATGGGCTGCCCCGTCGGCACGGCGAAATGCCGCGTATTCCGCGCGCGTCGGCAGCTCGAGGCCTGGTTGCTCGGCGACGACAGCCGGCCGCGCGGCAAGGTTGCGGCGGTTGCCGCTGGTGCAGGGCCGAGGACGACGGCTAGGCTGACGCGCAGCGCGGGCGGTTCGAGGCCCTCGGCCACGTAGGACGTCATGGCAGAGAGCGACGACCCCGAGCAGAACCCCGAGGCCAGGATGCCGGACGCCAGCGCGCGCGACCGCAAGCGCAGGAGGGCCACGCCGGACGCGGCCTTCGATGTCTGGCTGCACCGCGGGCTGCACGCCATGTTCGACGAGGTGGCGCAGGAGCCCATCCCCGAGGAACTGATCCGCCTCATCGAAGCAGACCGGCGGAAATGATCCAGGGCGGCCCGATCGAGGCCGCCCGACCGCCCGCCTTGCGACGCCTGTTGACAGGGGTGCGTGGCCGGCTGGTCTTTCTCGTGGGCGTGTCGATGGTGCCGGTCATCGGCATCGCCGGCGCTCAGGCCTGGCACGACTACGCGTCTGACCTCACGGCCACCAGGCAAGCGGCGCAGGCGTTGCAGGAGCAGGCTTCGGCCGAGCATCGGGCCGTGCTCGACATGGTCGAGGAGATGCTGCTCTCGCTCGCCCGTGGTGCCGGCCTGTCGCCGATGGCCTGCGAGGAGACGCTGCGCGCCGCCCAGGCAGTCTTCCCGCGGCGCATCGCATCCGTGTGGATTCTGGACCAGGACGGGCGCCCGCGCTGCGGCGCGCCGCCGGGGGCGGAACGCGGAGAAGCCGGCCTGGGCCTACCGCCCTTTCGCGGCGAAGCGAGGCTCGTGCTCGGTGGTTTCGAGATGGATGCCGCGTCGGGTGTCGCCCTGATGCCCGCCGCGGTGCCCATCCCGCCCGCCGACGATGCGCCGCGCGGCGTGATCGGCGCCACCATCAGGCTCGTCCAGCCCGTGCCGGAGGCGCAGATCGCCGGCCCGCACCGGATCTGGCTCCTGGATCGCGTCGGCACGACCTTCGCTCTGACCCCGGCGACCGAGGCCGACCTGCCTGTTGGCGAGCCGCCAGTCGGCGGTGCCGGACCGTTCGAGGCCGCCGCGCGCTCCGGCGAAGCCCATGCCTGGTCGGTTGGAACCGTTCGGCCCGGCCTGCGCCTGATGGTCGGCGTGCCGATGGATGATGTGCGGCGCGCCGCGCTCGGTGCGCTGCGGCAGAGGTTGATCGAGATCGTCGGCTTCGTCCTGGCCTGCCTGGTGGTGGTGCTGATTGGCGTCGAACTCAGCGTCGCCCGGCCGTTGCGACGCCTCGCCCTGCAGGTGCGCGGCTGGTCGCCACGGGAGCCCTATGCCGCCATCCGGGGCAGCCACGACCCGGCGGAGATGAAGGACCTCGACACCGCGCTGCTGGCTGCGAGCGGCGCGATCGCTCAGCGCGAGACCGCGCTGCAGGCGACGCTGAAGCAGCGCGATCTCGCGATCGAGGAAATGCACCACCGGGTCCACAACAATCTCCAGATCGTCGCCTCGCTGCTCGGCATGCAGGCCGAGAATTCGCGGCAGGCCGAGGTGAAGGCGGAACTGGCACTGACGCGGTACCGGGTCCGGGCGCTCGCGACCCTCTATCGTCACCTCTCGCGTGCGACACAGCCGGGACGTATCAGGCTGCGGCCCTTCATCGAGGAACTGTGCCAGCAACTCCGCGAGCATGCGGGCAGTTCGCGGGACGGGCAGGTGACGATGAAGGTGGAGGTCGAGGATATCGACCTGGAAGCCGACCAGGCCGACTCGCTCACGCTCCTGATCACGGAGGCGGTCAGCAACGCGGTCCAGCATGCCTTCCCGGACGGGCGCGCGGGGACGATCCTGGTGTCCCTGCGGCGTGACGGTGCGAACGCCGAGCTCGTCGTCGCCGACGACGGCATCGGCCTGCCGCCCGATGCCGACCGCACGGATGCGCTTGGGCTGGCCCTGATCCAGGGCTTCGCTTCGCATCTCGGCGGAACGGCCGTGATCACCGGCGATGGTGGCACGCGGATCAGCGTCGCGTTCCCGTTGGAGCGCGCCTAGACGTCTGGTCCCAGGCTTTGATGGCGCAGTCTTCTCCATGGCATGGAGGGGCGCGCCATGGGGCCGGGACTTCGCGGATGCGCCCGCACGACTGACGCGGTCCGTCGAGCGATCCAGCATCGTCAAGAGAGCCTGAGGGTCCTGGCCCTGTCATGGTCCGCAGCCGGCTCCGCGCACCTCGCCGGCTACCGGGTTGAGTAACTTCCGGCTTCGGTCGAGGCCAGGCTGGGCTATGGCAGCTCGCTCGGCGCCACTGCCGCCGGCCTCCCCACCGCCGAGCCGATCGGCTTCCGGCTGCGCGCCGTGCCGGGCTGGCGGCAGGCCCTCGCACCGGTGGTAGTGGTGGCGCCCTCTGCAACGAGCGTCGCCGGCGGCATCCGCCTCTCCGGTTGCATCCCGGTTGACGCCGTCGGGCTGCAGGTGTCCGAGCACGGCACTCTGCGCAAACAAGCGCGCAGGGCGGAATGGCGGAGGCGATCCCTCGCCCCGAAGCCCCGCGCTCCAGCGTCGGTCGCCGAGACGGCGCGCAGGCGCGCGATCGCCCCATCGCGGCATGAGTCCCTCAGGCTTCGAGCCGATCAATGATGGCATTTGCCGTGCGCACCTGCACCGAGAGCTGGCGCGCCACCATGGCCATGAGATGCCAGGCTGTGCCGGGCGCCGTCACGCGCAGACGCTCGGCGGCGGCGGCATCGAGCCGCAGGCAGTGCACCGCGCCGCGTGCGGTCACGTCCGCGCTCCGGCGCATCTGGCCCAGAAGGGCCGACTCGCCGAAGAGGACGCCGGGCGCCAGCACCGCAAGCCGGGTTGCGGGCCGCGCCTCGCCGGCAGGCAGGCTGATCAACACCTCTCCGGAGAGCAGCAGATAGGCGGCGTCCGATGGCTCGCCCCGGCGCAGGATCGGCTGGCCATCGGGGAATCGCGCCTCGCTGCACAGCGCGAGCAGGGGCCCGACCGCCGAAGGCGGGATTCCCAATGCCTCCAGCGCCGCGCGGGGCGTGCCTGGCGGGGCCGGCCGCTCGGCCTCGATGTCCGCGAGCGCGAGTGCTTCCGCCGCCTCCACCGCCGCCGGCAGGTCGTCGAAGGCCGCGCCGGGGGGGATGTGGGCGGCGAGCCCGAGCGCTGCGATCTCCTCGGCCGCGCGACTGCCGCGATGCAGCGGCGCCAGGAGCACCCGGCCCGGCAGGACGCGGCAGATCTCGATCAGTCGCCGCCCGCCCGAGAGATCCATGCGCGTGACGCGCGAGAGGTCGAGGATCAGCACCGTGGCGCCTGTGGCGACTTCCGCCTCGGCGCCCAGCAGAATGCGTTCCGCGCTGCCGAAGAAAATCGGGCCCTCGAGTTCGATGAGCGCGATCGCCTCGCCGGTGCGGTACAGCGCGCGCTCCTCCTCGGCAGGACGGCGGATGCGCGACCGCCCCACCGGATTCCTCGAGACCCGGCGTACGGGCGACGTCGCCACGGACGCGGTGAACAGCAGTACGGCGAGCAGCACGCCTGCGCCGACCGCGGCGACCAGGCCGAAGGTGACCGCGACCGCCATGACGAACAACACGATGAGCAAGTCCCCCAGGCGCCGCATGCGACCCGGACCTGCGGCGAAGGGTGAGGCGGGCATCCGGACAAGCCGCGCCACCGCGCCGCACAGCACGCCCGACAGCGCGGCGAAAGGCATTGCCGCGATGAGCACGCCGCCGGCGGCGAGGAGCGCGAGCGGCACCGCGGCGCGCCAGGCCTGCGCGGCGCGCCCGCGCCCCCCTGCCGTCCAGCAGGCCATGCTCGGCACCGTGAGGCCGGCAGCGGGCATGCCTCCGCTGGCCGCGCCAGCCAGCATTCCGATGGCGGCGGCGCGAAGGTCTCGCGTCTGGTCGCCGCGCCGGCCCGAGGCCTCGCGCAGGGCCGCGGCGGCGCCGAGGGTCTCGAAGGTGGCGAGCAGGGCGAGCGACAGCGCCGCCGGCAGCACCAGATCGAGAGGCGGGAACGGGCCC
Organism: Roseomonas rosulenta; assembly: GCF_016106005.1. Classification (GTDB taxonomy): domain Bacteria; phylum Pseudomonadota; class Alphaproteobacteria; order Acetobacterales; family Acetobacteraceae; genus Neoroseomonas; species Neoroseomonas rosulenta. The sequence goes on from NZ_JACADR010000018.1 coordinate 21,953, forward strand.
GGCACGGCGAGGACTGTTGCGATACCGGCGAAAAGCGTCCCGAAGTCGGGCGCCACGCCAACCGATGGCCCGGTTGCGATGCCCAGCGCCGCCAGCAGATGATCCAGGCCGGTCGCCGCCGCCAGCGCGAAGATCGGCGCGGGCAGGCCCGGCAGGGGCCGCAGCATCATCGCCAGCGCGAGCACGGCCACGGCGGACGCGCCCGGCAGTGGCAAGTGCCAGGGCAACGCCGCGCCAGGCCCTGCGCCGGCCAGCATGGGCACTTGACCCAGGATGACGAGGAGGGCGATGGCGTTGCCAAGGCCCTGAGTGACGGGGGTCGGAATCAGCGCCGCGAGCCGCGCGAGGCCCGTCGCTGCCAGCCCCATCATCAGCACTCCTGCAGTGCCGGCAAGGAGCATGGCCAGTAGCACGGCCTGCCCGGCCGAGGCGGGCTCGACGGCCGCGATCAACCCTGCGGTGACCAGGACCGTGGCCGCGGTCGTCGTGCCGATGAGCGGGCGGGTCGCACCGAACAGGGCGACGGCGAGGCCCGCCAGGGCCGAGGCAGCGAGCCCCGCCGCCATGCCGAAGGCGACCCCTGCGGCGCCGAGGGCGGCGAAGGCGATCAAGCCGTGGGTCAACGTCTGCGTGGCGGCGAGGATACCGGCATGGAGGCCGGCGCGTGCCTCCGTCCAGGGCGTCATGCGAGGTCGATGAGCCGGCCCGTGCCGCCAGCCGCAAGCCGCCTCGCGTGGAACCCGGCCAGCGCGTCGCCATTGGCGGCCAGCCGCGCCATCGCCGGCGCGGCTTCGGCATCCGTGGCGCCAAGGCGTGCGAAGGCGTCGGCATAGGCCAGGATGTCAGGCGTGCTCGCGCGATCGGATGTCAGCGGCTCGAAGGCCGCGATCGGGCGACGTGATCCGCGCAGCATGAGGTCCCCCGCCGGGCGCCCCTGGAAGCCGCCGATGCGTTCCGCCGTCGCGACCGACGCGAGCACGCGCGTCCCGAGCGCCTTGTTCGCCGTCTCGAGCCGTGCGGCGAGGTTGATGGTCTCGCCATAGGCGGCGTAGTCGAAGTGCCGCCCGCCGCCGAAGTCTCCCACCAGCGCGGGCCCGCTGTGCACCCCGATGCGCGTGACGCCAAGCAGGGTTCCCTCCGCCGCGCGGCGCGTGCGGAAGGCTTCGGAGAAGGCGTCGAGCGCCAGCGCACAGGCCACGGCGCGCGCCGCGTGGTCCGGCTGAGCGTCCGGCGCGCCGAACAGCAGCAGCATCCCATCGCCCATCACCTTCGCCACCGTTCCGCCGTGCGCGAAGGCAATGTCGGTCATGCCCGCGATGTAGGCGTTCAGGAGGACAGCGAGCGCAGAGGGCTCGAGCGCTTCCACGAGCGGCGTGAAGCCGGAAATGTCGGTGAAGACCGCGCTGACCTCCCGCCACTGGCCGCCGAGGTCAAGCGAGCGTTCCGCATCCGCCAGCTCGCGGGCAAGATTGGGCGAAAAGTAGCGCGCAAGCGCCGCATGGGCGCGCTCCGCTTCCAGACGCCGTGCCTCGGCCGCGCGGCGCTGCTCGACGTGGCGCAGGGTCTTCGTCATGGTCGCCTCGAGGTCGGCGAAGTCGATCGGCTTGGTCAGGAAGTCGAACGCCCCGCGGTTCATCGCGGTGCGAATGTTCGCCATGTCGCCGTAGGCCGAGACGATCACGGTGGCGGGCGGATCGACCATGTCCTGCAGGCGCGCCAGCAGCGTCAGCCCGTCCATCCTCGGCATGTTGATGTCGGCCAGGACGAGCGCGGTGTCCGGAGCCTCGGCAAGGCGTTCGAGCGCCTCGATCCCATCGCGGGCGAACCGGAACACAAGCCGCCCTTCGCGTACCTCGCGCCGGAACTTCTGGAGAATCAGCGCTTCAAGGTCGGGTTCGTCGTCCACCACCAGGATCAGGCTCATGCGTCGGCCCCCGCTGCCGGCAGGCGCCGCTCGATCTCCTCGCGCAGCAGGGCGAAGTCGATGGGCTTGGCGAGGAGACCGTCGGCGCCCGCGGCGCCGGCGCGCGCGCGCGTCGCCGCGTCGTCATACGCGGTGATCATCACCACCGGCAGGTCGGGCCGGAGCGCGCGGGCACGCGTGAGGAGGTCGAAGCCGCTCATACCTGGCATGTTCACATCCGACAGAAGCAGGATGATGCTGCGCCCCTGGGCGGCGGCGATGAGGCCCAGCGCCTGCGGGCCCGAGGCAGCGAAGTCCATCGCGAAGCGTTGCAAACGGAGGTCGCGGCGGAACTGCTGGCGGAACAGAGCCTCTATGTCCGGCTCGTCGTCCACCACGAGAACGAGGACGCTCACGCCGCGCGCTCCGTCGCCAGCGATTCACGCGGCAGGGTGATGGTGAACTCGGTCCAGGCGCCCGGCTCGGTCGCTACGTCGATGCGCCCGCCATGCTGCTGAACGACGATGTCGTGCGACAGCGAAAGGCCGAGCCCCGTGCCCTGTCCCGCGGGCTTTGTCGTGAAGAAGGGCTCGAAGATGTGGCCGCGCACCGCATCCGGGATGCCGGTGCCATTGTCGCGCACAGTCACCATGACCTCGCCGGGGGTGGCCTGCGTCGTGACCAGCAGGTACGGCTGGAAGCCGGATGCCTCCTTCTGTTGCATGGCATGGAAGGCATTGCCGAACAGGTTCAGCAGCACGCGGGTAAACTCCTGCGGGAAGAGATCGAGCTGGCCCACTCCTGGATCGAGGCGCTTCTCGATGGTGACGTTGAAGCCTGGCCGCTCGGCGCGCGCGCCGTGCCAGGCGAGGTTCAGCGTCTCCTCGAGCAGATCGTTCAGCTCCACGCGACGCCGCTCGCCCTTCCCCTCGCGCGAATGGGCGAGCATGTTGCGCACGATGCTGTCGGCGCGCCGGCCATGCGCTGTCACCTTGGCGAGGTTATCGCGCAGCATGCCGCAGAGTTCCTCGACCTCGGCGCGGAGCGCGGGGTCGAGAGCGGCGCCGGCGCGCTCCATCGCCTCGCGTAACTCGGCCAGGAGCTCGATCGACAGCTCGGCGAAGTTGTTCACGAAGTTCAGCGGATTCTTGATTTCGTGCGCGATGCCGGCGGTGAGCTGGCCGAGCGACGCGAGCTTCTCCGTCTGCACCAGGCGGTCCTGGGCGGCGCTTAGTTCCTCGAGGGACTGCGCGAGCTCCCGCGTCCGATCGGCGACCTTGGCTTCCAGGGTCTCCTGCGCCTCCTGGATGCGGCTGGCCATTTCGTTGAAGCGCAGCGCGAGCGTGCCGATCTCATCGGCAGATGCAACCGCGATGCGCTGCGCGAGGTCGCCCCGGCCCAGGCGTTCGGCGCCGGCCTGCAGCGCCCGGATCGGATCCGTGAGGCGCCGCGCCAGAACCACGCCGACGAGCAGCGCGAGGACGACGCCGAGGCCAAGCAGCGCCAGCGTCTGGTACGCCGCGGCATAGACCGGGGCCAGCGCTTCGGCGGTCGGCTGCTCGACGAAGACGATCCAGCCCAGGCGCGGAATGGGGGCGCTCGCCGAAAGCACGGCGCGCCCGTCGATACCACGCGCCGAGCGCACGCGCTCGTCGCCGCCGGCAATGGCGCCGGCGACCTGCGGAAGGCGGGAAAGATCGGTCTCGCGCAGGACAAGGCTTATGTCCGGGTGCGCGATGAGGCGCCCGGACGTGTCGGTGACGAAGGCGTAGCCCATTCCGCCGACCCGTATCGCCGTGATGACTTCCCAGATCAGCTTGAGGTTCACATCGGCGATCGTGGCCCCCGGGTCGCGCCCGACATGCGCGACGGCCACCGTCATGTAGGGCTCGGAGCCCTGCCGGAACGTGACCGGCCCATACCAGACGCGGCTCTCCCGGGCGCCTCGGAAGCGTGGATCGGCCGAAAGGTCGACGCCGCTGTCCACCGCATCCGGTTCGAGGCGGGACAGCCTGAGGCGTTCTCGCCCGTCGCCGTCCACGTACCGAAGCTCGGTGATGGCCGGCACCTGGCGCAGCAGGCGAATGAAGTCGTAGCGGCGCTGCTGCATCGGCACCCGCGCCCAGTCGGGGCGGGTGGTCCAACCGATCTGCTGCTCAAGCTCGGCGATGAACTGCGCAACCCGGTCGGCAGCCGCATCGGCCTTTTCCTGCTCGACGCGCACGGCCGCTTCGGTGGCATCGCGGTAGGTGAACCAGATGCTGATGCTGCCGTTCACCAACAGGACCGCGGCGACAAGACCCAGGAAGGCGAGGGTCAGCCGCTGGCCCAAGGAGAGCCCCCTGCGGGTCATTCAATCAGCTCGTCGGCGCGGTCCAGGATCGACGATGCGATCTCGACGTCGAGCGCCCGTGCGGCGCGCAGGTCTATCACGAATTCGAAGTGGGTGGGATTCTCCACCGGCAGGTAGCTGATCGGCGTACCGTTGGCCGCGCGGACCACCTGCCGCGCAGCCCTGCGGAAGCCCTCGCTGATGTCGGGGCCGTAGCTCATGAGGCCACCGCCGGTCAGATAGCGCTTGTTGGACATCATCATCGGCATGCGGTGCCTGACGGCGACCTCGCCGAGCCGGACCCTGTTGGTGATGGTCGAGACGTCGGAGACCACGAAGAGCGCCGCCACGCCGTCGCGCTTGAGCGCAGCGAAGGCTTCATCCAGGCCCTCGGGAACGGCGATGCCGCGCAGGACGAGTTCGATGCCAAGCGCGGACTGGGCGCGGGACGCCTCCTCGATCTGGATCGTCGAGGGATAATAGACGTTGAAGATGGCAGCGAACTTCCTGTCGTCCGGGAAGGCCTCGCGCATCAGCTGCACGCGCTTGGCCGACAGCTCGCCGGCGTGGAAGGACTGGCCGGTGACATTGGCTTCGGGTCTGGCGAGGCTTTGCACCAACCCGTCCTGGATCGCGTCGCGTGTCGCGCCGAAGATGATCGGGATGCTGCTGGTCGCGGCGCGCGCGGCCAGGACGCCGCCGCGCGTCGAAGCGACGATCGCGTCCACGCGCGCGGCGACGAAGTCGCGCATCACCGTGCTGAGGTCATGGTCGGGGCGCAGCTGGTGGCGGTAGTCGATAATGAGGTTGCGGCCGAGCACGTAGCCGCTCTCGCGCATGCCGAGCTCGAACTTCTCCTCGAAGATCGTGCGCTCCGGCCCGTTGACGATGTAGCCGATGCGCAGCGGCCGGAGGGATTGCGCGCCAGCAGGCTGCGTGAGCGCAGGTGCCGCCGTGAGCCCCGCAAGGACTGCGCGGCGCGTGGCGAAGCAGGTCTCGGGGTTGAATTCCGCCATGGTGCACCTCCGATTCCAGGTACCGCTCGTCGCGGGCGATCGTGCGACGCTGCGCGCCTTCCGTCATTACCGCAGGCTTGCGGCGAAGATTGCCGATCCGGCTCCCGCAACTTCGGGAAGTGTGCCGAATTGCTACCGTTGCAGTGTGTGCGATTTCGCACATATAGTGAAGCGGATGCTCGCCAAAGTCGCGCCGCGGCAAAGGGGGGACGACACATGCCAGGACGCGCCGGAGTGCGCAGCAGCAAGCACGAGCGCTGGCTGACCGCGAGCCGCTGGCCGTACTGCGGCAGGCGCCGCGGGCGCGTGCCCACCGAGCAGCCGGCGCGGTTTGATCTCGTGCTGAGACGCCCTGCCGCCGGGCTGCCCGGCCTTGACCTGGTGCCCTTCCCGCTCGGCCGAGCCACGGACGTGATCGGGTGAGCGAGAGCCTCGCCTCGATCGAGTTCTTCCGGACCCTGCCGGCCGATCGGTTGCGCCGCCATGACGCCCGTGCCTTGTGGCTCAGTGCCGAGCCGGGACAGTTGATATTGAACTTCGATGATCCGTCGGACGACGTCTTCTTCGTCCTGTCGGGCAGCGTCCGGATTGCGGTTCGCACGCCGGGTGGACGGGAACTGATCCTGCAGGACGTGCCGGCGGGCGGCTTCTTCGGCGAGATGGCGGCAATCGACGGCGCATCGCGCTCCGCAAGCGTGACAGCACTGCATCGCAGCCGCGTATGCCGCGTGCCTGGCGCGCTGTTCATGACGATTCTAGCGGAGTCGCCGGCGCTTTCGCGGCGAATGATGCAATTGCTGACTGCCCGCATCCGCGAGGCGAATTCGCGAATGCTGGAGCTGACGAGCCTCGACATACGCCACCGGTTGTATGCGGATCTCCTGCGGGCTGCCGGGCCGCCGGCCGCGGACGGTAGCCGGAGCATCTCCCCGCCGCCAGTGCAGCAGATCCTTGCGCAACGCATCGGCGCACGACGTGAGCCGGTCTCGCGCGAGATCGCGCGGCTGCTGCGAGAGGGAGTCCTGGCGCGCAGTCGCGGCGCACTGATCATTCTAAGGCCGATGCTCCTCAAGGAGGCGGTTGCCGCGCGCCTTGCGGCTTGAATGGGACGCCGGCAGTTGCCGGGCTGCACTGCTGCGATCGTTCGAACTCGGCTGGATGAAGGGGTCGGAGAGTTTCGTTCCCAGCGTCCCACCGTTGTGCGCGCGATGGACAGGAATCGATGACCACCGACGCTTGCGAGCCATCGCGCCGGTCTCCGGCACACGCGGCGAGATCTCGGGCTGCGTCCGCCAAGCAATCCAGCAGCGTCACGCTTCGCGGCGTTGTCCTGCCGCCCCGGCGATCAAGGCCTCGAGCGTCGAGGCCGGCCCGACGTGACCGACGAGGTCCGCGAAACCCTCCCGTCGCAGAAGGTCGCGCACGGCGCCATGCGCCCCCGTCACCGCGAGGCGTGCACCGAGGAGCTCCACCTCGGCATGCAGCTTTCGCAGCATAGCCACCGCGGCGAGGTCGAGATGGGGCGCCGCGGACAGATCGCAGACCACCAGGCGCATCGTGCCAGGCGATTGTGCGGCAAGCCGCGCGAGAACGACCTCGAGCACGCTCTCCGCGTTCACGTAGAGCAGCGATCCTTCCGGGCGGAATGCGATCACGCCGGAGATCGGTTCGTTCTCCGGGTGGCGTGCGATGTCGCCATACCGGGTCGTGCCGGGAACGCGACCGAGGAAGGCGACATGCGGGCGGCTCGCGCGGACCAGCATGATGAGCACGGAAATCAGCGCCGCGAGCAGGATGCCTTGCAGGATGCCGAACAGCAGCACGCCCGCGACCGCGACGACGGCGGCCGTGAAGTCCGGGCGGCTGACGCGCCACAGGCGCACCAGCGCCGGCACGTCGATCAGGCCGGCCACCGCCGTGAGCACCACCGCCGCCAGCACCGCCTTCGGCAGGTTCGCAAGCAGCCCGGTCAGGAATAGCAGGCACAGCGCGAGCGTCGCCGAGGCCAGGATGAGCGTGAGCGGCGTCCGGGCGCCGGCCTTCTCCGCCACCGCGGATTGCGACAGACCGCCCGCCACAGGATAGCCCTGCCCGAGCCCGGCCAGCAGGTTCGCCGCACCGATGCCGAGGAACTCCTGCCGCGGGTTCAGCGCGTAACCGTGCTTCTCGGCGAAGCTCCGGGCGGCCGAGACTCCCTCGATATAGGCCAGCAGCAGGATGCCGGCCGCGAGCGGCACGATACCCTCCACATCCGACAGGCGGAGCGAGGGCGCGGCGAAGTGAGGAAGGCCGGAGGGGATCTGGCCGGTGACGGTCACACCCTGGCCCGCCAGGCCGAAGACACCGGTCACCAGGATTGCGAGCGCCACGACCCCGAGCGCCACGGGCTGCCCTGGCAACAACCTGCCCCCGGCGACGAGCAGCATGAGTGCCACCAGCCCGATCGCAAGCGTGACCGTGCTGAGCCCCGGCAACTGGCTCGCCAGAGCAATCAGACGCTCGATCACGTTGTGGCCGCCACCCGCGATGCCGAACAGCGCCGGCAACTGGGTCACCGCAATCGTGATGCCGGCGCCTGCCTTGAAACCGACCAGGATACTGTCGCTGATCAGCTTGGTCAGCACGCTCAGCCTCAAGGCCCAGGCGACGAGGCACAGCAGCGCGACCGCGAAGGCGGCAAGGCTCGCGATCGCGGCGTATCGCGCGGGATCGCCGCCGGCCATGATGCCGACATTCGCGGCGAGCATGAGCGAGATCGCCGAGGTCGGCCCGATCGCGAGATGCCGCGACGAGCCGAGCAGCGCATAGCCGATCCCGCCCAGCATGTAGCCATAGACGCCCACCTGCGGCGGCAGCCCCGCGAGCGTCGCATAGGCCAGCGCGACCGGCACGGCATAGGCCGCGAGCGTGACCCCCGCCACCAGGTCGCCGCGCAGCCATTGCGGCGAATAGCCGCGCAGCCACAGCAGCGGCGGAAACAGCGCCAGCACGCCGGCACGCAGCCGGTGTCCCTGCGTGGGGCGTTCCGTCGTCATCAGCGGCCCCGCGCCGGCCGGCGGCCGCCGGCGAGGCAGGGGGCGGTCTGGTCCCAGGCCCGGCCATCGAGGGCGCGCTGCCGGCCGTATTCAAAGAGCGCCTGCATCCACGCGTGGTCGAAGGGCCGTTCCCAGGGCAGGGTGAAGTCGTCCTTGATATAGGCGAGGTTGAAATCGACGCGGTCTCGCTCGGCCTGCGTCTGCAGGCGCAGCACGTCATTCTGCCCGCTGTGGGCGATCATGCTCGAGATGGCGCGGCCGGCGATGGTGAGCACGGCGCGCTCGGTCTCCTGCCAATCGGCGCCGAGCCGGGCATTGCGGATCACCCAGGCATGCCGCTCGCGCCCGGCCAGCGCAGCCCGGTCGCGCGCGGCCCCGCGCTGGATCGCGCCGCAGGCCGGCAGCGCGAAGGCAATCGCCAGGGCCCCCCTGCGGCGGAGCTGCCGGCTCGGCACGGCTGCGCCGTCACGGCGGGCACCAGCCTGGTCCGATGGCCCCTGTGCCGTGTCCGCCGCGTCCATGAAACGATGCTCCACCATGGCTGTTCCTGTGCTGTCGCCCGCGCGTCAGGCTTCCGAACGGATCCCGAAGTGCCCCGCCCGCAGGGCGGCGACCATCGCCTCGTGGTCGCGGAGCCCCGCGCGCCAGGCGGCACGGTCCTTGAGCGGCGGCAGCAACGCCTCGCGCGCGGGCGTTGCTCCCTTCCCTGGCCCCGTGCCGCGCGCGTTCCGATCCTTGGTCTTCTCGGGCATCCTGGCTCATCCTCGGTGCTTGTCCCGGCATCCGAAGCCTTGCGCCGCGACCCTGCCTCGCATCATGGCGAGCCGCATGCGCAGCGTCTGGACTTATAGCCGGAACAAGGCACCGCCCGCGATGACCGTCAGCAGCCTGGCTGCCTGCGCGCCGGCCGGACCGCGCAGGAGCAGTTCGCGCGACCGGGGATTCACGGTCCCGACGACGCCGTCCGAGGTGGTGGTCCGGTCCGTGTCCATCGACTGGCAGGGCGCCAGGAACGGCGGCAGAAGCAGGGTGCGGCGTCGCATGTCCGATCTCCGGCATCGTCCGCACCGGACGGATCGTGATGCGGGGGGATCAGGCGGCACCGCGCGCGGCGCCAATGCGCGGCGCGGCCGCTCCGAAGGCGCAAGTCAGCGTGACGCCCGGACCTCTGCGATGCGCGCGGGCCAGCGCGCGATGGTCATGGCGCCGTGCGGCGGCCCGCTCCACATTGCCGTCGGCAGGTCCCTTCCCGCCCGGGCGCGCGGGCAGCGGAGCAAGGCCATATCCGAAGGACGTGCCGCATGCCGGTCTGGCTTATTCCGATCGTCTACACCCTCGTGAGCCTGGTGGCCGCCCTGGTGCTGCCGCGGATCGAGCACGCCATGGACCTGCCGCTCGACATCGGCATCTCCGCCGCCGCCGCGCTGGCCGTGCAGTCCGCCATCGCATCGGGGATGATGGCGCTGACGGGCATCGTCTTCTCCATCGCCTTCGTGATGCTGCAGTTCAGCGCGGTGACCTACTCGCCGCGCTTCGCCAACCGCTTCGCGCGCGATCCGGTCCTGTTCCACGCGCTCGGAGTCTTCTTCGCGACCTTCACCTACGCGCTCGCGGCCGCGGCCTGGGTGGACAGGGAAGGCGCGGGCCGGGTGCCGGCGATCTCATCGGTCATCGCCGTCAGCCTGCTGTTCGTCAGCATGGTGACCTTCGGCCTGCTGCTGCGCCGCCTGGGTGATCTGCAGATCACCAACACGCTGCGCTACATCGGGGACCAGGGGCGCGACGTCATCCGGCAGACTGCCCAGGCATCGGCACCGCGGGTCAACGGGCACGGGGCCGACCTCTCCACGGAGTTGGCGCCGGGCCCGGTGACTCAGGTGCTGCGCCATGCCGGATCGCCGCTCTACGTCCAGCGCTACGACATCCCACGCCTGATGGCCCTCGCGCAGGGTGCCGGCGCGCGCATCACGGTGGAATGCGCCGTCGGCGACATGTTGATGGAAGGCAGCGTCATGCTGCGTGTCCTCGGCGGTGCGGGGAGGATCCCGGACGCCGCGCTCCGCGGCGCCGTCCGGCTCGGCCCGGACCGCACCTTCGAGCAGGACCCGAAATACCCCATCCGGCTTCTGGTCGACATCGCCATCAAGGCACTGTCGCCCGCGATCAACGACCCGACCACGGCGGTGCAGGCCCTCGACCAGATCGAGGACCTCCTGCGCCGCCTGGCGCGCAATGAGCTTGCGGACGGACGCCTGACCGACACCTCGGGGGTGGTGCGCGTCGTCTTCCCGACGCCGGGCTGGGAGGACTACCTTGCCCTCGCCTTCGATGAGATCCGGGTGTTCGGCGCAACCTCCGTGCAGGTGATGCGGCGGTTGCGCTCGGCGCTCGCCGGTCTCGCGGAGCTTCTCGGCGAAAACGAACGTGCCGCGAGCATCGACCGGTACCTGCGGCACGTGGATGCGGCCATCGAACGCTCGACCTTCGACGAGGAGGACAGGGCCGCCGCGCGGCAGGCGGATCCGCAAGGGCTCGGCCTGACGCGGTAGCGCCGCGATGGGCGCGATCCGCCCTGGCCGCACCTCGCCTTGTGGGATGCAGGTGCGGCATGGGGTTATGGTCACGCCTCCGCTTGCTTCCGGCTCAGGCGCCAGCCGACATCGCCGGGCGCGCCGCCCGGGTTGTCGATGATCTCCCCCCGCAACTGGAAGCAACGTGGCGCGGGCTCCTCGGGCAGGAGCGTCGGCAGAGTCTCGATGGCGCGCACCTCGTCCATCGGGAGCATGAAGAACCGGCGGCGCAGGACGCGCTTGAACTCCGCGCGGCGCATCGCTTCCTGCCCTACCGCCGCGCGTGCGGCGGTTCATGGGGAAGTCGCGTTCGTCCCCATGCGTCGCCGGCAGCCTGATCCAGCGCAGCACGCGCAGGATCGCCTCGTCCTCGCGCTCCAGGACGGCATTGCCGCGCCGGCGCGACGCATCGCGACCCCTCTGCCACGCATCGAGGCCAAGGTCAGCGAAGGGAACGAGCACGTGGTCGGGCGTCATCGGCAGTCTCCCGCGTGCGTCCCGCCGGGCGTTGGGGGGCCATCAGGCCCACAGGACTACCCACCCGGCCGGCCGACGCGCGCACGGGTTCTGCCGGGCGGAGCCGCACGGCGATGGCCGATCCATCCGCCCCTCAGCCAGACCTGGCAACGGGGCTCGCCCGCTTCCCGGGCGAAGCGCGGTCGATGCGGCAGCGCTCCCTGGTGGGCGGGGCGCCCCGCAGTGCCTGGGAGGACGACCGCCTGGTGCCGGGCGGGCTGGACGCCTTCGAGCGGCCCTCCGCCACCGTGCCGCGCCGCGAGGCCGAGGAGTGCCCCCCCGTGCGCGACCTCGAGGCGGAGGTCCTCGCCATGTTCGCCACCACGAACCAGTGACCGGGACCGCCATCCATGCTGAGATGCTAAACATGTCGTGGAGCAGCCACGGGCGGCGCTGCCCCGCGCGACAATGCCCCGCCAGACCGGAGGACGTGATGCAGCACCCTGTGGCCCTTGGCGGCTTCGTGCGCTGGCCGGGCTGGCGCCAGGCGCTCGCGGTGCTCATGTGTGGTGGCATCGGATTCACCAGCGTGGCGGGCCTCGCGCTGCAGCGCGCCGCCGCGCAGGGCGCGCCGCGGCCCGCGG
>NZ_JACADR010000180.1 GCF_016106005.1 Roseomonas rosulenta
GTGCCGTGGTGATCGACCTGCCCGATGCGCGCCCGGGGCTCGCCGCATGGCTGGCCGCGCAGGGCGGCGCGGTGCAGCGGCCCTTCACGCGCATGGCGCTCGGCGCCGATCCCCCTGGCGATGCGGCGGTGCTCGCCGCCGTCGCCGGGCCGGAATTCGGATGATCGCCGCGCTTGCTTGACGATGCCGGCGCGGTGGCCGCACCATCGCGGTAACCACAAGGTTACTTCACCACGACGCCGCGCCACACGCGGCGCGTCACACCGAGGGAAGGGTCGAAGACATGCTCCGCAGGCACCTGCTTGCCGCCACCGCCGCCGGCATCGCCGCCCCTGCCACGCTGCGCGCCCAGGGCGCCTGGCGTCCGGAACGCCCCGTGACCCTGATCGTGCCCTGGGCGGCGGGCGGCTCCACCGACCAGATGGCGCGCATCGTGGCGGCCGAGCTGGAAGGCCCGCTCGGCCAGCGCGTGGTGGTGGTGAATCAGCCCGGTGCTTCGGGGTCCATCGGCACGCGCAACGCGCTGGAAGCGCCCAAGGATGGCCTGACCTGGGCCGCCGGCGCGGCGGTGGACGTGGGTTGCTACAAGGTGCTCGGGCTGCTCGATACGCAGCTTGCGGACTGGAACCTGTTCTTCGCGGTGGCCAACGTGAACGTGCTGGTGGCGAACCCGCAATCTGGCTTCCGCGACTTCGGCGCGGCGCTGGAGGCGCTCAGGACCCGCGGCCAGGGCATCGGCGTGGCGACGGCCGGCGTGTCCTCGGCCGGGCACAACATGATGGAGGCGCTGCGCGCCGCGACGCAGATCCAGTACCGCCACGCCACCTATGACGGCGGCAACCCGGCGATGATCGCGACCGTGTCGGGGGAAACACCGCTCGGCGCCGTGCTGCTGGTGGAAGCCGCCGAGATGATCCGCGCGCGCCGCCTGATCCCGCTCGCGGCGCAGGCGGAGAACCCGGTCACGCTGGCCGCGCAGGGCAACGCGCCCGCGATCGAGGTGCCCTCGGTGCGCCGCTGGCTGCCGAATATCCCGGCGCCGCTCAACTACTTCGGCATCTGGTCGGCCAAGGGCGTGCCGGACAACGTGGTGCAGACCATGACCACGTTGTGGACCACCACCATCGCCAATTCGCAGCGTCTGAAGGACTACGCCAATTCGCGCGCGGCGCTGTTCACGCCGATCTCCGGCCAGGCCGCGCATGACGAGGCGTGGAAGATGGTCCGCCAGACCGCCTGGCTGTATTTCGACGGCGGCAAGGCGCAGGTCAGCCCCGAGACGCTGGGCATCGCGCGGCTTTGACGGCGCCGGCGAACGAGGTCGAGGTCGACTCTCCCTTCGACGGGGAGAAGGCGCCGGCCTCGCCCCGCGCGGACCTGGTCACGGCGGCGGTGCTGTTCGCGCTGGGCGTCGCCATCATCGCGCAGGCCTGGCAGATGCCACGCTTCGTCGAGCAATCGGGCACCGGGCTGACCGCGCCGGGCATCGTGCCGGGCTTCTATGGCGCGATGATCGCGCTGCTGGCCGGACTGCTCGGGCTGCGCGCGGTGCGGCGCGGCGGCTGGACTGTGCGCGCGGCGCGGCGGCCGGCCAATGGCGACGGACGGCAGCTGCTGACCGCCGCCGTGCTGGGCGTCGTGTATGCCGGCGTGCTGGTCGGGCGCGTACCGTTCTGGATGGCCTCGGCCCTGTTCGTCTTCGCATTCACGACCGCCTTCGAATGGGTCCAGGGGCCTGAACGCCGCGCTCGGCGCATCGTCGAGGCGGTGCTGATCGGGCTGGGCACGGGCCTCGCCGTGACGCTGGTCTTCGAGAAGCTGTTCCTGCTGCGCCTGCCATGACCGACGCCTTCAACATGCTGCTGGGCGGCTTCGCCCATGTGCTCGGCGGCGGCGCGGTGTGGCATGCGCTCTGGGCGGTGCTGATCGGCATCGTCATCGGCGCCCTGCCAGGTCTGACCGCGACCATGGGTGTCGCGCTGCTGACCACGCTGACCTTCGGCATGGGGCCGAATGTCGCGATGCTGGTGCTGGTCTGCGTCTATGTCGGCGCGATCTACGGCGGGTCGCGCAGCGCCATCCTGCTGAACATCCCGGGCACGCCGGCCTCCGCGGCCTCCACGCTCGATGGCTTTCCGCTGGCGCGGCAGGGCCTCGCCGGGCGCGCGATGGGCATCTCCACCAGCGGATCGTGGCTCGGCACGCTGTTCGGCACGCTGATCCTGGCATTGTTCGCGCCGTCATTCGGCGAATTCGCGCTGAAGTTCGGCTCCTACGAGATGTTCTGGGTGGCGATGTTCGGCATCATCATCGCCGGGTCGCTGTCGGGCGGGGATCCGCTGAAGGGCTACATTGCCGGCTTCATCGGCCTGTTCGTCGCGACGATCGGGCAGGAGACCAACCACGCCTATGCACGCTTCGCCTATGGCAATGGCGACCTGGCGGGGGGGCTCGGGCTGCTGCCGGTGCTGGTGGGCGTCTTCGGCGTGGCGGAGGTGCTCTCGGCCATGCGCGGGCCGGCGGTGCGCGCGGTCTCGTCCAAGATCGATTCCGTCATCCCGCGCATCCGCGACATCACGCAGTACTGGCGCACCATCCTGCGGTCGGGCGCGCTCGGCACCTTCATCGGCGCTATGCCGGGGCTCGGCGAGGACATCGCCGCCTGGACCTCCTACGCCGCCGCCAAGCGCGCGAGCGCCGAGCGCGAGAAGTTCGGCAAAGGCAGCATCGAGGGCCTGATGGCCGCCGAGACCGGCGAGAGCGCCTGCGTGCCCGGCGCGATCATCCCGGTGCTCACGCTTGCGGTGCCGGGGTCCGCGCCCGCCGCCGTGCTCATGGCCGCGATGATGATCCACGGGCTGAATCCCGGGCCGATGCTCGCGATCACGTCACCCGAGTTCATCTACCAGATCGTCGCCATGCTGGTGATCGCGGACATGGTGAAGCTGTTCTACGGGCTGGTGCTGGTGAAGCCGCTGCTGTGGATCCTGCTGATCCCGCGTGCACGGCTGATGCCAGTGGTCTTCGTGCTGTGCACGGTCGGTGCCTTCGCAATCACCTCGCGCCTGTTCGACATCTGGGTGATGCTGGGCGCGGGCCTCGTGGGCTTCGTGCTGCGCGAATTGCGCTTCCCGATGGCGCCGCTGGTGCTCGGCATCGTGCTGGGCGACCTGCTGGACAAGAACCTGCTGCGCGGGCTGGTGCTGTCGGGTGGCGACCTCACGCCCTTCTTCACGCGCCCCATCAGCATGGGGCTGTGCGCGCTGACGCTGCTGGCCGCGGCCTGGTCGATCCCGGGGGTGGCGGGGCTGTTCCGGCGGCGGCGCGCAACGGCCTGACAGGCACGCGGATTGCTAGACTGCCGGCGAACACCGGGAGATTTCCGCATGCATCGCCGTCCGCTCCTGATCGCCGCCGCCGCCATCGCCGCCGCATCCCGCGCCGCGGCGCAGGAGGCCTGGCCGACCCGCCCCACCACCATCGTCGTGCCCTATGTGCCGGGCGGCCCGTCCGACATCCTGGCGCGCACGCTGGCGCAGCAGCTGCAGGCGCGGCTCGGCCAGCCCTTCGTGGTGGAGAACCGCACCGGGGCGAACGGGGCCGTAGCCGCGCAATACGTCGCGCGCCAGCCGCCCGACGGTGCGACGCTGTTCGTCGCGGCCAGCGGCATCCTCACCATCAATCCGCTGCTGATACAGCGCATCGGCTACGATGCGCTGCGCGACTTCACGCCGATCACCATCGCCATCAGCGCGTCGAACCTGCTGGTGGTGAACCCCTCGGTGCCGGCGAACACGCTGCCGGAGCTGATCGCCTGGCTGCGCGCCAATCCCGACCGCGCCTCCTATGGCAGCTCGGGCATCGGGTCGTCGGAGCATCTGGGCATGGAGCTGTTCACCCAGCGCACCGGCACGCGCGCGACGCATGTGCCCTACCAGGGCGGCGGCGCGGCGGTCACGGACCTAGTGGGCGGTACGCTGCAGATGGCGCTGCTCAACATGGCGACGGTGTTGCCGCAGGTGCAGGCGGGGCGGCTGCGCGCCATCGCGATCGGCGGGCGCGCGCGCCATCCGCTGCTGCCGGAGGTGCCCACGGTGATGGAATCCGGCGTGGCGGATTTCACCTCCGGGTCGTGGCACAGCATCGTGGCACCCCGCGGCATGGCGGAACCGCTCGCCGCACGCATCCATGGCGAGGTGACGGCGGCGCTGCAGGCGCCCGAGGTGGCGCAGCGCCTGGGCGCCACGGGCTTCGCGGTGGAGGCCGGCAGCCGCGCCGAGCTGACCGCGACCATCGAGGCCGAGACGATGCGCTGGCGCGACGTGGTCAGCCGCGCGGGGCTCGCGGCGGGGTAGGCGTCACGGCGCCTGGGGCGCGCCGGTTTCGGCGCTGCGCAGCCAGGCTTCGACCAGCCACTGCACCGGCCGGCCGACGCCGATCATGCCGTGCGCACCCCGATCCGCGCCAGGCGATGCGCGGCGGCGGCATTCACCGCGTTGTCCGGCAGCTCGCCGCGCGCCAGTGCCGCCACCTGGCGCACCGTGTCCATCGCCTGGTGCTCCATCGCCTCGGGCGTCATGCCGCCGATATGGGGTGCCGCGATCACGTCGGGCCGGCGCGCCAGGAAGGCGGAGGGCCGCTGGTCCGGCGCGCGCCCGACATCCATCGCCGCGCCGGCGAGATGCCCGCTGTCGAGAGCCGCTTCCAGCGCGCGCTCGTCCACCAGCTCCCCGCGCGAGAGGTTGATGAAGCGCGCGCCGCGCTTCATGCGCGCGAAGGCCGCCGCGTCGAACAGGTCGCGCGTCGAGGCGTCGGAGATCGCGAGGCAGACCACGATGTCCCCGGCCGCGAGCGCCTCGGCGAAGGGCATCGCCGCGATGCGCGGATCTTCCGGCGTCGCGTAGGGATCGGACACCACCACGCGCATGCCGAGCGCCAGCGCCACCTCCGCCAGCCGTCGCGCGATGCGGCCATAGCCGATGATGGCGAGCGTCGCGGCGGAGAGCTGCAGGCCCATCCGCCCCATCGGCTCCTCGCCGCGCCGATAGGCTTGCACATGGCCCGCCACACCGCGCGCGAGGTCCACCATGAAGCCGAGCGCCAGTTCCGTCACGCTGTCCACGAAGCCCGGCGTGGCGCGGGTGACCAGCACGCCGGCGGCGCTCGCGGCCGGCACGTCGATGGTGCTGATGTCCACCGCCACGCGCAGGAAGGCCACCAGGTCGGGTGCGGCGGCGAAGGTTTCGGGCGCACCGGGCGTGGCGCGGTCGGCGACGATCGCCTGGCAGCCGCGCGCCGCCTCCGCCAGCGCCGCGCCGGACAGCACCGAATCGCCCGGGTTGCGCACTACCTCGGCATGCTGGCGCAGCGCTGCCAGCGCGCGCTCGCCGTAATAGCCGGCGAACATCTCCGGCGTATGCGCCAGGAACACCTTGAGCATGGCCGCGTCCTTCCCTGATGGGCGGCAACCTATCGCGGCCGGCCGGTAAAGTCTTTGCAGAACCGCGCACGCAGCGGTTGAAGGCTTTACGCCTTCACGCAAGCGCGGCGCGATTCCCCCCTGCCGGAACGCGCCCATCATCGGCATGTCAGCGGCCCGACTTCGAGGAGGAACCGCATGACGATGCTGACCCGCCGCGCCGCCATCGGCGCCCTGGCCGCCACGCCCTTCGCCGCGCCCGCCATCGCCGCGCCCTGGCGCGCCGACCGGCCGGTGGAATTCGTGGTGGGCTTCGCCGCCGGCGGCGGGACGGACATCGTCGCGCGGCTGTTTGCGCGGCACCTCGAGCCGCGGCTCGGCCAGCCGGTGACGGTGGTGAACCGGCCTGGCGCGTCATCCGAGATCGCGCTGACCTATGTCTCGCGCGCCCGGCCCGACGGGCATGTGCTGGGGCTGACCAACATGCCCTCCTTCGTGACGATCCCGGTGGAGCGGCGCTCGCAGTACAACCTCGACAGCTTCACCTTCGTCGGCAACATCATGACCGACCCGACCGGCTTCATGGTGAAGGCCGATGGGCCGATCCGCGACATGGCCGACCTGGTCCGCCTGGGCCGCGAGCGGCCGGAGCAGATCGTCGTCTCCACCTCCGGCATCGGCACCGACGACCACCTGCTGCTGGTGATGCTGGAACGCGAGACCGGCGCGCGCTTCACCATCGTGCACTACAACGGCGCCCCGCAGCAGCGCACCGCGCTGATGGGCGGCCAGGTGCAGGTGAACATGGTCTCGATCGGCGAGTACGCGCCCGCACCGCAGGGCATGCGCTTCGTTGCCCATGCCGGCGCGCAGCGCAGCCGCTTCGCCCCCGACACGCCGTCCCTTCGCGGCATGGGCCTCGAGATCGAGATGTATTCCGAGCGCGGGATCGTCATCCCGTCCAGCACGCCCGCGCACATCGTCGAGCGGCTGCGCGAGGCGGTGAAGGAGGCCGCCGAGGACCCCGCGACGCGCGCCAGCTTCGAGGCGCAGTTCATCGAGCCGAATCACGAGCCCGGCCCGGTCTGGGAGGCGCGCATGCGTCGCGTGCAGGGCGTCTATGCCGACCTGTGGCGCCGCCAGCCCTGGATCAGCTGAGTGTTTCTTCGCCCTCGGGCGCAGGGCGCCAAGTCTTCGTAACGTCCTCAGGCGCCGGGCGCCCGCATCCGCGGGCTTGGCTTGCGCGCCATGCACTGGCGCGCTGCGCGCCGCGTCCGGGTTGGGCGCGGTCGTGCCTTGCACTCCCGGATCGCGGCACGCCGCGATCCGAAAGGGATGGGTGGCCCGTTCAGCGTACCGTCGGCGCGCCCTGCATCTGCCACTCCCGCACCCCCTCCAGCGGCCAGACCAGCATCAGCACGTTCAGCAACAGGTTGTCGCGGATCATCCAGGCCGCCAGCGCCTCCATGCCGACCACCATCAGCACCGACGCCACCACCGGCAGCCGCGCCGCCAGGAAGAACCCAACCAGCATCGACACGCCATCGCCGAAGGAATTCACGATGCTGTCGCCGTAGTAGTCGAGCGAGGCGGTCACCTCCCGGTACCGGTCGATGATCAGCGAGGTGTTCTCCACCACCTCCCAGGCGCCTTCCAGCAGCAGCGCGGCGACCGCGCGCCAGGCCACGCTCCAGCCCGGCGCGACCCAGCGCAGCGCGGCATAGAAGATGAAGCCGTGCGCCAGGTGCGACAGCGTGTACCAGTCCGTCAGGTGCTGCGAATTGCCCGACGACCAGACATCGCCATGCCAGATCGAGACGTATCCGCAGGCACAGATCCACAGCCGCCCGATCGCGAACTGGATCGCCGCCACCGCCGCCAGGATCCCGGCCATCGCCGCCCAGGGCAGCCACTGCGCCGTCATGCCCGCCACCGCGCCAGCGCCATCATCGCCCCCCCTGCCAGCAGTCCCCAGAACGCGCCGCCGATGCCCAGGAACGCGACGCCGGAGGCGGTGACGACGAAGCACACCAGTGCCGCCTCGCGACCCTGCGGCGCATGCACCGCACCCAGCATCGCGCCGCCGAAGGGGCCCAGCAGCGCAAGCCCCGCCACCGCCTGGATCAGCACCGGCGGGGCAGCCGCGACGAAGGCCGTCACCGCCCCGGCCAGCAGCCCGAACACAACATAGACCGCGCCCGCCACCACGGCCGCCAGCCAGCGCCGGGCAGGGTCCGGCCCCGCGCCCTCGCCGGCGCACAGCGCCGCGGTGATGGCCGCCAGGTTCACCGCATGCGCACCGAAGAGCGCGCCCGCCACGCTGAACAGGCCGGTTGTGGTGAACAGCGGCCCCGCCTCCGGCCGGTAGCCATTCGCGGAGAGCACCGCGAGCCCCGGGATGTTCTGCGAGGCCATGGTCACGATGAACAGCGGCAGCGCGATGCCGGTCATCGCCGCCAGCGAGAATCCGGGCAGCACGAACTCCGGCTGCGGCATCCATCCCGCGGACGGCAACGGCGCACCCGCCGCGATCACGCCGACCGCCACCGCCACCGCCGCCGGCACCGCCAGCAGCCGGTTGATCCGCGCCACCACCGCCCAGGCCAGCACGATCGCGAGCCCCGCCGCCGGCTGCTCCGCCACCGCGCGCACCGGTGCCAAGCACAGCACGAAAAGGATGCCCGCCAGCATGGCATTGGCCAGCGGGGCCGGTATCGCCGCCACCGCGCGGCCGAGCGGCTTCCACAGCCCCGCCACCGTCAGCAGAACCCCGCAGGCGAGGAAGGCGCCGACCGCCTCCGCGAAGCCGCCGGCGGGCGCGGCCGTGGCGGCCAGCAGTGCGGCCCCGGGCGTGGACCACGCCACGCTGATGGGCAGGCGCAGCCGCAGCGACAGCAGGATGCCGGCGAGGCCCATCGCGACCGACAGCGCCATCAACCCCGACGCCGCCTGCGCCGGCGAGGCGCCGACCGCCACCAGCCCCTGCAGCACCACCGCGAAGGAGGAGGCGAAGCCCACGAACCCTGCGAGCAGCCCGGCCGAGACCGCCTGCATCAGCGTTTCGCCTTCGGGAGGCGATCCAGCACCGTGCCGATGGCCGCGGCCGCCTCGGGCGTGATCTGCCGGATCTCGCGCGCCAGCCGGTTGGCGAGGTCGGTCACCTCCGGCGACAGGCCGGCGGTGTCGAGCACCGCGCGCGGGTGCGACTGCCGTGCGAGGCGGCTCAGCTCCTCCGCATCGTCCCAGATCAGCCCGAAATACTCGTTCACCTGGTGCACCAGCCCGGCGGAGGGACGACCGCGCCGGCCGTGCTCCAGCGCGGAGAGATAGGCCGCCGAGACCTGCAGCGCTGCCGCGAGGTCCTTCAGCGTGACGCCACGCTGCTGGCGCAGCTCGCGCAGTCGCGCGCCGAAGGGGGTCATGGACGACGCAGCGCGCGCGTCATCGCCGCCGGCGCAGCAACAGGTGCACCGCTCCCGTATTCGCGCTGTGCGGATGCGCCGCGCCCAGCAGGATGCGCCGCAGGTCCGGCGCGTTCAGCCAATGCGGCAATTCGCGCCGCAGCACCCCGCCCTCGGGCGAGGAACCCCGCCCCGTGATCACGGCCACGCAGCGCACCCCGTCCGCATAGGCATCCGCGAGGAAGGTGCGCACAGCGCCATGCGCCTCCTGCGCGCGGCGGCCATGCAGGTCGATGCTGCGCTCGGGGCGGATGCGGCCGCGGCGCAGGTCGCGCCAGCGGCGATCGTCGAGCCCCGCCGGCGGCGCATTCACCGCGATGTCCGGCGGCGACCAGCGCGGCGCGGGCGCGGCGAC
>NZ_JACADR010000181.1 GCF_016106005.1 Roseomonas rosulenta
GGGCGCGCGCTGGGAGGAGGCGGCGCAGGCTTACAGGCGCGCCGTGCAGGCCGATGGCGAGTCGCGGGCGGCGCGCCTCGGCCTGGGACGCGCGCGCCTGCGTGGCGGCGATGTCGCCGGCGCCGAGGCCGCGTTCCGGGAGGCGATCACCGCCCTGCCGCGCGACCCCGGCGCGCAGAGCGGGCTTGGCGTGGCGCTCGACCATCAGGGGCGGCATGCGGAGGCGCAGGCCGCCTATCGCGCCGCGCTCGAGCTCGATCCGTCGCACGAAGGCGCGCGCACCAACCTTGCCTTGTCGCTCACGCTGTCGGGCCAGGGGGCGGAGGCGGTGCGGATGCTGGAAGGTGTTGCGCGCGCCCCGCAAGCGACTCCGCGGCAGCGCCACAACCTGGCGCTGGCCTATGCGGCGGCCGGCGATGCGCCGCGCGCGGCGGAGATGATGGCGCCCGAGCTGGGCGAGAACAGCCGGGAGGCGGCGGCGGCCTGGCGGCTCGCGCTGGCGGGGCCTTGATCCGCCGCCGACGCAGCACTGCCGGGCGGCGCGGCGCCGTCCTGCTCGAATTCGCCCTCACCGGGCCGATGCTGTTTGCCTTGATGATGACGGTGCTGGAGGGCGCGTGGCAGGCGCTGACGGCGGCCACGCTCGACATCGGCGCGCGCGAGGCCTCGCGCTTCGGGGCCACCGGCCAGGTCATGCCCGACTGGCTGCCGCCGCCCGCCCCCACCTCGCGCGAGGAAGCGGTGCGCCGCGTGGTGCTGCATTTCGGGCCCTATGTGCTGCAGCAGGATCGGCTGAGCGTCACCGTGAGCGCCTTCGCCGGTCCGCAGCAGCTGGCGACACCCGGTTCGGCGCAGGCGGGCGCCGGCGGCGCGGGCGAGACGGTGCTCTACGACCTCGCCTACCAGCAGCCCTTCCTCAGCCCCTTTCCCATGCTCGTGCTCGGGCGCGGCAGCCTCGAGCATCGCTCGCGCATGATCGTTCGCAATGAACCTTTCCCGCCCTCCTGACCGCCGCCGCCGGCGCGGGTCGGTGGCGGTGGAATTCACGCTGGTCGCGCCGATCCTGGCGGTGCTCGGCCTCGCCGTGCTCGACGTGGTGGATTTCCTGCGCATCGCGCTGCGGATCGAGCGCACGGCGGGCGAGGTGGTGAACGTCGTCGCGCAGTACCAGGCGCTGCGCGAGACGGATTTCGCCACCATCTTCGACCTCGCGGGGCGCGTCGCGGCGCCCTACCGGGTCACGTCGTCGGATGGCGCGGTGATCCTCACGGGCCTCGCCAATACAGGCACCGGCGCGACAGTGCTGTGGCAGCGCCGCCAGGGTTCGGGCGGCTATGCCAGCGCCTTCGGGACCGAGGGCGGTGCCGCCACCATCCCGCCGCGCTCGGCCGACCTCAGCCTGGCGATCGGGCAGGGCGCGCTGGTCGCCGAGGTGTTCTACGCGCGCGAACCCTGGGTGCTGTCCGGGCGCTTCCTGTCGGCCGATCCCTTCTCGCGCCTGCAGGCCTTCGCGCTGCAGCGCCCGCGCATGGTCTCCATCCTGAGGGTAACGACGCCATGAAGCCCTTGCGACAGGTGCTCCGCGACCGGCGCGGCGCGGTGGCGATGCTGGCGGGCCTCGCGGCCATCCCGCTTCTCGCGATGGCGGGCGCGGCGATCGACCTCACGCGGCTATACCTGCTGCATTCGCGCCTTGTCACCTCGGTCGATGCGGCGGCGCTGGCCGGCGCGCGCGTGATCAACGACCTGGACCGCGATGCGCAGATCCAGCGCTGGTTCTGGGCGAATTTCACGCGCGAGCGGCGCACCGGCACCACCGGCTACCTCGGCGCCGAGATCACCAGCTTCACCATCAGCGTCGAGGAATCGAACCGCGTCGTGCGGCTGCGCGTACGCGCCGCGCTGCCCACCACGGTGCTGCGGCTGTTCGGGCAGGAGACGCTGGTCGCCAGCGCCGACCACGCGGCGCGCCGGCAGGACCGCGGCATGGAGCTCGCGCTGGTGCTCGACGTCACGGGCTCGATGGCCGGCGCGTCGATGACGGCGCTGCGCGATTCCGCGACCGAGCTCGTGAACATCCTGTTCGGTCCGAACGAGACGGTGCCGAACTTCTACATGTCGGTGGTGCCCTATACCGCCACGGTGAACATCGGTCGCGGCCGGTCGAGCTGGCTTGCGCCGGGCAGCCTCGATCCCACCGCCTATGGCAGCACGGTCTGGCGCGGCTGCGTGCAGGCACGCTACCAGAACGGGGAGGACGAGACGGACACGCCACCCACCATCGTGCCCTTCCGCCCGCATCTCTGGCCCTCGACCGTCGGGCGCTACAGCCCGAACCGCGGCGACAATGAATGGACCAGCACGACCATCACCGAACCCAACCCCGAGAACCCACCCTCGGATTCGGCGCAGAACGCGCTCGGCAACGACGCGAAGGGCCCCAATCTCGGCTGCGGGCGCGCCGTCCTGCCGCTGACCCAGCCACGCGGCGTGATCCTGAACGAGATCGCCAATCTGCGCGCCACGCATCGCGGCGGCACCATGGCCAATCTCGGCCTGCAGATGGGCTGGGCCACGATCTCGCCCCGCTGGCGGGGGCTGTGGGGGTCGCCAACCCTGCCGCTGAACTACGACACGCCCTACATGGACAAGGTGCTGGTCCTGATGACCGACGGCAACAACGAATGGTACGACTGGCCCGAGGGCGCGCCCGGCGCCTGCCGGACCAGCGGCAGCAATCCCCCCTGCCGCAGCGGCTACACCAGCGACGGCGATGCCGACATGACCGCCTATGGCCGCCTGCGGGAGAACCGCCTCGGCATCGCCGGCATCACCAATGCCCGCGCGCTGACCGAGATCAACGCCCGCATGTCGCGCCTGTGCACCCGCATCAAGGCGAATGGCGTCATCCTCTACACCATCACCTTCAATGTCGGCTCGACCGTGACGCAGGACCTCTATCGTACCTGTGCGACGCGGCCGGAGTACTACTTCAACAGCCCGGACACCGCCTCGCTGCGCGCGGCCTTCCGCGAGATCGGCGGGCAGCTCGCGAACCTGCGCCTGATCCGCTGAACCCTTGCCCGCCGCGGGCCGAGGCTGTAGGCGGCGCCCGAACAGCACCGGGAGCCCAGAATGAACCGCAGGCATGCCATCGCGATCGCCGCCGCAACCCTTGCCGCACCCCTGGCCGCGCGTGCCCAGGAGAACTGGCCCAACCGGCCCGTCACGCTGCTGGTGCCCTTCGCCGCGGGCGGTTCGAACGACGTGGTCGCGCGCCTGATCGCCCCGGTGCTCGAAGCCCGGCTCGGCCAGCCCTTCGTGGTCGAGAACCGGCCCGGCGGCGGCGGATCGCTCGGCATGGGGATGGTCGCGCGCGGGCGGCCGGATGGATCGGTCTTCCTGATCTCCTCGGCCTCCAACCACGTCTTCCATCCGCTGGTCTCGGGCGATCTCGGCTACGACCCGCGCGAGGCGCTGCCCGCCGTCGCCATGCTGGTCGACGTGCCCAACGTGATCGCCGCCAACCCGGCCTTCGGCGTGACCAATGTGCAGGAACTGATCGCGAAGGTGCGCGCGACGCGCGGGGGCATCTCCTTCGCGTCCTCCGGCGTCGGCACCTCCAACCATCTGGCGGGCGAACTGTTCAGGCTGCGCACCGGCGTCGACCTGACGCATGTGCCCTATCGCGGCGGCGGGCCCGCCATCAACGACCTGATCGCGGGCACCGTGCCGATCGGCTTCATGAATCTGCCGACCGTGGCACCGCCGGCCTCGGACGGGCGGGTGCGCATCATCGCGGTCTGCACGGCGGATCGCGTGTCGATCCGCCCCGACCTGCCGACCGTGATGGAGCAGGGGGTGCCCGACTATGCCGTGCGCTCCTGGACCGGGCTGTTCGCGCCGCGCGGCACGCCGGCGCCGATCGTCGAGCGCTTCACCACTGCGGTGCGCGAGGCGCTGGCCGCGCCGCAGGTCGCCGGTCGCCTGGTCGCGATCGGCAGCGAGCCGCTCTACATGCCCCCCGCCGAGACCGAGGCCTTCGTGCGTCAGGAATTCGACCGCTGGGGGCCCGTGGTCCGCGCGGCGGGCATCACCACCCAGGGCTGAGCCCGCGTTGACGCGCGCCGCCGCCTGCCGCAGCGTTCGCGCGCTGCGGAGGATGCACGATGAAGATGCCAGGCCACGGGCGATACGCCCATAGCGCGATCCCGTCGCGCCCCACCTATGAATGGCCGAACGGCGCGCGGCTTGCGGTGGTGGTGTGCAACAACATCGAGGCCTTCGCGTATCGCGCGGGCCTCGGGTCCGACAGCACCGGCGCGGCCGCGCCGCAGGGGCAGCGCAACTACGCCTGGCGCGACTACGGCAACCGGGTCGGGCTGTGGAACATGCTCGACATGCTGGACGAGCTGGAGATTCCCTGCGCGCACAACGTGAACGGCGCGGTGCTCGATGCCTGTCCGGAGATCGCCCCCGCGCTGAAGGCGCGCGGCGACGAATTCATCGGCCATGGCCGCACCAATGCCGAGCGCCAGGACATCCTGTGGGAGGAGGATGAGCGGCGCCTCATCGTCGAGAGCCGCGACGCCATCATCCGCCATGCGGGCGTGGCACCGGCCGGCTGGCTTGGCCCCTACATCGCGCAGTCCGCGGTCACGCTCGATCTGCTGAAGGAGGAAGGCTTCTCCTACGTCATGGACTGGCCGGCCGATGACCAGCCCTTCTGGATGACCACGCGCGCCGGGCCGATTCTGTCCGTGCCCTACTCCATCGAGCTGAACGACAGCCCCGCGCAGGTGTTCCGGCAGCACACGGGCCGGCAATTCGCCGAGATGATCATCGATCAGTTCGACGAGATGCTGGAGCAGTCGCGCAAGCGGCCCCTGGTCTGCTCCATCGTGCTGCACCCCTTCATCGTCGGGCAGCCCTTCCGCCTGCGCGCGCTGCGCGATGCGCTGCGGCACTTCATGTCGCACCGCGAACGCCTGTGGGTGGCGCGGCCGGGCGAGGTGGCGCGCTACGCGGCGTCGCTGCCCAAGGGCGTCGTGCCGGGCTCTGCCGCGTGAGCGGCGGGCGCGACTTTCGCGGCTATGGCCGCAACCCGCCCGACCCGCGCTGGCCGGGTGGCTCACATGTCGTCTGCAACTTCGTCATCAACTACGAGGAAGGCGGGGAGTACAGCGTGCCGGATGGCGACGCGACCAGCGAGGCCGCGCTGACCGAAGGCAGCACGGCGCCGTTCAAGGGCCGCGACCTGGCCGCGGAATCGATGTTCCAGTACGGCAGCCGCGCCGGCTTCTGGCGGCTGCACCGCATCTTCACGAAGCGCGGCCTGCCCTGCACTGTCTTCGCCGTGGCCCGCGCGCTGGAGCGCAATCCCGAGGCCTGCGCCGCCATGCGCGAGGCCGGGTGGGATGTCGCCGGCCACGGGTTGCGCTGGGAGATGCACAACGCCTTCGACGAAGCCACCGAACACGCGCGCATCACGGAGGCCACCGCGCTGATCACGCGCTGCATCGGCGAACGCCCGGCGGGCTGGTACACGCGCTACGCGCCGTCGCTCAGCACGCGGCGCCTGCTGCTCGAGGCCGGATACGACTACGACAGCGACGCCTATGACGACGAGATCCCCTACTGGGTGAAGGTCGATGGCCGCGATGCGCTGGTCGTGCCGTATTCCCTGGTCCACAACGACATCCGCTTCCCGCGCATGGGGATGTCCTCGGGGACCGAGTATTTCGACTACATGCGCGACGCGATCGAATGCGTGCTGCGGGAGGACCCGCCGCGCATGCTCTCCTTCGGGCTGCACAACCGCATCATCGCGCATCCGGGGCGCGCGATGGGCCTGGCGCGGCTGCTCGACTGGATCGGCAACCATCCGCGCGTGGCGGTGATGCGCCGCGTGGACATCGCGCGCCACTGGCGCCAGGAGCACCCGCCCGCATGACCCGTGACCTGCCGGCCTGGCGTTCGCTGCTGTATGTGCCCGCGAGTGCGGAGAAGTTCGTCGCAAAGGCGCATGAGCGCGGCGCGGATGCGGTGATCCTGGACCTCGAGGACGGGGTCGCGCCCGACGCGAAGGATGCCGCGCGCGCCGGGCTGGCAGCCTCGGTCGCGAGCGTGCGCCGCAACGGCGCTGACGTGGTGGTGCGCATCAACCGCCCGCTGCGACTGGCGGCGCGCGACATCGGGGCGGCGGTGGCGGCGGGCGCGGACGGGTTGGTCTGCACGAAGATGATGGGCGCCGACCATGTGCGGCTGCTGTCCGAAATGACGGCGGAATCCGAAGCGGAAGCCGGCCGCGCGACTGGCGCCGTGCGCTTCATCGTGCTCATCGAGGATGCGGCCGCGCTCGCGCACGCCCAGGCCATCGCCTCCGCCGATCCGCGCGTGGTGGCGCTGGGCGTGGGCGGCGAGGACCTGGCAACCGACCTCGGCGCCGAGCCCACGCCCGATGCGCTGGACCTGCCCAAGCGCATGGGCCTCGTGGCGGCACGCGCGGCGGGGGTGCTGCCGCTGGGCTTCATCGGAACGGTCGCCGGGCTGAAGGACCTGGACGGCTATCGCGCGATGCTGCGCCGGTCGCGCGCCATCGGCTTCGCCTGCGCGTCCTGCGTGCATCCTTCCCAGGTGCCGATCATCAACGAGGAATACGTCGCGCGCCCGGAGGAGGTGGACCGCGCGAAGCGCCTGGTCGCGGCCTTCGAGGCGGCGCTGGCGGAAGGGAAGGGGGCCGTCGCCTTCGAGGGCGACATGATCGACAAGCCGATCGTGGACCGGGCGCGGCGGTTGATCGCGCGGGCGGGCTAGACCACGGCGGTCATGCCGCCATCCACGAATATCAATTGCCCGTGCACGAAGTCCGAGGCCGGCGCGGCGAGGAACACCGTTGCGCCGACCAGCTCCTCCACCCGGCCCCAGCGCCCAGCCGGCACACGCTTGCACAGCCAATCCGTGAAGGCCGGGTCCTGCACCAGCGCGCTGGTCAGTTCCGTGTCGTAGTAGCCGGGCGCCAGCCCGTTCACGTTCACCCCGTGCTTCGCCCATTCGGCGCAGAGCGTGCGCGTGAGCATCCGCAGCGCGCCCTTGCTCGCGGCATAGGGCGCGATGGTTGGCCGGCCCAGCTCGCTCTGCACCGAGCACACCGTGATGATCTTGCCGCGGCCGCGATGCACCATGCGCTTGCCCGCCGCCTGGCAGCAGTACCAGACGCCGTCGAGGTTCACGTCCATGACACGCCGCCAGGTCTCGGGCGGCATGTCCACCGAGGCCGCACGCAGGTTGATGCCGGCATTCGCCACCAGGATGTGCAGCGGGCCATGCGCGGCCTCGATCGCCGCGACGCCGGCCTCGACCGCCGCGTGGTCCGTCACGTCGAAGGCCGCCGTGACCGCGCCCGGCACATGCGCGCGCGCCGCCTCCAGCTTCGCCGCGTCGCGCCCGTTCAGCACCACCTTGGCACCGGCCTCCGCGAGGCCGCGCGCCAGCGCCAGGCCGATCCCCTGGCTCGATCCGGTCACCAGGGCGAGCTTCCCCGTCAGGTCGAACAGTGCGCGCGACATCGGCGTTTCCCCGTGTAATCTGCGCGGCAAGGCTAGGGGGAGGACGCGCGGATGGACAAGCCGGGGCTGCTGGTGGTGGGCGTGCTGCCCGATTGGGACCTCGAGGCACTCGCACAGCGCTTCACCCTGCACCTGTTGTATGAGGCCCCGGACCGCGCCGCCTTCCTCGCGCAGCACGGCCCTTCGATCCGCGCGATCGCCACCAAGGGCGAACTCGGCGCCGACCCCGCCATGATGGATGCCTGCCCCAATGCCAGGATCATCGCCTGCTACGGCGTGGGCGTGGACGCGATCGACCTGCCCGCCGCCCGCGCGCGCGGCATAGCGGTCACCAACACGCCCGACGTGCTGACCGAGGATGTGGCCGACATGGCCTTCGCCCTGCTGCTCGCGACCGCGCGCGCCATCCCGGAAGGCGACGCCTATGTGCGCTCCGGCACCTGGGCGCGGCAGGGGCCGATGCGCCCTGCCACGCGCGTCTGGGGCAAGCGCATAGGCATCGTCGGGCTGGGGCGGATCGGGCGCGCCATCGCGCGGCGGGCCGAGGGCTTCGGCATGGCGATTTCGTACTCCGGCCGCGCGAAGAAGGACCTGCCCTATACCTTCCACGCCTCGCCCGCGGCGATGGCGCCACATGTGGACATCTTCGTGGTCTCCGCCGCTGGCGGTGCGGCGACCGCGGGCCTGGTGGACCGCGCGGCGATCGAGGCGCTGAACCCCGGCGCCATCTTCGTGAACGTCTCGCGGGGCAGCGTCGTTGATGAAGCCGCGCTGATCGAGGCGCTGAAAGCCGGCCGCATCGCCGCCGCGGGCCTCGATGTCTTCCACAACGAACCCGCCATCGACGCGGTCTTCGCGACCTTCCCGAATGTCGTGCTCTCGCCCCACCAGGCCTCCGGCACGGTCGAAACGCGCAAGGCCATGGGCGCGCTGATGCTGGCGAACCTCGAGGCGCATTTCGACGGGCGGCCGCTGCCGACCCCCGTGCCATGACGCGCGCCGTCGTCATCCACGCCGCGCACGACCTGCGGGTGGAACAGCGCCCCACCGGCGAACCAGGCCCTGGCCAGGTGCGCGTGCGCATCGCGGCCGGCGGCATCTGCGGCTCCGACCTGCATTACTTCGAGCATGGCGGCTTCGGCGCCATCCGCGTGAAGCATCCGATGGTGCTGGGGCACGAGGTCGCGGGCGTGATCGATGCGCTCGGCGCCGGTGTCACGGGCCTCGCGGCCGGGCAGGCGGTGGCGGTGAATCCGTCGCTGCCCTGCGGGCGCTGCCGCTACTGCCAGGAAGGCGCGCAGCAGCACTGCCTCGACATGCGCTTCTACGGCAGCGCGATGCGCGACCCGCATGTCGATGGCGGCTTCCGCGAGGCGCTGGTCTGCGAGGCCGCGCAGGCCGTGCCGCTGCCCCCCGGCCTCGACACCACCACCGCGGCCTTCGCCGAACCGCTCGCCGTCTGCCTGCACGCCGCCCGCCAGGCCGGGCCGCTGCTCGGCCGCCGCGTGCTGGTGACCGGCTGCGGGCCGATCGGCGCGCTCGCCATCGCGGCGGCGCGCATGGGCGG
>NZ_JACADR010000182.1 GCF_016106005.1 Roseomonas rosulenta
CGCCAGGGTGCCGCCGGCGCCCGGGCGGTTCTCGACCACCACGGGCTGGCCCAGCGCGGCGGCGAGTGGCGGGGCGAGCAGGCGGGCGACGATGTCGGTGGTGCCGCCGGGCGCGAAGCCCTGGATGAAGCGCACCGGGCCATCGGGCGCCCATGGCGCCTGCGCGCGGGCGGGCAAGGCTGCGAGCGTCGCGGCGGCGAGCACGGCGCGGCGTGTCGTCATGGCGTGGCGTCCTTGGTGTCGTCTCCGCGCGCCGTCTGGCGCGGCGGCCGCGCGAGGTCAAGACGGGGCGCCGCTTGCGCACCGGGCAGGGCCTGGGATGAAGTCGCAACGGGAGGGCACCGATGCTCGGCTTCGAGGATGTGGCGCTGCGGCTGGTGGCGGCCCTGCTGCTGGGGGCTGCGATCGGCGTCGAGCGGCAGTACCGCCAGCGCGCGGCGGGGCTGCGCACCAATGCGCTGGTAGCGCTAGGGGCGGCCGCCTTCGCGCTGGTCGGCTTCACCATGGCGAACGAGGCAAGCCCGTCGCGCATGGCGGCGCAGGTGGTCTCGGGGATCGGCTTCCTCGGCGCGGGTGCCATCATGCGCGAGGGGCTGAACGTGAAGGGCCTCAACACCGCCGCCACGCTGTGGTGCGCGGCGGCGGTGGGCGTGGCCTGCGCGGCGGGGTTCATCGCGATCGGGGCGCTGCTGGCCGGGCTGATCATCGCGGTCAACCTGGTGATCCGCCCGCTGGTCGCACTGATCGACCGCGCGCCGGCTGCGGGGGCGGAGGCGGAGCGCGCCTTCCGCATCACCGCGACCTGCCTGGCCGAGAGCGAGGCGGCGATCCGCGGGCTGCTGGTCAAGCAGATCGCGCTGAGCGAGGCGCGGCTGCTGCGCCTCGACAGCGAGGACCTCGACGCGCCGGGCCGCGTGGCGCTGAGCGCGCGGGTGGTCGCCGCGGGCGATGCGCCTGCGGTTCTCGAACGGATCATCGGCCGCATGAGCGTGGAGCCCGCCGTCACCCGGATCGGCTGGTCGGAGGAGGATGCCGGATAGCCCCGCGGGCGGCCTCAGGCGGCCGGCGGGATGTCCTCGACCGCGCGGAACACGGGCTTGCCGGCGGCTTCGAAGCGGGCAAGCTCCTCATCGGCGCCCGCACTCTCGCCCGGCAGGCGCAGGATGGCGTCGCAGCGTTCGGCGAGCGCGAGGCTGAGCGGCTGCATCACCTCGGCATAGGCATCGCCCGCATCGTCGCGACCCTGGGCGGCGACGATGACGGGCAGGGCCATGTTCACGCCGATGACCGGGATGTGGCCGCGGCGGAACAGCGCGAGTGCCGCGCGGTTCATCGCGGCGAGGCGCGCGGCGCGGGTGGGCGCGTCGGCGCCGCCGGAGGCATAGGGCCCGGCGACCATGATCCACATCACCCGAAGGTGGCGAGCAGGTCGTCCACCTGCGCAGGCGTGAGTTCGCGCGCGCCGGCACCGCGCAGCAGCAGCGCGAGGCGCGCGGCTTCCTCCAGCTCCTCGGCGGCATGCACCGCGTCTTCCAGCGTGCGGCCGGACACCACCGGGCCGTGGTTCGCGAGCAGCACGGCCTTGGCGGTTTTCGCCGCGTCGTGGATGTCGGCCTCCATCGCCGCATCGCCCGGGCGGTAGTAACGGATCACGGGCAGGGCGCGGCCGATGCGCATGACGAAGTAGGGCGTGAGCGGCGGGATCGGCGCGGGCTCGCCGGGCTGGGCGAGGCAGCCGATGGCCGTGGCGTGGGTGGAATGCAGGTGCACCACCGCCCCCGCATCGGGCCGCGCGGTCAGCACGGCGCGGTGCATGAAGACCTCCTTCGAGGGCTTGTCGCCCGACACATGCGACCAGTCCGGCGCCAGCTTGCTGATCCGCGCGGGATCGAGCCGCCCGAGGCAGGAATTGGTCGGCGTCATCAGGTAGCCATCGGGCAGGCGCACCGAGATGTTCCCCGCCGTGCCGACCGAATAGCCGCGCTGGAACAGCGATGCGCCGAGCATCGCGAGTTGCGCGCGAAGTGCGGCCTCATCCATGGGAGAACGCCTTCAGGAAGAAGTCGCGCGCGCCGAAATTGCCCGACTTGAGCGCGAGGTGCATCCCGGTCGGGTTGGCGTAGGTCCAGGGCACGCCGGGGTCGATCTCGGGGCCGATGCGCAGGGATGTCACGCCCAGGCGCTGCACCACGGCGCCGGAGGTCTCGCCGCCCGCCACCACCAGGCGGCCGACGCCGCGCGCGACCAGGCCCGCCGCGATGGTGGCGACGGCGTCCTCGACCAGCGCGCCGGCGGCCTCGCGCCCCAGCTTCGCCTGCAGGGCCGCGACCTTCTCCGGCGTGGCGGAGGCGGCGATCACCACGGGTCGGTCGGCGGCGAGCTTGCCATCGACCCAGGCCAGCGCCTGCGCGGCCATGGCGGCAGCGTCGGGGGTGGCGAGTGCATCCAATTCCAGCACCGGCGCATGGTCGCGCGCGAGGCCAATCTGCCCGAGTGTCGCGCGCGAGCAGGACCCGGCGACGACGGCGGCGAAGCCCTGCATCGGCGGCAGCGATGCCGCATCGGCGCGCGCGGGCAGCAGCCCGGCGCGGCGGAAATTCTCCGGCAGGCCCATCGCGACACCCGACCCGCCGGTCACCAGCGCGTGGGGTGCGACCGCCTCGCCGATCGCCATCAGGTGCGCGTCGGTCACCGCATCCACGATCGCCCAGCGGCGGCCGGAATCGACGAGGCGCGTCATCTCGCGCCGGATCGCGCCGGCACCCTGTTCCACCACGCCGAAGGGCACCAGGCCCACGCCGCCGCTGGTCTGGCGCGAGAGAACGCGCACCAGGTTCGCATCCGTCATGGGGGTGAGGGGGTGGTGCTCCATCCCGCTCTCGTTCAGCAGCGCGCCGCCGACGAAGAGGTGGCCGAGATAGATGGTGCGCCCATTGGTCGGGAAGGCCGGGCAGGCGATGGCGAAGCCCGAGCCCAGCCGCTTCAGCAGCGCATCGCCGACCGGGCCGATGTTCCCCGCATCGGTGCTGTCGAAGGTGGAGCAGTATTTCCAGAAGAGCTGCTTCGCCCCGGCCGCGACCAGCGCATCGCAGGCGGCCAGCGACTGCGCGACCGCATCGCCCACCGGTGCCGTGCGCGTCTTGAGTGCCACGATGACGGCATCGGCCTCGGGCAGCGGGCCGTCGGGCACGCCGATCACCTGCACGGCGGACATGCCGCCCTTGACCAGCGTGTTCGCGAGGTCGGTCGCGCCGGTGAAGTCATCCGCGATGCAGCCGAGCAGCAGGGGCATGGTCGCCCTCCTTCAGAAAACGGGCGTGCCGTCCTTGCGGTAGTACACGCTGCGCCCATCCGGGCCGGGGCGGATGTCGAGGTCGTCGTCGGGGTAGATCACGCGCTCGAACTTCGTGCGGTCTCCCACTTCGAGATACAGGCAATCGGCGTCGCCGCGGTTCACCAGGTGGTGCGCATCCCAGGTCCCGGCGGGGAAGCCGGCGCACATGCCCGCGCGCAGCGGCGTCTCGCCCGCATCGGTCACCAGCGTGCAGGCCCCTTCCAGGATGTAGACGAACTCGTCCTGCTTCTCATGCGCGTGGCGCAATGCGGAGGCCGAACCCGGCGGCAGGCGGGTGATGTTCACGCCGAAGTTCTTCAGCCCGAAGATGTCGCCGAGCGTGCGCTTCTCGCGCCCGCCGATCTTGTCCACCAGGTCGGCTGGGTAGCCGGAGGGCTTCGCGCGCGGCGGCACCTCCATGGCGGTCACGGCGATGGGGCGCGGCGTGTCGGGCATGGCGGCCTTCCTTCAGCCTGGGGGCAGGGCGAGCACATCCTGGTGGCCGATGCGCACGGACAGCAGCGCATCCATCGCCTGGGCGCGGCGGGCCTCGATCCAGTCCTCGATGCGCGCGGCGTCGCGGCGTTCCCAGGCCATGGCGGCGCTGCCGTGGCCGGTCGCGATCTCGGCGGCGAAGACGCGCGCGCGGCGGTCGATCACCCAGTCCGAGGCGGCGCGATGCACGCTGTAGCCATGGGCGGCGAAGGCCTCGGCGATGGCATCGGGGGCGGCGGGGCCGAGTGCGATGCCGCCGAAGCCCTTGTCGCGCCGCTGGTCGCGGCGGAAGCCGCGCATCACCAGCGCGTCGCCCGGGTAGGGGGGCGAGAAGCGCTCGCGCCCCGTCACGTTCAGCGCGGCGTAGAAGGGCAGGCGGCGGCGCGCGCAGGCCGCCGCCATCGCCTCAACCCAGTCGCGGGAGACGAGGTCGCACAGCGCGGTGTTCACCACCGCATCGACACGGTCGAGTGGCAGGTTGGCCGGGGCCAGCACCAGGTTCGCGACCAGCCCCTCGATGCGCCAGGCGCCCTCGGGCGAGTGCACCAGCAGGGTCTTCCTCCCCGGCCAGGTGGCGACCCAGCCGACCGCCTCGGCGCGATCCGCGATGGTCTCGAAGGCGCGCTCGAGCAGCGCGGCATCGGCATCAACCAGCGTCCATGCCTGGGCGCGGCCGATGAAATGGCCGAGCCAACGCAGCAGGCTGCCCGTGCCCGCGCCCAGGTCGAGCACGCGCGGGCGCGCCGGCAGGGCGGCGGCCAGCATGGCGGCGAGGCCCGGGTCGCGCGCGGCGGCGTCGTAGGGCTCGCGCAGGTCGAGCCAGTCGCCGTCGAATTCCTCGGCCATCATGCGAAGGCCCTCTCGAGCTCGGCGCGGAAGGCTTCGGCGCGGTCGGCCCAGCGCGGCAGGCGCTGCCCGCCCTGCCAGGCGGCCTCGGCCATCTCGGCGCGCAATTCGGCATCGAAGATTGGACGGCGCATGCCCTTGGACAGCGAGATGACGTCATCGACCGGCGAGACGATGGCCGAACCGGGCGCGACCACCTCGGCGATGGCGCCGCCGGCGGTGATGGCGAGCGGCAGCCCACGGGCCATCGCCTCGGCCGCGGCCATGCCGTAGCCCTCCCAGCGGGTGGCCAGCGCAAACAGGTCGGCGCGGTGGTAGAGCGCCTCCAGCGCCGCGCCTTCGACCTCGCCGGCGAAGGTGACGCGCGCGGCGACGCCGAGTTCCTCGGCCAAAGCGCGCAGGCCGTGCGCATGGGCGGGGGCGCGCCGGTCGTCGCCGGCGATGGTGAGCGACCATTCGAGGTCGGTGAGCCGCGCGAGGGCGCGCAGCAGCACGTCATGCCCCTTGCGCGGCACCAGCGTGCCGACGCTCAGGATGGCGCAGCCAGGCCCGCCGGAGCCGGCCGCGCGCGGGGCCTCGTCGGTGCCGGGCTCGACCACGCCGATGCGCTGCGGGTCGGCGCCGAATTCCTCGGGCAGGCGCCGCGCCGTGAGCGAGGAGGTACAGACCAGCCGCGCGCAGGCGCTGAAAAGCGCGCGTTCCTTGGCCTTGAGCACGGTGCGCGTGGATTCGTCCGCGCCGTGCTCGAGCGCCGTCGGGTGATGGATCAGCGCCACCGCGCGGCGCGCGGCGAGCTCCTGCGCCAGCGGCAGGAAGGCCGGCAGGCCGAGCCCGTCGATGACGATGCGCGCATTCGCCGGCAGGGCATGGATCGCGGCGCGCGCGCCGGCTTCCGCGGCCTCGTCCGGGGCGGGGTGGCGGCCCGGGAGCTCGACGACCTCGACGCTCTCGCCCAGCGCGCGCAGCCCCTCGACCATGCGGCGGTCGTAGATGTAGCCGCCCGAGATCGCGTCGAAGGGCGCGGGGACGAGGAGGTGGATGCTCAAGCCGCCGGCGCCCCTTCATAGGCGGCCCAGGCGATGTGGCTTTCCTTCAGCAGCACCTTGAGCCCCGTCACGGCGCGCCCGCCCTCGCCGAGGCGGCCTTCCGCGAGTGCCGCGCTCAGCAGCTTGTGGATATGGGCACAGAGGAACTCGGTGGTGGTGTTCTGCCCGGCGAACTGGGGTTCGGCGTCGAGGTTGCGGTAGTCGAAGGTGTCGAGGATGGCGCGCAGCTCGACCTTCGCCGCGGCAATGTCCACCAGCAGGTTCAGGCGGTCGAGCGCGGGGGCGCGGAATTCGGCCTCCACGATCATGGTGGCGCCGTGCAGGCGCTGGGCGGGGCCGAATTCCTCCCCGCGGAAGGAATGGGCGATCATGACGTGGTCGACGACGGTGAGGCTGTACATGGCGGTCTTTTAGCGGCCGCCGCGGCGCGCGTCACCCGCGCCGGCCGGTCAGTCGTAGAGCACGAGGGGGCAGAGCGGCGGCACCTCGCCGGGCGGCGGGTTGAGCAGGCCGGACATGGCGGCGGGCAGGTCGGCGAAGCGCGTGGCGGGGCCGACCAGCGCATCGAGCGCCGGGTCGGCCAGCAGGGTCAGCGCGAGGGCCATGCGCTGCCCATGGGTGCGCCGGCCGCGCATCGCGGGGGCCACGGCGCCGACCTGCGTGGAGACGATCGACAGGCGCTTGCTGTGGAAGGCCTCGCCGAGCGGCAGGCTCGCCTCGCGCGTGCCGAACCATGACGCTTCGATGATGCGCGCCTCGAAGGCGCAGAGCTCGAGGGCGCGGCGCAGCCCGGCGGGGTCGGCGGAGGCGTGGATGACGAGGTCGCGTTCGCCCGGCGCGTCCTCGGGCGCGCAGAAGCCCGCGCCCAGGGCTTCGGCGATCGCCCGGCGGCGCGGGTCGATGTCGCAGACCACGACCTCGACGCCGGGGATGCGGGCGAGGAGATGCGCCACCAGTAGCCCGACAACGCCCGCGCCGATGACGAGGGCGCGTTCGCCGACCAGCGGGCGGGCGTCCCACAGCACGTTCACCGCGGTCTCCATGTTGGCGGCGAGCACGGCGCGCGTGTCGGGCACGGCGTCCGGGATGGGGATGCACATGGCGGCGGGGGCGAGGAAGCGGTCCTGGTGCGGATGCAGGACGAAGACGCGCTGGCCTTTCAGCGGGCCCGGCCCGTCCTCGACGGTGCCGACGGCGCTGTAGCCGTACTTCACCGGGAAGGGGAAGTCGCCCTGCTGGAGGGGGCAGCGCATGGCGGCGTGCTGTGAGGGGGGCACGCGCCCCGTCAGCACCAGGCGTTCGGTGCCGCGCGAGATGCCGGATGCGCGCGCGCGGACCAGCGCCTGGTCGGGCGCGCGCGCCGGCAGGGCTTCATGTCGGATCTCGCAGCGATTCGCCGCGACGGTCCAAAGCGCCCGAGCTTCGTTCACCCGTCAGTCCCCAAAAGCCAGAAAAAGGAGGGGGTGCGGGGGAGTTCCCTCCCCCGCTGCTTGCTTCTCACGGTGCGCCGCCCGGCCGTGCGCGGTTCACCGCGATATCCAGCAGGATGTCCGGCGGTATCTCGTGGACCTTCCAGCTGAAGCGCAGCCCGTCGGCGATGCGCGCCACTTCCGGCAGGGTGAAGGCCGGGATGCCCGAGCCGAGCAGCACGGGTGCCACGGTGACGTGCAGGTGGTCGAGGCAGCCGGCGGCGAGGAAGCGCGAGACGGTGAGCCCGCCGCCTTCGACGAAGATGCGTGTCAGGCCGCGCGCGGCGAGCGCGCGGAGAAGGGCGACGGGGGCGATGCCGCCGGTGGCCTCGCGCGGCAGGCGCAGCACCTCGGCGGTGCCGTGGGTGTCGGGGCCGGGCGTGTCGTTCGCGCAGGCGAGCAGCGTGGGCGGGCCGTCGCGGAAGATGCGGAAATCGGCCGAGAGGTGGCGGTCGGTGTCGATCACCACGCGCACGGGGTCGGGGCCTGGCACCTCGCGCGTGGTCAGGCGCGGGTCGTCGTGGCGGACGGTGCCGGCGCCGACCACGACGGCGTGGCAGAGCGCGCGCAGGCGGTGGGTGTGCAGGATATCGCCCGGCCCGCCGATCCATTGGCTGCTGCCCGATGCGGTGGCGATGCGCCCGTCCAGCGTCTGCGCCAGGCGGCCGATGACGCGGCAGCCATCGGCTGCGGCGGGCGGGGCCAGGATGGGCGCAAAGAGCGGTGCCAGCGCGCCGGCGGGGCGCGCGCCCTCGCGCGCGGCGAGCAGCGCCGTCCAGTCGGTGTCAGGGGTGCTGGCGTCCATCGCCGCGCGTCATGCCCGAAGCGGGCCGGGGGCGCCAGGGTCAGGGCCGGCCGAGGGTGATGGGCAGCAGCGCCACCGCGCCCTCGGCCAGCAGCCCGGCCAGGATCGGCAGGGGGGCCGCGGCGATCAGGCGGATCACGACGAAGCGCCAGCCCAGAACCGGGTATTCCCAGGTGATGATCCGGTGCAGGGCGAAGATCGACCAGCCGGTGATGAGGGCGGCCATCTGCGGCACGCCCGCGCCCGCCTTGGCGAAGGCCAGCACGAGCGGGAAGGTGACGAAGGGCCCGCCCGGCATCAGCCCGCCGGCGAAGGAGGCGACGAGGATGCCGTTGAGCCCCGAGTCCGGGCCGATCCAGGTCACCGCCGCATCGGCCGGGATCAGTTCCGCCAGGAAGGCCGCCATCGGCAGCGCCACGGCGAAGATCGGCAGGATCTTCAGCAGGCTGCTTCCGGTATCCGCGACCGCGCGCCGTGCCGCGCCCGGCCCGCGGCGCAGGCAGGCGCCGAAGGCGATCACCGCCACGACGGCGAGGAAGACCTGGCCGCCGGTCATCTGGGAGGGGTCCAGGCGATCGGCAGGCGGCGCGCCACCCAGCCCGCGATCATCGGCATGGGCAGGGTGACCAGCGTGCGCATGATGGCAAAGTCCGGCCCGAGCAGCGGCATCTCGTAGACCAGCAGCTTCTGGAAGCCGTTCAGCGCCCAGGACAGGATATAGGCGACGAGCGCGCCGCGATCCGCCCCCGCGCCGGCCAGCACGAGCACGAGGGGAAAGGCGGCCATCGGCCCGCCGGGCGTGAGCGCACCGGCCAGCGTCGCGACCGCGAGGCCGAACCAGCCGCTCTCGGCGCCCATCCAGCGCGCCAGCGCGCCGGGCGAGATGAGCTGGCGCAGCGCCGCCGCGAGGAGCAGGCCGGCAAGCAGCGAGGGCGCGATGAACAGGAACAGTTCCCAGGCGTGATACAGCGCGGCGCCGACCGCGGGCGCGCCGGCGCGCTGCCAGAGCGCGGCCGCGGCCGCGGCCCCGATGGCGGCAATCACCACCAGGCTGGCATGGCGTCG
>NZ_JACADR010000183.1 GCF_016106005.1 Roseomonas rosulenta
CGCCACGGGCGGCACCTCGGCGGCGTCGGCGATGCGCCCGCGCGCGCCGCCGGCCTCGGCCTCCTGGCCGCGCAGCGCCGCGAGCAGGCGGATGCGGCTGTCGAAATCGTCGGGGCGCAAGGGCAGGCCGCGGAAGGCCTCGCCGGCCAGGTCGCGGGCGGGCAGGCGCAGGCCCTCCACCGTGCCGGCGGTATCGACCACGATCAGGCTGCGCAGCAGGTCGTCCACGTCATCGGTGGGGGCGCGGAAGGTGACGGAGGCGTCGGGCGCGACCTCGCCGGCGCGCTCCACCTGTGCAAGGCCGGCGGAGGACAGTGTCACGCTGCGCACCGGCAATTCGGTGGCGAGCGCCGTGGTGGCGCTCAGCAGGAAGGCGAGTGTCAGGCGGCGCATGGGCGTTGTCCTCTCCGCGGGGGGCGGAGCCTAGGCGGCAGCGGGCGGCGTGGTCCAGCGCGCGGGCGCTGCCCGCGTGAAGCGCTTCAGCCCAGCACGATGTCGGCCTGCGCGAGCAGCGCTCGCGGCTCGATGCGATCGGCCGGGATGAAGGGGATGATCACGGCGTCGCGCGCGCGGGGGTCGCGAATGGCATTCAGCAGCCCGTCGTGCGCGTTGAGCGGTTCCCCCGCGACGTAGAACTGCGTGACCAGCACCGCGCCGCCCGGCCGCGTGACCTGCACATGGATATGCGGCGTGCGGCCGGGATAGGGGGCCGGGCGCAGGGTGCGGAAGGCGTAGCCGCCGGTCGCATCGGTTATCGTGCGGCCATAGCCCTGGAAGTTAGTGTCGAAGCGGTCGGTGTCGGGCGCGCGGGGGTGGCGATAGATGCCCTGCGCGTCGCATTGCCAGATCTCGACGAGGGCGCCGGCGACAGCGTTGCCCGCTGTGTCGGTCACGCGGCCGCGCAGATGCGCCACCGTTC
Organism: Roseomonas rosulenta; assembly: GCF_016106005.1. GTDB lineage: Bacteria > Pseudomonadota > Alphaproteobacteria > Acetobacterales > Acetobacteraceae > Neoroseomonas > Neoroseomonas rosulenta. Next base: position 920 of record NZ_JACADR010000183.1, read on the forward strand.
CCATGGCCTGCGCCGCCGCGCCCTGCACGCGCACTAGGTCGGCATCGGTGTCGGCGGGGAAGGCCACGGGGTAGAAGGGGCCGCGGGTCTGGCGCGGGGTCTCGGTGCGCTGCTGCGCGAAGGCCGGCAGCGGCAGCAGAAGGGCGGCGCCGAGCAGCGGGCGGCGCAGGATGCGGTGGTGCGTCATGCCGCCATCCTGCCAGCGATGCGCGCCGCGCGGTGTGTCGAAGTGCGACCCGTCAGACGAAGGCCGGGATCAGCGAGGCCACCAGCAGCACCGCCATGGCGATGTTGAAGCCGCGCAGCGCGCGATCGGTGCGCAGCAGGCGGGACGCGCCGGCGCCGAGCAGCGCCCAGACCAGCGTGCAAGGAAAGCCCACCAGCGCGAAGGCGCCCGCGACCAGCAGCGCTTCGCGCAGGATATCGCCATCGGGCGTGGTGAAGGTCGGGATGGCGGCGAGCGCGATCATCCACGCCTTCGGGTTCACCCATTGGAACAGCGCCGCGCCGATGAAGCCCAGCGGCGGGCGGGGCGGGCCTTCGCCCGGCGCGCCGGCGCGCGCGATCTTCCAGGCCAGCAGCAGCAGCCAGGCGGCACCGCCGCATTTCAGCGCGGTGTGCAGCCAGGGTGCGGCGGCGAAGGGCGCGGCGAGGCCGAGCCCCACGATCAGCAGCATGGCCCCGAAGCCTACCGCGATGCCCATCATGTGCGGCACGGTGGCACGCACGCCGGCATTGGCCGCCCCCGCCGCGACCATCAGCACGTTCGGCCCCGGCGTGACCGACATGGCAATGGCGAAGCCGAGCAGGGCGAGGTGGTCCATGGGGCGATGTTAGGTCAGTGTTGCTGACATTCATCTGCGCTCTTGCCGGGGCGGCGTTGCGCGTGTCGCATGGCGGGGTGGTTTCTGGAGGGATGTGCGATGGCCGAGGATACACCCGAACAGCGGCTGGCGGCGCTGGGATTGACGCTGCCGCCGGTGCCCAAACCGATGGGCAGCTACGTGCCCTGGCGGCGGGAGGGGGACATGCTCTGGACCTCGGGGCAGGGCCCGCGGCGGCCGGATGGCGTGCCGGTGCGCGGCAAGGTGCCGACCGAGATGAGTGTCGAGGACGCATATGGCTATGCGCGGATGGTGGGCCTCGGCCTGCTGGCGGCGGCGGCGGAGGGTGCCGGGGGCCTGGCGAAGCTGCGCTGCGTGAAGGTGCTGGGCATGGTGAATGCGACGCCCGACTTCACGGATCATCCCAAGGTGATCAACGGGTGTTCGGACCTGTTCCTGGCCGTGCTGGGGGAGAACGGCAAACACGCGCGATCGGCGGTCGGCTTCGTGAGCCTGCCCAACCAGATCCCGGTGGAGATCGAGGCGATCTTCCGCGTGCTCGATTGACGGCGGGGTCCGGGGTGACACTGTCACCCCGGCGGGGGTTCGGGGGCGGCGCCCCCGTCACACGCGGTTGCGCGTGACGAGCCTGCCCGGCTTTTCCCCGGTCGCGCCCTTGCCGGCGACGTAGGTCGGTGTTCCGTTGGCCCAGACTTCCTCGATCCCCTCGCTGGTTTGCTTCGGGTCCTCGAAGGTCGCACGGTCGATGACGGTGTCGGCGTCGAACAGCACCAGGTCGGCATAGGCGCCCTCGCGGATCTCGCCGCGGTCGATCATGCCGAACAGGTTCGCCGTGCGCCCCGTCATCTTGTGGATGGCGGTCTCCAGGCTGAACAGCCGCAGCTCGCGCGCGTACAGCCCGAGCACGCGCGGGAAGGTCCCCCACAGCCGCGGATGCGGATGCGCGTCGTGCGGGATGCCGTCCGATCCGATCACCGACATCGGATGCGCCATGATGCGGCGGACGTCTTCCTCGTCCATCTGCCAGGTGACCTGCCCCGCGGGCAGCAGGCGTTCGGCCGCCTGGCGGATGTCGGTGTTCCAGCCGCGCGCGATGTCGCTCAGGTATTTCCCCGCCATCTCGGGGTGCGGGATCGACCAGGTGATCATCACCTTCACGTCCTCGCGCAGCCGGTCGGGCATCAGCACGGTGGACCCGGCCGGGTAGGGGTACATGTCGAAGAACATGTCCTGCGTCTGGTTGATCGCCTCGATCAGCGGCAACGTCTGGGTCGAGCGCCCGTAGTTCTCCGGCATCGAGCACTTGTGGTGGCTGACCCAGACCGGCACGCCTACGCGCTTGCCGATCTTCGCCGTCTCCTCGATCGAGGCCAGCACGCGGTCCGCCTCGTCGCGCATGTGGGTCACGTAGATGCCGCCCATGGCGCGCAGCGGTTCGGCCACCGCGATCACCTCCTCGGTCGTCGCGTGCATGTTGGGCGGGTAGTACAGGCCCGTGGAGAAGCCCGACGCGCCCTCGGCCAGCGAGTTCTTCACCCGCAGGCGCATGTGCTCGATCTCGGAATCCTTGGCCGGGCGCATCACGTCGCCGTCCATGGCCTCGACGCGCATGGTCTGGTGGCCGACCAGGGCGTAGGTGTTCACCTCGGAGCCGCGCTTCTTCAGCTCATGCGCGTAGTCGCCGAAGCTGTCGAAGCGCCACCAGCCCTCCTCGCCGATCAGGTCGAGCGGCGGCGGCGGCTTGCGGCTGAAGCGCGCGGGCGAGAGCGAGACGCCGCAATTGCCCACCACCACGGTGGTCACCCCCTGGCTGATCTTGCAGGTCATGCACGCCGGCCCGCACATCACCGCGCGGTCGTCATGGGTGTGGGCGTCGATGAAGCCGGGCGCGAGGGCGCGGCCATTCGCCATCACCTCGCGATCCGCCGAGGCACCGCCGAGGTCGCCCACCGCCACGATGCGGTCTCCGGTCACGCCGACATCGCCGCGCCGGCGCGGCCCGCCCGTGCCGTCGAAAATCGTCGCATCGCGGATGATGAGGTCGCAGCGCAGCGCCATGGTGGCCATTCCCGATCGAGGTCAGTGTCCGATGATGGCCCGGACGCGGCGCGCGCGGAAGGTCAGGGCGCGTCGGGGATGTCGCAGACGAAGTCCTCGGCCTTGCCGGCGGCGCTGCGCGGCAGCTCGGCCAGCGCCTGGACCGTCACCGCGAAGCCCTCGCCGAACTTGGCGCGCGCCCAGCCGGCCGCGGCGGCGGCCTCGGCCTCGGTCAGCGGGCCGATTGCGACGATCTCGAGCCGCAGCGCATCGATCGCGGTCTGCACGATCCGGTATTGCCGCAGCCCCGGCACGGCGGCCACCAGCGCGCCGAGGTCGCCCGATGACAGCAGCGGCCAGCGCCGTCCCCCGCCCGGCAGGCGCAGCATGTTCTGCCGCCGCCCCAGGATGCGCGTGAGAACCGGCATCCCGCGCCCGCAGGGGCAGGGCGGGCCGACCTCCGCCGCGTCGCCGATGTCGTAGCGGACCAGCGGCATGGCCAGGTTGTGCAGCGGCGTGACCAGCACGCGGCCGGTCTCGCCCGGGGCGCAGGGGCGGCCGTCGTCATGCTCGACATCCACGCGCACGCCCTCCGACTGGACATGGACGTGCGGCGGGTGGTCCGGGCATTGCAGCGCCAGGTAGCCGGCCTCGCGCGTGCTGTAGATGTCGATGACGGGCACGCCCCAGGCGGCCTCGATCGCGGCGCGCGCGGCCGGGCGCAGCGTCTCGGCGATCGCGATCACTTGGCGCAGCCGCGGCAGGCGCAGCCCCGCCGCCCGCGTCTCGGCCGCGAGCCGCACCAGGATGGAGGGATGCGAGAGCAGGTAGTCCGGATCCTGCCGCGCCAGCCATTCCGCCTGGCGGTCCGCCGGCGTGGTGACGTTCAGGCTGACCAGCCGCCCCGATTCGAACAGTCCGGCACCGGAGAAACCCCAGCCCTGCTGCGAATCGCCATCGGGATACGCCGCCTTGCCGTGGCCGCTCTCGCGGATCACGGCCATGGTCCCGGTCAGGTCGCGGCGGTGCCACAGGTGGTCGCGCATCGTGAAGGCGCTCCAGGCCAGTTCCCAGACCTGGCTGCGCACGGCGCGCACCGGCCGGCCGGTGGAGCCCGAGGTGAAGACCTCGCGATACTCGCCATGGCCCGGTGGCAGGCGATGCGCGAGCATCGACTCGCTGGCATCGGCGGCCTGGATCTCGTCGCGCGTGAGCACCGGGATGGCGCGCCAAGCCGCTTCCCAGGCCGCGGCATCGCCGGGATCGGGCAGCGCGGCAGGCAGGCGCGTGGCGTAGAAGGGCACCTCGGCGCGGGCATGCTCCACCAGCGCGGCCAGCTGGCGGCGCTGAGCGCGGGCGATCCGCTCCGCCGGCCACCATTGCGTACCCTCCAACTGGAACAGCAGCGCCAGCAGCGCCGCGCCCGGCGCCGACGGCAGTGCCGGCCAGGCGATGCCGGGCATGGCCGAGACCACGTCGATCGGCGGCCGGTCATGATGCATGCGGGTTCATCTCCTGATATCGTGTCCGACGGATGACAAGACTGCCATGAAGCGGCCATGGCAGGATGAGACCCGAGAAGCTTGGCGTCGAACATGCGCAACGGGAGAGACAGACAGTGATGCGACCTTTGGCGATCAGCGCCGTCCTGCTCGGCGTGGCGCATGTCAGCTTCGGCGCCACAGCCATGCCTGCCGCCGCGGCGGAACCTGCCGACGGCACCGGCGTCACGCTGGTGCGCGCCGGGGCGAGCCCCTTCCTCGAGGTGCCCGACACAAGCCAATCCGTGCTGCTGCCCGTCGGCGATGGCGGCGAGGGCGGCCGCGGCCGCTGGCGCCGCGGCCATCCGGGCCATGGCTGGGGGCCGCCGCCGGGTGCCTATTACTACGCGCCGCCGCCGCCGCGGTACTACCGCCCGCCGCCCCCGGTCTATTACGCGCCGCCGCCGCGCGCCTACTACTACGCGCCGCCGCCGCCCGTGTACTACGCGCCGAGCCCCGGGGTGAGCCTCAACTTCCGCTTCTGACGCCGCGCTTGCATCGCGGCGCGTCGCCCGTGAAGCTTCGTCACCACGAACGAACACGGGGAACGCCATGATGCCTTTCAACCGCCGCCAGGTGCTGGCCGGCGCCGCCGGCGCCATGCTCGTCGGCGGGCCGCGCGCCCGTGCGCAGGACCAGGTGATCCGCATCGGCGTGCTGGCGGATTTCTCCGGCCCCTATCGCAGCACCTCGGGGCCGACGAGCCTCGCGGCGGCGCAGCAGGCGGTGGAGGATCTCGGCCTCGCGAGCCGCGGCGTCCGCGTGGAGGTGCTGCAGGGGGACCACCAGAACCGCCCCGACGCCGCCCTCGCGCTCGCCCGCCGCTGGATCGACCAGGACGGCGTGGACATGATCTGCGAGGTGAACAACTCCGCCATCGCGCTGGCGGTCGCGAACCTCGTGAAGGAAAAGGACAAGGTCCAGCTCGCGTCCGGTGCGGCGACCTCGGCGCTGACCGGCGCGCAGTGCAGCACCCACACGATCCACTGGACCTACGACACCTGGATGTTCGCAAACGTGGTCGGCGGCGCCACGGTGCGATCGGGCGGGGAGTCCTGGTACTTCATCACGGCGGACTACGCCTTCGGCCACCAGCTGGAGCGCGACACCGGCGGCTTCGTGCAGCGCGCCGGCGGGCGCGTGCTGGGCGCGGCGCGCTATCCCTTCCCGGGCACCACGGATTTCAGCAGCTTCCTGCTGCAGGCGCAGGCGTCGCGCGCGAAGGTGGTGGGCCTCGCGATGGCCGCCGGCGACATGGTGAACTGCGTCAAGCAGGCGCATGAGTTCGGGCTGACGCGGCGCGGCCAGCAGCTCGCGGGCATGATCATGTTCGTGCAGGACATCCGCGGCATCGGGCTCGAGGCCGCGCAGGGCATGGTGATGAGCGAGGTCTTCTACCACGACCTCAATGATCGCACGCGGGCGCTGGCGGCGCGCATCCTGCGCCGCACCCCCGACAACATGCCCAACCAGGAGCACGCCGGCACCTATTCCTGCTGCATCCACTACCTGAAGGCGGTGGCCGAGGTGGGCGTCGCCCGCGCCAAGCAGTCGGGTGCCGCGGTCATCGAGGCGATGAAGCGCATGCCGACCGACGACGACGCCTTCGGCCCCGGGCGCATCCGCGAGGACAATCGCAAGATCCACCCGGCCTACCTGTTCGAGGTGAAGGCGCCGTCAGAAAGCCGTGGGTTGTGGGATTTCTACAAGCTGCGCGCGACCGTGCCGGCCGAGGACGCCTTCCGCCCCGTGGCCGAGGGCGGCTGTCCCCTGGTCAGGACCTGAGCCGGGAGCAGGACGACCCGACCGGATGGCCTCATCCGGTCGGATCTGCCCTGCCGCAGGACCCGGGTTCCGGCGCGGCGTGCCGCCGCGCAGCGCCTCCACGGGCGCGGAACTGCCGCTACCCCGGCATGCCCTGGCGCTGGTCCGCGCCGAGCCGCCGCTCGAGCCGCCGCACCGCCCAGGAGATCAGCAGGATCAGCGCCAGGTATTCCACCACCAGGATGGTGTAGATCTCGAGCGGGCGGAACACCGTCACCACCAGCTCGTTCGCCCGGCGCGTCAGCTCCTGGTAGCCGATCACGCTCGCCAGCGAGGACATCTTCACGACATAGACCAGCTGGTTGCCGATCGGCGGCAGCACGCGGCGGATCGCCTGCGGCAGCACCACGAAGCGGTAGCGCTGCCAGCCATTCAATCCCAACGCCTGCGCGGCCTCATGCTGGCCGCGCTCGATCGACTGGATGCCGGCGCGCAGGATCTCCGCCTCGAAGGCGGAATCGCACACGGCAATGGCCAGCATCGCGGCCGCGAAGATGCCGATGCGGATGTCGAGCACCACCGGCAGGCCGTAGAAGACCCACAGGATCATCACCAGGATCGGCACGGCGCGGAACAGCTCGACCCACACCCGGTTGAACCAGCGCAGCGCCCGCCACCGCGCGAAGCCCGCCAGCGCCACCGCCAGGCCCAGCGCCAGCGACAGCGCCATGGCAGCGAGCGAGAGCGACACCGTCGCCCACAGCCCGTCCAGCATGAAGCGCAGGTTCGCCTGGCCGCGCGGGTCGGCCGGGTTCACCACATGCCAGCCCCAGTTGCCGCCGCAGCCGGCCAGCAGCAGCAGCGCCGGCAGGACGCCCAGGCGCCGCCATGGCATCATGCGCGCCACCCTTCCGGAGGCACGCCCATGTTTCGCCGCACCCTGCCCGCCGCCGCGCTTGCCGCCGGCACCATCGCCATTCCCGCGCAGGCTCAGTCCGGCGCCGGGCGCCTCGCCGCCGTGCAGGCGGCCGGGCGCATCCGCATCGGCACCACCGGGGACTTCAACCCGATGACCTTCCGCGACCCGGCCTCGCGCGAGTACCGCGGCCATCAGATCGACTGCGCGCAGCAGCTGGCGCGCGAGATGAACCTGCGCGCGGAGTTCGTCGCCACCGATTGGCGCACGCTCATCAACGGCCTGCAGGCCGACCAGTTCGACGTGGTGATGACGGGCACCTCGATCTCCGTGGCGCGCGCCATGGCGGCCGCCTTCACCCTGCCATGGGGGCGCACCGGCTTCATCCCCCTGGTGCGCCGGCGCGATGCGACGAAGTTCGCGGGCTGGGAAGCGCTGAACGCGCGGGGTGTGACCATCGGCACCACCCTCGGCACCACCATGGAGCAGTTCGTCCAGCAGGCGCTGCCCAATGCCACACTGCGGCGTGTCGAGAGCCCGGCGCGCGACTGGCAGGAACTGCTCGGCGGGCGCGTCGATGCGGCCATGACCAGCGTGATCGAGGCCGCGTTCCTGACGCGCGAATACCCCGACCTGGTGGCGATCCTGCGCGACCAGCCGCGCAACCCGATCCCCATGGCCTTCATGGCGCCGGCGGGTGACGCGCAGTGGCTGCGCTTCCTCGATACCTGGGTGACGCTGCGGACCGAGAGTGGCTTCTTCGCCGAGATGGCCCGCAAATGGGGCCTGGCCGAGGCCTGATCAGCGCCGCGCGCGCACCGCGATCCGCGCCGGCACCAGGCCCGGCGCCACGCGTTGGCGGCGCCCGCCGCGCGGCGCGTCGTCGCGCCCGTCC
>NZ_JACADR010000184.1 GCF_016106005.1 Roseomonas rosulenta
GCGGCCGCGAGCGGCGGGCGTGCGGCGCGCTGCACGCCGCTCAGCGCCGGCGCGGGCAGGGTGAACCGGAAGGCCTGCGCACCGCTGGCCGCGGCGCTCGCCGCCGGCGTCGCCTGGGTGGTCACCAGGCGCGACGGCTCGACCTGGCGCAACACGCCGAGCGCGCGCAGGCGATCGGTCGGGAACCGGCCGACGACCAACTGCGGGACGTATTCGTAGCCGAGCGCCCGCACGCTCATCAGGTCTTTGCACTGCGGCTCGTAGGCGGTGGTGCCGTCGGGGCGCACGAACTGGCCGCCGAAGCGGAAATCCCGCCAGTGCGGATCGGCGGTGTCGGCATTGCCGCGCCGCCGCCAGGAATCCCACAGCCGGTCGATGTTGCAGTGGTGCAGCCAGAAGATCGGGTCGCGCGGGGACATGTAGGTGCCCATGTCGCCGCCCAGGCGCCCGTGCACGCTGTTGTGCGGCGTGCCCTCGAGCGGGCCGGTCGCGCCGTTCGCGCGCTGGAAGGAGGCCGCCGTGCTGTTCTGGCCGGGCGGCTTGCCGCTGGCGAAGACGGTGAAGGTCGTCTCGTCCAGGATGTCCTCGATCACGTCGGTGCCGACGATGTTGTCGGGCAGCGGGTTCCCGGCATTGGGGCCGCGCGTGTGGCGCAGCGGGTTTGGGTCGTTGCCGACCTGCGCCACCGTGAAGGCCGCCGGCAGGACGCGGTCCACCGTCCAGTTCCAGTAGGGAAGGCGGAAGCCCGGATCGCCCGACATCTGCTGGCAGATGCGCTCGAAGGCGAGCAGGTAGGCGCGGTGCCAGGGCAGGAAGTACCAGTTGCCGTGCGGGCAGTGGTCGAGATGGATGCGCGCCTGGTTCTCCCAGTTGCGCTTGTCGCTGGCGGGCAAGGCGCGCATCGCCAGCACCGCCTTGCGGTAGCTGACGAGGACGGGGTCGTCGATCGCCATGGTCCCGACGTTGCGGCGCCGGCGGACCAGCAGCTGCAGCGGCGGCCGGTTGCGCTGGAGCGTCGGGCCGGCCTGCCCGCCCGGGGCCTGGGCCAGCGCGGCCGGCGCGGCGAGGGTCGCGAGGACGCTGGCGAGCAAGGCCCGCCGCGGATGTGCCGAGGACGTCATGCCGTGTCTCCTCACCTGTCGGCGGCGACATGCCGCCGAAGAACGCGCGAGAACCGTTGATTACGTCTTCGAATGTGACGTTAGGGAGTTCTTGCCGCGCTCCGCAACCCTTGCGTGTCGCCACACGGCGGCGACACGCGCTTATGGCGGGTCGAGGGTGGATGGCACACGCGAAGCGCGGTGAGGCCTGGTCGCCCCTACCCCTTGCGGAAGAAGGCCTCCGCCGCCGCCCTATGGTCCTCGCGCGCCGCGATCCCGGCCTCCGCGCGCGCGATCTCGGCCTGCAGTTCCGCGATGTAGTCCCGCAACTGCCCCACATCCCAGCCGTCGAAGCGCGGCTTCTCCACGACCTGCCGCCGGCGCGGCGCCTCGTCCTGGTCCGGGCCCACCATACCTCGCCTCCTTGTCCATCAGGGCTTTGACCCTGCCCTGCCGCGTCAGTATAGGGGGGCGCAGAATTCTGCGGGGGTTCGCTCCTGCCCCCCTGACCACCGAGGTCCGCCCATGCCCCAGCCGCTCATGCCGAAGGCCACCGCCGTGTGGCTGATCGACAAGACGTCCCTGTCCTTCGACCAGATCGCCGATTTCGTGAACATGCACCCGCTCGAGATCCAGGCCATCGCGGATGGCGAGGTCGCGCAGGGCATTGTGGGCTTCGACCCCGTCGCCTCGGGCCAGCTCACGCGCGAGGAGATCGCGCGCTGCGAGGCCGACCCCGCCGCGCGCCTGGTCCTGCAGGAGAGCACCATCGTGCTGCCCAAGCAGCGCGCCAAGGGCGGGCGCTACACGCCGGTCTCCAAGCGCAACGACCGGCCGGACGGCATCGCCTTCCTGCTGCGCAACTACCCCACCCTGCCGGATGCGGTGATCGCCAAGCTGCTCGGCACCACCAAGGACACCATCGCCAAGGTGCGCGACCGCACCCACTGGAACAGCGCCAACATCAAGCCGCGCGACCCGGTGATCCTGGGCCTGTGCAGCCAGGGCGACCTCAACGCGGTGGTGGCCGCGATCGGCGGCGTGGCCCCGCTCGATGCGGAGCCAGCCGACGACGCGGCCTGACCCGCGCGCCTCAGTGGCGCGTGGCGGCCCTGAGGCGTTCCATCTCCTCCTTGAGTTTCAGCTTCTCGCGCTTCAACCGGGCCAGCTCCTGCCCATCGGGCAACGGGCGGCGGTCTTCGTCCAGGATACGGCGCTCGAGGGCGGCGTGGCGGTCCTCGAGGGAGGCGATCCGGGCATCAAGCGGCATGCGATGCGCATCTCCGGGTTCGGGCCTGGCCTTGCGGGCCGAGGCCGAGGGGCGGGGCCGGTGTCCCGGCCCCCTGGAAAACCGCGGGTGCGACGACCGGGAATGGCTGTCGCGCCCCGGCCCTGGCATGGTAAGGCCCATCCGGGCACGAATGCATCCCACATCTTCGCAACCTTCCTTACCGTTCCGGGGCCGACGGCCATGATCGCCGACCGTGACGCCATGCTCCGCCGCCTGCACGAATTGCGCAGCGAGCACCGCGACCTCGACACCGTCATTGCGCGCCTCGACGGCTCGGCCGTGGACCAGTTGCAGTTGCAGCGCCTGAAGAAGCGCAAGCTGAAGCTGAAGGACGAGGTGACCTGGCTCGAGAGCCGCCTGGTGCCGGACATCATCGCCTGACGCGAAGGCGACGCCGCCCCCCCCGGGCGCGGTCTCCACACGGGCGTCGCATCCGCAGGCTGTTTCCGTGCCCCGCCCGCCGGCGCCGCGGGCCGAAATGGGGCTGGCAGCCGGCACGTCGCGTCGTATAGGGAAGGCGGGTGTCCGGGGGTGCATGAACCGGGCAGGCATCAGCGTTGGTCGGGCCGCCAGCGGCGCACGCTCATGCCCGAAGGCGATCCATGGCCCAGCACGCCCACTACGCTCCACCGAGCGCCCTGCGCCGCTTCCTCGAGGGCCAGTCCTCCGCCGGCCTGATGCTGATGGGGGCGGCGGCGCTCGCGCTCGCCATCGCCAACTCGCCGCTGCTGCCCGGCTACGAGGCGCTGCTGCGCAGCTATGTCGGGCCCCTGTCGGTCGGGCACTGGATCAATGACGGCCTGATGGCCGTCTTCTTCCTGCTCGTCGGGCTCGAGATCAAGCGCGAGACACTGGACGGCCAGTTGTCCACATGGTCGCGCCGGGTCCTGCCGGGCATCGCCGCCGCCGGCGGCATGGCGGTCCCCGCCCTGATCTACCTCGCCTTCACCTCCGGGCCCGAGGTGAAGGGCTGGGCGATCCCGACGGCGACCGACATCGCCTTCGCGCTGGGCATTCTCTCGCTGCTCGGGCCGCGGGTGCCCGCCGCGTTGCGGGTCTTCCTGACGGCGCTGGCGATCATCGACGACCTCGGCGCGGTCATCATCATCGCCGTCTTCTATACGGCGGGCCTCTCGCTGCCGGACCTGGCGGGCGCCGCCGCGGTGGTGGCAGCCCTGGTCGTGATGAACCGGCTCGGCGTCCGCCGGCTGTCGCCCTACCTCCTGCTCGGCCTCGTGCTCTGGGTGCTGATCCTGCGCTCGGGCGTCCATGCGACGCTGGCCGGCGTCGTGCTGGCGCTGACGATTCCCCTCCAGCGCACGCCCGGCCGGCCGGACCACGGCCACACCAGCGCGCTGCACCGGCTCGAAGGCGCGCTGCACGTGCCGGTCGGCTTCCTCATCGTGCCGGTCTTCGGGCTTGCCAATGCCGGCGTGCCGATCCTGGGCCTGTCGGCCGAGGCCCTGGCCGCACCGGTCACGCTCGGCGTCGGGCTCGGGCTCGTGGTCGGCAAGGTGGTCGGCGTACTGGGCTTCTCGCTGCTGGCGATCCGCCTCGGACTGGCGGACATGCCCGCCTATGCGGGGCGGCTGCAGATGGCCGGCATCGCCCTGCTCTGCGGGGTCGGCTTCACCATGAGCCTCTTCATCACGCTGCTGGCCTTCCCGGACAATGCGGCCCTCCAGGCGCAGGCGAAGCTGGGGATCCTCGGCGGGTCGCTGGTGTCCGGCCTGCTCGGCTATGCCCTGCTGCGCATCGCGCCGCGGGACCGGTCCGGCACGCCGTCCCGCTAGCCCGGATGCGCTTCGCCCCCGCTCGCGGCGGCGGCGCCGGCGCTGCCCATCCGCGCGCATCCTTCCCCGACCGGGTCGTCACCACCCGGTCGGGTCCGGCGCTGCCCATTCGCGCTCCCGCGCGATCCGTTCTATGTCGCGCCGCGCGTCCGAGTCGCATCGGCGGCCCGTCGCGTCCGTGCTTTCCCCGTCACGCCCCCTGGCGTCCGTTCCTGGCAGGTTCGAATGACATCCTCCCCCGGCCCCGCCCCCCTGGTCGGCATCATCATGGGCAGCCGCTCCGACTGGGAGACCATGCGCCACGCCGCCGAGACGCTCGATCGCCTGGCCGTCCCGCATGAGAGCCGCGTCGTCTCCGCCCATCGCACGCCGCAGCGCCTGTTCGACTACGCGTCCGCCGCCGCGGGCCGAGGCCTGCGCGTCATCATCGCCGGCGCCGGCGGCGCGGCCCACCTGCCCGGCATGGCCGCCTCCATGACCGCCCTGCCGGTGCTGGGCGTGCCGGTCGAATCCCATGCGCTGAAGGGCATGGACAGCCTGCTCTCGATCGTCCAGATGCCGGCCGGCATTCCGGTCGGCACGCTGGCCATCGGCCGCGCCGGGGCGGTCAATGCCGGGCTGCTCGCCGCCGCAATCCTCGCCCTGTCCGACCCCGCGCTGGCCGAGCGCCTCGCCGCCTGGCGCGCCGCGCAGACCGACAGCGTGCCGGACCTGCCGGCATGACCGCCAGCCTCACCCCCCTGGCCCCCGGCGCCGTCATCGGCATCCTCGGCGGCGGGCAGCTCGGGCGCATGTCGGCGTTGGCCGCCGCGCGCCTCGGCTATGCCTGCCACGTCTATGCGCCGGAGCCCGATTCGCCCGGCATGCAGGTCGCCGCGCACAGCACCGTCGCGGCCTATGAGGACCGCGACGCCCTGGCCCGATTCGCCGCCTCGGTGGCCGTCGTCACCTTCGAATTCGAGAACGTCCCCGCCGCGGCGCTGGAGGCCCTGGCCGACCTCGTGCCCTGCCGCCCGGGCCTCGCCGCGCTCGCCACCTGCCAGGACCGCGTGGCGGAGAAGGCCTTCCTCGGGCGCATCGGCGTCCCCGTCGCCCCCTGGCGCGCGGTCGAGACCGAATCGGACCTCGCCGCCGCGGTCGCCGAACTGGGCCTGCCGGCCGTGCTCAAGACCACGCGCCTCGGCTATGACGGCCGCGGCCAGGCAGTGCTGCGAACCCCGGAGGACCTCGCCCCGGCCTTTGCCCGCCTCGCGCCCAAGCCCCTGGTGCTCGAGGCCTTCGTGCCCTTCGCCGCAGAGATTTCCGCCATCGCCGCGCGCGGCGCGGATGGCGCGATCGCGGTCTTCGACCCGGCCGAGAACCGCCACGCGCACCACATCCTCGACCTCTCCTTCGCCCCGGCCCGGCTGCCGGCGGCCGCCGCCGACGCCGCGCGCGCCCATGTCGCGGCAGTCGCCGAGGGACTCGACCTGGTCGGCGTTGTCGCGCTCGAGATGTTCCTGCTGCCCGACGGCACGCTGCTCGGCAACGAGATCGCGCCCCGGCCGCACAATTCCGGCCACTGGACGATGGATGCCTGCGCCGCCTCGCAGTTCGAGCAGCACATCCGCGCCGTGGCCGGCCTGCCGCTGGCCGATCCCGCGCGCCACCACGACGCGGTGATGCGCAACCTGATCGGCCCCGAGGGCATGGCTGCCTGGCCGCGCCTGGTCGCGACCCCGGGCATCGTGCCGCACCTCTATGGCAAGGCCGGCGCGCGGCCGGGCCGCAAGATGGGCCACGCGACACGCCTCCTGCCCATGGGCAGCCTGGCCGGGATGACCGATGCCGAGGCACTTGCAGGATTGTGACGGATTTGCCACCCCCGGGCGTTGCAGCCAGGCCACAGTCATGGATGAACCTGCACGCAAGCTCTGGCGCGAGCGTTGGTGAGTGGTAGAAGAGGTGCGTTCCGGCGTGTCCACAATCTTGACGCTGCGCCGGTCCCGTTTTCCGGCCCCCAGGGGGCCTCGAGCAGGAGAATTCCGATGAGCCTGAAGAAGGCGCTTCTTGCCGCGACGCTGCTGTCGCTGCCGATGGCCGCGACCGCGCAGGCGCAGAGCTGGGATCCGCGGGTGCAGGGCATCTACATCGGTGCCGGCGCCGGCTTCAACTACCTGCAGGGCAGCTCGGACACCGTTGCCGGCCGCAGCGTCGACATCAACTTCGAGTGGGGTTTCGCGGGCGTCCTGAGCGTCGGCTATGGCTTCGGCAACGGCCTGCGCCTCGAGCTCGAAGGCAACTACCGCCAGAACGACGTCGACAGCATCAAGGCCTCGGGCGTCGGCACGCTGCCGCGCGCCTCGGGCACCGCGTCCAGCTATGGCGTGATGTTCAACGCGCTGTATGACTTCCGCCTCGGCCCGGTGATGCCCTATGTCGGCGCCGGTATCGGCTACGTCTGGCACGACTACGACGATGTCGGCTTCAGCCAGCGCGCGGCGAACGGCTCCTCGGCCAGCCTGACCTTCGGCGGCAACGAAGGTGCATTCGCGTACCAGGCGATCCTGGGCGTCGCGCTGCCGATCGACAGCGTGCCGGGCCTGGCGCTGACCGCCGAGTACCGCTTCATGGGCACGACCGGCCACGACATCGACGGGCGTGCGAATGGCACGGTGCAGGTGGGCAACACCCGCATCGCCGACCGCTCGGCCACCTCGCTGAACGTGGACAACTTCAACCACTCGATCATGTTCGGCGTGCGCTACAACTTCGGCCGCACGGCGGCCCCGGTGGCCCCGGCCGCCGCGGCGCCGGCGCCGGCGCGCACCTTCCTGGTGTTCTTCGACTGGAACCGCGCCGACCTGACCGCGCGCGCGCGCCAGATCATCGCGGAAGCCGCGCAGGCCCGTACCCGCCAGGCGGTGACCCGCATCGAAGTGACGGGTCACACCGACACCTCGGGCTCGGCGCAGTACAACCAGGGCCTGTCGGTCCGCCGCGCCAACGCGGTGGCCGCCGAGCTGGTCCGCCTGGGCGTGCCGCGCAACGAGATCACCGCGCGCGGCGTCGGCGAGAGCCAGCTGCTGGTGCCGACCCCGGACAACACCCGCGAGCCGCAGAACCGCCGCGTGGAGATCGTGCTCCGCTAAGCGCGGCGCACCACGCGACCACTGCACGGGAAGGGGCGCCGAAAGGCGCCCCTTTCTGCATTGCAGCGCCCGCCACGGTCCTGCACATTCCGTAGATCAACTCGTGCAATAACTGACTCCAGATGCCCCCCGCCCACCCCACCCGTCTCCTCGCGGTTGCCGGCCTCGCCACCCTGGCCCTGCTTGGGGCAGCAGCGCCGGCGGCCGCGCAGTTCCCCTCGGGCCCCTACGTGGCCGGCGGATTCGGCTGGAACCTGGTGCCCGAGACCAGTCTCAACCTCGACTCGGCGGCGGCTGTCGGGCTCGGCCGCGCGGGCTATGGCAGCGCGGGATCGGTCGGCTTCACTCCGGGCGTCGCCGGCGTGCTCAGCCTCGGCTGGGGCTTCGGCAACGGCCTGCGCGCCGAGATCGAAGGCAACTACCGCGCCAACGAGGCCGATGGTGTGTCCGGCGTTGCCGGCTGGACCAGCCTCGGCGCGCCGGGCGGGCGGCAGGAAAGCTGGGGCGTCATGGGCAATGTCCTGCTCGACCTCGGCGTGATCGGCCCGGTGATTCCCTATGTCGGCGTCGGCGCCGGCTATGTCGTGACCGACTGGGCGAATGTGCGCGGCATCGGCCAGAACGGCGCGCTCCGAATGACCGTGAACGACAGCGACGGCCGATTCGCCTACCAGGGCATCGCCGGCCTCGCCTTCCCGGTGGAATTCGCCCCGGGCCTCGCGGTTACCGCCGAGTACCGCTTCCTCGGCACCTTGCAGCCCCGGCTGCAGGCGCGCTTCGACAACCCGCTGACCGGCGCGACCGTCGCAACCGGCACGGTCGAGCCCGATGTCTACAACCACTCGCTGCTGCTCGGCCTGCGCTATACGCTCGGCCGTGGCGCCGCTCCGGCCGCGCCCGCACCTGCCGCTGTGCCGCAGGCCAGCCGCAGCTTCCTGGTCTTCTTCGACTGGAACCGCGCCGACCTGACGGAACGTGCGCGCCAGATCATCGCCGAGGCCGTGCAGCACGCCCGCAGCCAGCGCAGCACCCGCATCGAGGTGGCCGGCCATGCCGACCGGTCCGGCACGGTGCAGTTCAACCAGGCGCTGTCGCGCCGCCGCGCCGAGACGGTCGCCGCCGAGCTGGTGCGCCGCGGAATCGCGCGCGAGGACATCGCCATCACAGCGCTTGGCGAGACCCAGCCCCTGGTGCCCACCGCCGACGACGTGCGCGAGCCGCAGAACCGCCGCGTCGAGATCCTGGTGCGCTGATCCCGGGCGGCCGATGTCTTCGGCCGCCCGGGACCAGCTGAATCTTGCTGCGCCCACAATCGCCGGGCGCCGCCTCCGGCGTCTTGGCTGCGCGCCACACACTGATGCGCCAGGCGCGCCTGTCAGGCTGGGCGTGGTCGCGCTGTGCGCTCCCGGATCGCGCGATGCGCGATCTCTTCATGACCTTGCCGTCGCGACCGCCGCCTCGACGAAAAAAGGGGCGGCGCCTGCGCACCGCCCCTCCTCGTGCCGATCCTGGCGCGCGGTCAGCGCCGGGCGGCGCGCGTCGCGGCCTGGCGCGGCGCCGCCGCCG
>NZ_JACADR010000185.1 GCF_016106005.1 Roseomonas rosulenta
CGGCGTGAGCGCGGCGTGCCCGGCAGCGCCTGGACGGGGCGCGACCGCCTGGCGGGCCGAAGCGCCCATCCGCAGGTCGCGGGCGGGACGGGGGGCGGGTCCCGGGCGCGCGGTGACGGCGCTGCTGCTTCTTGTCCTGCTGCAGGCCTGCGCGGCGCCGCCGGCCCCCGTCGAGGTGGAACCGCCGCTTTCCTACCCGCCGAGCGCGCGCGAGCGAATGCTGCGCATCGCCGCGGCGGAATGGGAGGAATGGGGCCGGCAATCCGCCGACGCGGCGCCGCGCGGCCAGGAGTCGGACGTGGCGAACTTCCCGCGCGTGCTTGCCTATTGGCGCGCGGTGCCGGACGGCGACGGGCCGATCGCGCGCAACCGTGCACGCTACCGCTACGGCAGCGCCGACCTGTGGCGCGAGCCCGCCTGGTCGGCGGCCTTCATCTCCTTCGTGATGCGCGGCGCGGGGGTCGATGCGCGGGAATTCCCGCCCTCCGCCGCGCATGCCTTCTACCTCGATGCGCTGATCCTGGATGCGCAGCGGTTTCCCTCGCTCGCGCCCTTCATCCCGCATGACGTGGCGGCACGCGCGCCGGAGGTGGGCGACCTCGTCTGCGCCGACCGTTCGTCGCGCCCGATCACGAGCTGGCGCGAGCGCGCCGCCGATGGCGGGCGCTTCCGCCCGATGCATTGCGACATCGTGGTGCGCGTGGCACCCGGAGTGGTCGATGCCATCGGCGGGAACCTGCGCGACGCCGTGACGCTCGCGATCTTCCGCACCGACGCCGCGGGGCGGCTGCTGCCTCGGGGCCGCGGCGAGCCGCGCTTCTTCGCCGTCTTCGAGAACCGCCTGGGGCGCCTGCCGCCCTTCGCACCACCACCACCAGCCAATGGGGCACCGTCATCGTGACCGACCTGTTCTCTCCCTTCACGCTGCGCGGCGTCACGCTGCGCAACCGCATCGGCGTGGCACCCATGTGCCAGTACTGCGCGAAGCCCGACGGGCTGCCGACTGACTGGCACCTGGCGCACCTGGTCTCGCGCGCCGTGGGCGGGGCGGGTGTGACCATCGCCGAGGCCACGGCGGTGACGCCGGAAGGGCGCATCAGCCCGGGCGATCTCGGCATCTGGAGCGACGGGCACATCGCCTCCCATGCGCGCCTCGCCGCGGCGATCGCGGCGGTGGGCTCGGTGCCGGGCATCCAGATCGCCCATGCGGGGCGCAAGGCGTCGCGCCTGCCGGCCTGGCAGAGTGGGCCGGCCGATCCGTCCTGGACCTGCATCGCGCCCTCCGCCGAGGCCTTCGGCGACTTCGCCGTGCCGCACGCCATGACCGAGGCGGAGATCGGCGACACCATCGCCGCCTTCGCCGCGGCGGCGAAGCGTGCGGTGCAGGCGGGCTACCGCTTCATCGAGATCCATGCCGCGCATGGCTACCTAATGCACCAGTTCCTCAGCCCGCTGTCGAACCGGCGCAACGATGGCTGGGGCGGAGATTTCGACGGGCGCACGCGGATCGTGACCGAGACGGCGAAGGCCGTGCGCGCCGCCATCCCGGACGAGCTGGCGCTGGCGATCCGCGTCTCCCATACGGACTGGGTCGAGGGCGGCTGGACCACCGAGGAAACCGTGGAGCTGTCGCGCCGCGTGAAGGCGCTCGGCATCGACCTGGTCGATGTGTCCTCGGGCGGGCTCGATCCGCGGCAGAAGATCGCGCTCGTGCCGGGCTACCAGGTGCCGGGTGCGGCGGCGGTGCGCGACGGCGCGGGCCTGCCGGTGGCCGCGGTCGGCCTCATCACCGAACCCGAGCACGCGCAGTCGATCCTGACCGAGGGCAAGGCGGACCTGATCTTCCTGGCGCGCGAACTCCTGCGGAACCCCTACTGGCCGCTGCACGCCGCGGCGAAGCTCGGTCGCACCGAGGCGCTGGCGATCCCGCCGCAATACGACCGCGCCTGGGGGGCGCTGGGGAAGGTGCGCATGGACTCCGCGATCGGCCAGCCGCAGCCGGCGCTGTGATGCCACCGGCCGGGCGGCGACGCCCGGCCGGGGTTTCGCACAGCGGCCGCGGGCGCGTAGCCTTCCCCCGACACCACGGGAGGACGACATGCGCAGGACATGGATCGCGGCCACGCTCGGGCTGCTCGTCGCGGGAGGCGCCGCGGCGCAGGACGCCTTCCCATCCCGACCCGTCACGTTGATGGTGGCCTATCCGCCCGGCGGCAACACGGACCTGATGGCGCGCGCGCTGCAGCCGGAACTGACGCGCGCGCTGGGGCAGACGGTGGTGGTCGTGAACCGCGGCGGCGCGGCGGGCACGATCGGTTCCGCGGAACTCGCGCGTGCGCGGTCCGACGGCTACACCATCGGCATCACGCCGAACAACCCGGTCACGGCGCAGCCGCACGCCATCGCGCTGACCTACGGGCTCGACAGCTTCCGCTTCCTGTGCCGCGTCTACGACAACCCGCAGGTGGTGATCCTGGGGCGCGGCGCGCCCTTCAGCGACTTCGCCGGCCTGGTCGCGCATGGGCGCAGCGCGCGCGAGGCGCTGGTCTATGGCGCGCCGGGCAATGCCAGCACGCAGCATATCCTGATGGCCGCGCTGCTGAAGCGCGCGGGGATCGAGGGGCTGATGGTCTCCTTCACCGGCGCGGGGCCGATGAGCCAGGCGGCTCTCGGCGGCCAGATCCAGGCCTTCATTGAGGCGTCGTCCATCCCGGCCTCGACCGGGCTCACGCCGATCGCGGCGGTGTCGGCGCAGCGCCTGCCGCACCTGCCGGACGTGCCGACGGTGGCGGAGCTCGGCTTTCCGGTGCAGGGGTCGTCGCATGGCGGGCTGATCGCGCCGGCGGGAATTCCGGATGCGGCGGCCGCGGCGATCGAGCGCGCCTGCGAGTCGGCGGTCGCCAGCGAGGGCTTCCGCGCCACGGCGCAGCGGCTCGCCTCGGTGCCGGCCTTCCTGCCGGGCACGGCCTTCCGCGAGACCTTCGCGGCCGAGAGTGCGGCGAATGAGGGGCTGCTGCGCGACCTGGGCCTGTTGCGAGCGCGCTGAGCTTGCCGCGACCACGCCGGCGCAGCCATCCTGCGCCGCCCGCTCAAGGAAACCGCGCATGGCCGCCTACCTGATCGCCAACATCACCGTGCAGGACCCTGCCGGCTTCGAGGCGTATCGCGCCGGCGTGCCGGCGGTGATCGCGCGCTTCGGCGGCCGCTACCTGGCGCGCGGCGGCGCCATCGAGGCGAAGGAAGGCGAGCACGGCCTGAACCGCCTGGTCATCCTGGAATTCCCGGACATGGCCGCGGCGCGCGCCTTCTACGACAGCCCCGACTACGCGCCGCTGCTGGCGATGCGCCTGGCGTCCACCACCGGCAGCCTGGTGCTGGTCGAGGGCCTGCCGGCGTGACGATCGAGGCGCTGGCACCCTGGTACCCCTGGGTGAAGTCGATGCATCTGCTGGGCGCCTTCGCCTGGATGGCGGGGCTGTTCTACCTGCCACGGCTGTATGTCTATCACTGCCAGGTGGCGCCGGGCTCGGCGCAGTCGGAGCTGTTCAAGGTGATGGAACGCCGCCTGCTGCGCGCCATCATGAATCCGGCGATGATCTGGACCTGGGGCTTCGGGTTGCTGCTGGTGCTGACCCCCGGCGTGGTGGATTGGCACGCGGGGTGGTGGCACGGGAAGATGGCCGGGCTGCTGGCGATGACCTGGTTCCACATGGACCTGGCCGTGGCGAGAAAGCGCTTTGAGCGCGACGCGAACACGCGTAGCGAGCGCGGCTGGCGCATCATGAACGAGGTGCCGACGTTGGCGCTGATCCTGATCGTGGTGATGGTGATCGCGAAGCCGTTCTGAGATGAGCCTCAAACGGCGGGCGCGGCCCGTCCGGGCCGCTTGCCTTCACGCCCTGCACTGGCACGCCGCCGGCGACTGATGGTCGGGGCGCGGTTGCGCCGTGCGCTCCCGGATTGCGGCAACCGCGATCCGAGTCCTTGTTGGCCCTCAGGCGCCGGGCGCCCGCTTCGGGGGCTTGGCTTGCGCGCCGTGCGCTGTCCCTCGGGTGGCGAAGGGGTTGTTGGGCGCGGTCGCGCCGTGCGCTCCCGGATCACGCGGTCGCGCGTGATCCGCGGGAGGGGTGGGGCAGGGGCCGTGCCCTTGCAGCCGCCCCGGCGCGCCCGCATATCCCCGGTTGACGGGCGGCTCCGGCCTTCCTAGGGTTTAGATCGCTTCCCGCCTGCGGCGCGGGGCGCCCCGCGCCTTGAGCCGCGACTTCCTTCCTTCCTCTCGGGACATTGCCCATCGTGCCGGTTCCCGGCGCCGATCCGGGCGAGCAGGCACCGGCTTCCATCGCCAGGCCCGCGGGAACGTCCCGGCCAATTCCCCGCTCTCGGACGCCGTCCAGGACCCTATGCACCTCTCCGAACTCAAGGCCAAAAGCCCCGCCGACCTCCTCGCCTTCGCCGAGGAGCTGAACGTCGAGAACGCATCCACCCTGCGCAAGCAGGACATGATGTTCGCCATCCTGAAGACGCTGGCCGAGAACGACCAGGCGATCTTCGGGGAAGGCACGCTCGAGATCCTGCCCGACGGCTTCGGCTACCTGCGCTCCCCGCAGGCGAACTTCCTGCCCGGGCCCGACGACATCTACATCTCGCCGGCCCAGGTCCGGCGCTTCGCGTTGCGCACGGGCGACACGGTCGAAGGCCAGATCCGCGCGCCCAAGGATGGCGAGCGCTACTTCGCGATGCTGAAGGTCAACAACATCAACTTCGAGCCGCCCGAGGCGCTCAAGCATCGCATCAACTTCGACAACCTCACGCCGCTCTATCCGAACCGCCGGCTCAAGATGGAGAACCCGGAGGTCGAGAGCGTCGCGAAGTCCCCCACCAAGGACAACACGCATCGCGTCATCGACCTGATCGCGCCGATCGGCATGGGCCAGCGCGCGCTGATCGTCGCCCCGCCGCGCACCGGCAAGACCGTGATGCTGCAGAACATCGCGAAGTCGATCACGGCGAACAATCCCGAAGTCTTCCTCATGGTGCTGCTGATCGACGAGCGGCCCGAGGAAGTGACCGACATGGCCCGCACCGTGCGCGGCGAGGTGGTGGCCTCCACCTTCGACGAACCGGCCACGCGCCACGTCCAGGTGACCGAGATGGTGCTCGAGAAGGCCAAGCGCCTGGTCGAGCACAAGCGCGACGTGGTGATCCTGCTGGACTCCATCACCCGCCTGGGCCGCGCCTACAACTCCGTGGTGCCGTCGAGCGGCAAGGTGCTGACCGGCGGTGTGGACGCGAACGCGCTGCAGCGCCCCAAGCGCTTCTTCGGCGCGGCGCGCAACATCGAGGAAGGCGGGTCGCTGACCATCATCGCGACCGCGCTGATCGACACCGGCAGCCGCATGGACGAGGTGATCTTCGAGGAATTCAAGGGCACCGGTAACAGCGAGATCATCCTGGACCGCAAGCTGTCCGACAAGCGCGTCTTCCCCGCCATCGACATCACCAAGTCCGGCACCCGCAAGGAGGAGCTGCTGGTCGATCGCGGCACGCTGTCCAAGATGTGGGTGCTGCGGCGCATCCTGAACCCGATGGGCACGCAGGACGCGATGGAATTCCTGACCGACAAGCTGAAGTACAGCAAGACGAACCAGGACTTCTTCGATGCGATGAACACCTGAGGGTGTTCATCGCATCCGCCTTCCGTCTGGCATGCCTTCGGCATGACGCGATGAACACATGAGAGTGTTCACCGCATCCGCCTTCCGTCTGGCATGCCTTCGGCATGACGCGAAGAACGCCTGAGCGATGACGCCGGAGGCTTTCGCGCAGTCGCTCGCGGCCGCCGAACCTCCGGCGGGCCTGCCGCTCGCGCTGGCAGCGCTCTGGCACGCCGCGCGCGGCGGCTGGAACCAGGCGCATGCCATCGTGCAGGCGCATGAAGGCACGCCCGACTGCGACTGGGTGCACGCGCACCTGCACCGCATCGAGGGCGACGCCGCCAACGCCGCCTACTGGTATCGCCGCGCCGGGCGCCCCGTCGCGGCCGGCGCGCAGGATGCGGAGCGCACCGACATCCTCGCCGCCCTGATCCGCACCGGCTGAGCGCCGCGGCCTGTCGTGCGCCACCACGGAGACAGCATGGACACCCCCGCCGCCGAAATCCTCCGCGCCACCCTGTTTGCCGCCCGCGCCCATGCCGGCCAGGCGCGCAAGGGTGCCGCCGCCGAACCCTATGTGAACCACGTCATCGAGGTCGCCGGCATCCTGGCCGACCACGGCGCGCCGCTGCCTGCCATCCTGGCCGGCCTGCTGCACGACACGGTCGAGGACACCGACGCCACCCATGCCGACCTGGTCGCCGCCTTCGGCGAGGAGGTCGCCGCCATCGTCGCGGAAGCGACCGACGACAAGTCGCTGCCCAAGGAGATCCGCAAGTCGCTGCAGGTCTCCCATGCGCCCAAGAAGTCGGATGCGGCGAAGCAGCTCAAGCTCGCCGACAAGATCTCGAACCTGCGCGCCATCGCCGACAGCCCGCCCGCCAACTGGAACCATGCCCGCCGCACGGAATATGTCGGCTGGGCCGGGCGCGTGGCGGCCGGGTGCAAGGGCGTGAACCCCGCGCTCGACACGCTGTTCGAGGAGACCTACCGCGCCGCCCTGGCGCGGCTGGCGGAGGAGGCACGCGGCTAGAGCCGCGTCCTGTCGAAAGGTATCGCTGCGCGGTTGCGCCGACCGGACATGGGCTGCTCCGGATCCTGCGCTTCCCAGAGCAAGGAACCCGACCGGGCGAGTCCATCCGGTCGGCTGTTGCCCCAGGCGTGCCCCTCGGATGGACGCGCGCGGGGCCGCGTGGCACCTTCCGCCAGCATGCTTTCCATCCCCGCCAGCCGCCCCAATGCCTATACCGGCAGCCCGCTCGACCGTGCCGGTGAGAAGCGCGACGATGCCGAGTTCATCGCCGCCGCGCTCAGCCATCCCGACACGCTCTTCGCCCCGGTCTGGCGCGCGCGGTCCCTGATGAAGGGCGTGGCCGAGGGCCACCCCGAGGCGGTGCTGCTGACCGGCGCCGCAGCGCAGTCCGTGCGCATGGCCGATGGCCCCTGGGCCTTCCTCGGCCTGTGGGAGGGCCGGCCGGTCTTCGCGGTGGATTGCTCGACCGCCGACGACCCGCTGCCGCTGCTGCCCGAGGGCATGGGCACCTTCACCGACCTGCGCCAGGTGGCCGGGCTGCTGCCGGCGGGCGAGGCGAGCGTGCTGGCCCATGCCCGCGGGCTGATGCACTGGCGCACCAAGCACCGCTTCTGCGGCGTCTGCGGGTCGCGCTGCGAACCGCGCAGCGCCGGGCACGTCATGGTCTGCCAGGGCTGCGGCGCGCAGCATTTCCCGCGCACCGACCCGGCCGTGATCATGCTGGTGGTGCGCGACGACGCCTGCCTGCTCGGCCATTCGCACCGCTTCCCGAACGTGACCATGTACTCGACGCTGGCGGGCTTCGTGGAACCTGGCGAGAGCCTCGAGGAGGCGGTGCGGCGCGAGGTGAAGGAGGAAGCCGGCATCGATGTCGGCGAAGTCTGGTATCATTCCTCGCAGCCCTGGCCCTTTCCGTCGTCGATCATGCTGGGCTTCCATGCCGAGGGCCTATCCGACGAGATCCGCATCGACCCCGACGAACTGAAGGACGCGCGATGGTTCACGCGGGACCAGATCCGCAATCACGAGGCGCTGGGCTTCTCCCTGCCGCGGGCGGATTCGATCGCCCGGCGCCTGATCGAGGACTGGATGGGCGCATGAGACGCGTCGCCGCACTGCTGGCCCTCGTGCTGCTCGCCGCCTGCGAGCAGGGCGGCGTCTGGGCCAATGTGCCGCGCGACGACAGCCCCGACGCCCAGGCCTGCCGGCGCGAGGCCGAGCAGGACCCCGAGGTGCGGCGCATCGCGAGCAGCGGGACCTCGGGCAATGCGACACAGGACGAACGCGTGCGCGCCCAGCTGCTGGAGATCCTGCCGCGCGTCTGGCGCACCTGCATGACGCGGCGCGGCGCGCTGCCGCCGGGCGGGGTGGAGCAGGTGCGGCGCGTCACCTTCTGATACCAAGGCGCGCGAGGGTTCCACCCTCGTGCGCCGCGCAGGACGGGCGGCCTGCGTCCGCGGTCCCTGGCGTCAGGGCACCGCCGCGGCCGCCATCCGGCCGGCCCCTCGGGCCGCAGGTCGGATTGTCGCGCGCCGGCTGCGCCGCGCCGCGCGCGGTCAGTCGACCGCTTCGGCCTCGACCTCGACCTTGAAGTCCGGGCTGGCGAGGCCCGCCACGATCAGCAGCGTGCTGGTGGGCGCATGCCCGGCCAGGAAGGCGTCGCGGTGGCGGCGCCACTGCGGCACCAGCGCCGGGTCGGTCAGGAACACCGTCATCTTCACGATGCAGGCCGGGCCCATGCCGTGTGCCGCCAGCACCGCGCCGAGATTCGCCAGCGACTGCACGATCTGGTCCTCCGGGGCCGCCACCAGGCTGCCGTCCGGGCGCAGCCCGACCTGGCCGGAGATGATCAGGCGCCGGCCCTCGCCCTCGATCAGCGCGGCCTGCGCGTAGCGCGACTGCGGCTGCGGCGCGCCGGGCGGGTTGGAGGTGGTCACCTTGGCCATGGCGGAGTTCCTCGGATGAGGCGCGGGCGGCGCCCGGCGTCAGATGTCGAGCGAAGGCGGCTGGGCAGGAGCGGCGGGTGCCGCGGGGTCGGAGGGCGGCGCGCCGGCGGGCGCGGCCGGGGCCAGCGCCGCGCGCAGGTTGCGCCGGACCTGGTATTCGAACTCCACGTTGAGGTCGGC
>NZ_JACADR010000186.1 GCF_016106005.1 Roseomonas rosulenta
GTCCGGTGGCTGCGCCCCGTAGCAGCAGCGGCACCGCCACGGCCGCCACGGGGCGCAGCCACCGGACCGCGGGCCGGTCGGGCATCGCGCGCTCAGGCTGGTCGCGCCGGTAGCGCATCGTCACGCGGGTGCCGGCCGGCGGCTCCGCGCGGCGGCTCGGGGTCGGCGGCTCCACGATGAGCACCCGCCCGTCCTCCGCCGTGAAGCGGATGCGCGGCGCAAACAGGGTCTCGGCGCTGCCCCCCGCGCTGCTCCGCGTCACCGCGCGGTGGCCGATCACCTCCCCTTCCGTGCGGATGTTGGCCCGCTCGAGCGCGAAGGCCTGCTGGATCTCGTTCACCGCAACCAGCGTGGCGACGAGCAGCACGAGCGCCACCCCCGAGCCGGCCAATGCGACCATCAGCCAGCGCGGCTGCCCCGCTGCCAGCATCCAGCCGAAGGCCACGAAGGCGATTCCGAACGGCAGCGCGATCAACGCGCCCAGGATGTGGAGCGACAAGGAATCGATGCTCGCCCGGGACGGGTCTGCCGGGTCGTAGCGCACGCGCACGGAGTCCCCCGCGGCGAAGCGCATCCAGCCGTTGGGCCGCCGGGCCGGCACGCGCATCTCCTCGCCGGCCGTGGTGACGAACTGGATGTCGGCGACATGGAAGACCGATCGCCGGCGCCGCTCCGTTCGCATCTGCTCGACGCGTCCCTCGGCCGTCTCGGCGCGCGCGAAGAAGACGACGTCCGCGGCGACCGCGTAGAGACCGACCGAGGCGGCGGCGAGGCCGCCCAGGATGAAGACCGCGCCGATCAGCAGCCTCGGCATCCGCGATCCTGCCCTGGCCGGCGGCCTCCACATGGCGATCGCCGACCGCGGCGTCAGGCCTGGCCGAGCCTGAGCGCGACGCTGCGGGCATGGGCGGTCAGGCCCTCGGCCTCGCCCAGCGCGACGGCGGCGGGGCCGACCGCGGCAAGGGCCGCCGCATCGGACTCGACCCATGTGGTGCGCTTGAGGAAATCGAAGACCGACAGGCCGGAGGCGAAGCGCGCCGTGCGCCCGGTGGGCAGCACGTGGTTCGGCCCGGCCACGTAGTCGCCCACCGCCTCGGGGCAGAAGCGGCCGAGGAAAGCGGCGCCCGCGTGGCGCACCTGCGCGAGCAGCGCGCGGGGGTTCTCCACCATCAGTTGCAGGTGCTCGGGCGCCAGCCGATTGGTCAGCGCCGCGGCTTCGTCGAGGTCCCGCACCAGGATGATGGCGCCGTGGCGCGACCAGGATTCGCCGGCGATGGCGGCGCGCGGCAGGTGGCGCAGCTCGGCCTCGACCGCGGCCGCGACGGCGTCGGCCAGCGCGGCGTCGGGGGTGAGCAGGATCGACTGCGCGCTCTCGTCGTGCTCGGCCTGGGCCAGCAGGTCCACCGCGACATGGCGCGGGTCGTTCTGCGCATCGGCGATCACCACCACCTCGGACGGGCCGGCGATGGAATCGATGCCCACCCGGCCGAAGACCTGGCGCTTGGCTTCCGCCACATAGGCATTGCCGGGCCCGACGATGCGATCGACCGGGGCGAGGGACGGCGTGCCCCAGGCCATCGCCGCCACCGCCTGCGCGCCGCCGATGCGCAGGATCTCGGTGACGCCGGCGCGCTTCGCCGCGGCGAGCACCAGCGGGTTCAGCACGCCATCGGGGGTGGGCACGCACATGGCGATTCGCGCGACACCGGCCGCGCGCGCCGGGATGGCGTTCATCAGCACCGAGGACGGATAGGCCGCCTTGCCGCCGGGGACGTAGATGCCCACTGCATCGAGCGCGCCCCAGCGCATGCCGAGCGTCAGGCCGGCCGCATCGGCGTATTCGAGGTCGCGCGGCAGCTGCGCGCGGTGGAAGGCCTCGATACGCTCCGCGGCCAGGTTCAGCGCAGAACGCAGTTCGGGCCTGATCGACGCGTCGGCGGCCTCAATCTCGGCCGGGGTCACGCGCAGGGCGGCGGCGCCCGCGGGGGTCCAGCGGTCGAAGCGGGCGGTGAGGTCGAGCAGCGCCGCATCGCCGCGCGCGCGGACATCCGCGATGATGCCGGCGACCGCGGCATCGACGCGCGCGGTGGTCTCGCGCGCCTCGTCGAGCAGGGCGGCGAAGGCGGCCTCGAAGCCGGGATCGGTGGTCGAGATCCGCTTCATCGCGCGTCGCGTTCCGCGAGTGCCGCGCGGAAGCGCGCGATCCAGGCGCCGATCGCCTCCGGCCGCGTCTTGAGGGCGGTGCGGTTGACGATCAGGCGGGAGGTGACGTGGGCGATCACCTCGCCCTCCCGCAGGCCGTTGGCCTTCAGCGTCGATCCGGTCTGCACCAGGTCCACGATCAGCTTTGCGAGGCCCATGGAGGGGGCGAGTTCCATCGCGCCGTTCAGGTGCACCACCTCGGCCTGCACGCCGCGGGCGGCGAAGTGGCGCTGCGCGATGTTGGGATACTTCGTCGCGACCGTGATGCGCGACCAGCGCGAGGGATCGTCGGGCTGCGCCGCCACGGGCTCGGCGACCGAGACGCGGCAGCGCCCGATGCCGAGGTCGAGCGGCGCGTAGATCTCCGGGTAGTCGAATTCCATCAGCACGTCGGCGCCGCAGACGCCGATCTGCGCCGCGCCATGCGCCACGAAGGTCGCGACGTCGAAGGACCGCACGCGGATCACGTCGAGTGCGGGGTCGTCGGTCGGGAAGCGCAGGCGGCGGCTGCTTTCGTTCGCGTAGTCGGGCGCGGGCACGATGCCGGCGCGCGACAGCACGGGGCCGAGTTCATCGAGGATGCGGCCCTTCGGCAGCGCCAGTACGATCGGGCCGGCATCCTCGGGTGTCGCGGGGGAGAGCGGGGTGGGCATGGCGTGGTCCATGGCGGCTCAGCCCGGCAGGCGTTCGATGTCGGCGCCGACGGCGGCGAGCTTCGCCTCGACATGCTCGTAGCCGCGGTCGAGGTGATAGACGCGGTTGACGATGGTCTCGCCCTGCGCTGCGAGGCCCGCCAGCACCAGCGAGACGGAGGCGCGCAGGTCGGTCGCCATGACCGGCGCGCCGGCCAGGCGCGGCACGCCGCGCACGATCGCCGAATGGCCATGGTAGTTGATGCGCGCGCCCATACGCAGCAATTCGGGCACGTGCATGAAGCGGTTCTCGAAGATCGTCTCGGTGATCATCGAAGCACCCTCGGCCACGCACATCAGCGCCATGAACTGCGCCTGCATGTCGGTGGCGAAGCCGGGGAAAGGTTCGGTCACCACGTCGGTGCCGCGCAACCCGTTGAGGCGCGAGACCTTCAGGCCGCCATCGGCCTCCGCCACATCGACGCCGGCATCGCGCAGGATGCGCACCACGGCGCCGAGGTGATCGAGCCGCGCGCCGCCCAGCAGCACCTGCCCGCCGGTGATGGCGGCGGCGCAGGCAAAGGTGCCGGCCTCGATACGGTCGGGGATGATGGGATGCACGGCGGCACCGAGGCTGCCCACGCCCTCCACCACCAGGCGGTCGGTGCCCAGGCCCTCGATGCGCGCGCCCATGCGCATCAGGCAGGCGGCGAGGTCGGTGA
Organism: Roseomonas rosulenta; assembly: GCF_016106005.1. GTDB lineage: Bacteria > Pseudomonadota > Alphaproteobacteria > Acetobacterales > Acetobacteraceae > Neoroseomonas > Neoroseomonas rosulenta. The sequence continues at coordinate 3,557 of NZ_JACADR010000186.1, forward strand.
TCTCGGGCTCGCGCGCGGCGTTGACGATCTCGCTGGTGCCCTTCGCAAGCGTGGCCGCCATCAGGATGTTCTCGGTCGCACCAACCGAGACCTGCGGGAAGATGATGCGCGCACCCTTGAGCCCGCCCGGGGCCTTGGCCTCGATGTAGCCGGAAGTGATCTCGATTTCCGCGCCCATCTGCTCGAGCGCCTTGAGGTGCAGGTCCACCGGCCGCGTGCCGATGGCGCACCCGCCGGGCAGCGAGACCCGTGCCTGGCCAAAGCGCGCCACCAGCGGCCCCAGCACCAGCACCGAGGCGCGCATCTTGCGCACCAGGTCGTAGGGCGCCTCGAGGTTGGTCGCGGCACCCGAGAGCGTGATGGTCCGCGCGGCCTTGTCGCGCGACACGGACAGCCCGTGCTGGGCGAGCAGCCCGGCCATGGTGGTGACATCCGCGAGGTCGGGCGCGTTGGTGAGGGTGAGCGGCCCGTCGGTGAGCAGCGCCGCCGCCATCAGCGGCAGCGCGGCGTTCTTCGCCCCGGAGATCGGGATGGTGCCCGACAGCGCGCGGCCGCCGCGGATGCGGATACGGTCCATGGCCTAGAGCCTCGGCAGCGCGACGCCGCGCTGGCCCATATATTTGCCGCGCCGGTCGGCGTAGCTGACTTCGGGCGGGCTGGCGCCTTGCAGGAACAGGAACTGGCACACCCCCTCATTCGCGTAGACCTTCGCGGGCAGGGGGGTGGTGTTGCTGATTTCGATGGTGACCTGGCCTTCCCATTCGGGCTCGAGCGGCGTGACGTTCACGATCAGCCCGCAGCGCGCATAGGTGGACTTGCCGAGGCAGATCACCAGCACGTCGCGCGGGATGCGGAAATACTCTACCGTGTGGGTCAGCACGAAGGAATTGGGCGGGATGATGCAGACCGGCCCGCGGCGGGTGACGAAGCCGTCCTCGCTGAACTGCTTCGGGTCCACCACCGCGTTGTCGACATTGGTGAAGATCTTGAACTCATCGGCCGCGCGGGCGTCGTAGCCGTAGGAGGACAGGCCGTAGGAGATCACGCCCTCGCGCCGCTGCGCCTCGACGAAGGGGTCGATCATGCCGTGTTCCGTCGCCATGCGGCGGATCCAGCTGTCGGGCATGATGGGCATGGCGTTCGTGCGGCCTCAGGGTCGAGGACGGGCGGGCGGGCCGGAGCCGACGCGCCGGCCCCGGGCGCCCCGGGGCGGCCGGATTAACCCATGGGCTTTTCGCCGGCAACCTTGGCGGGGGCGTCCTCCTGCGGCGCGGCCTCGCGCGCGCGGGCCTGGGCCTTGCGACGCTTGAGGTTCTCGCGCAGCGCGGCGGCCAGGCGGGCGGCGCGTTCGCTGGCAGCGGCGGTACCGGTGCGGGCCGATTTGGGCACGTCAGACATTCCTTCTTTTCCCGCGCTGCGTGTTGAAGGGCAAGCGACGCTCCCGTCCTGCGTTCACTTGTTGTTGACGATGCGCGTTTTCGGATGGGCGCTTGATGCACCGCAAGATAGATAATGGACAAAACAAAAACATGACAAGGAACGTGGGAAATGCACGGCAACCAGGGCGCTGGGCGTTACAAAGGTTCCGGAACGGCGCACTGCCAGGTGCCTGATGTCTGCGCGTTCACGGGCCTCATTCCATCCTGCATGGCCGTTACAATTGAGGGCGAGCGCAGACTCGACAAGATTTACCCTGGCGACATTCTTCTCGTGCTTGGCCGTATTGGTTACAGCCCGGTGCAGAGGGTCACGGAAGTCGGGATCGACCTGTCGCTGCGGCCCGAGGCACGGCCGCTCCTCATCCGCACCGGCGCGCTCGACGCCCGCTCGCCGATCCGCGACACCGTTGTCGCGCCACAGAGCCTGCTCTGCCTCGACGAGGTCCTGGTGCCCGCCGCCGCGCTCGTGAATGGCCGAAGCATCCTGCCGGCGCCGGTCTCCGGGCAGGTCCGCTACCTTCACGTCGAGATGTGCGTCCATGAAATGATCATCGTCGACGGCATACGCGTGGCGACCGAGCCGGCGGGCGATGGATTGTGCCGGCCGCTGCTGGAGGCGCCGGAGGCCCTCGACCGGATCCGCGCTTACATCGCGGCGCGGATCGACCGGCCGGAGGCGCCAGGGAGCCTCGGCCAGCCTGGCATTCCGGGGCCGCGCCTCGGCCGTGGGCCCTGACGCGCAGCGCGGGCTTGCACTGTCCGTCCCGTCCGCCTAGACAACGCCCCGCCCGCGGGCCCGGCGCTGTTGTAGCTCAGTGGTAGAGCACTCCCTTGGTAAGGGAGAGGTCGAGAGTTCAATCCTCTCCAACAGCACCACCTTAGGCCCTTGATGGGCCTTGGAAATCAGGCGAAACAAGGGTTTGCGTGTCTCCGGTGATACATCCGGGTGATACATCTTGGCCCTTTCGATGACCCGACCGACGAAGCATCCGACGACCGGTGTGTATCGCATCCGGAAGGTGGTTCCGAAGGAGCTTCGGCCCATCATCGGGAGCGCCGAGCGCATCATCAGCTTGCGGACTAAGGACCCCACCGAGGCAGCGAAGCGAGCCCCTGCGGCGCTGCGGAAGATCGAGCATGAGTTCGCGACTGCGCGTGCCGCTCTTGGTCCTGTGCGGCGCCTGACGCATCGCGAGGTGGTCGCCCTGTGCGGTGCGCTCTATCGGGAGACTGTCGCGCATTGGGAGGACGATCCGGGAGCGCCGGAAGAGTGGGAGCTATTCGCGGAACACCTCTACGCCGAGCTTGAACGCGACGATGCGACGGGCGATGCGGTGGGGCCAAGCGCGGCCGACCTCGCGGACGCACAGCGCCTCACCCGACAGCACGGCATCGCGGCCGACGCGGACAGCATCAGGCGCATCGCGGTGGCCCTCTACGGGACCAAGCTCAAGGCGGCCGAGACGCTGCGGCGCCGGGCGGAAGGCGACTACTCGCCAGACCCGCACGTCGCCACGTTCCCGCCCATCATCGTCATGCCTGAGGCCAGCGCAGCGCCATTACCCTGCACCTCCCCACGCGCCGAACCTCGCGTTGCGCCACTGACGGGGGAGAAGCTGCTGGACGCATGGGCGGCTGAGACGCAGCCCGCGCCCGCGACGGTCAAGAAGTATCGCGGCACTTTCCGGAACCTTGCTCGTATCCTCGGCTTCGATGACGTGCAGCGCATCACCGCCGATGACGTGGTGAGGTTCAAGGAGGCCCGCCTTGCGGAAGGCAAGGACGTGGGCACGGTCGCGGATGATGTCTTGAACGCGGGCGCTGTGTTCCGCTGGGCGGAGAAGAACCGAAAGGTCGCGGGCAACCCGTTCTCCGGGATGGCCCCGAAGGTGAAGCGTCGCGGGCCCGCACCGCGCGACCCGTATTCCGATGATGACGCGAAGCGCATCCTCACCGCCGCACGGCAGGAGACGGGGGCACTGCGTTGGCTGCCCTGGTTGCTGTGCTTCACCGGGGCCCGCCTCGGGGAGCTTGCGGAGCTTCGGCGCGGTGACGTGCGGCAGGAAGCGGGCGTGATGATCCTCGACATCCGACCGACCGAAGCGCGAGCCGGGAAGAACGAGACCATGCAACGCATGATCCCGCTGCATCCTGCACTGATCGCGGAGGGCTTCCTTGGCTACGTCGCGGACCTTCCCGCCGATCCGCTTGGCCCGTTGTTCCCGAGCATCGTCGCGTCGAAGGACGGGACGCGCACGACCAACGCGCAAGCCGAGCATGGGCGATGGATGCGCGATGTGGTCGGCATCAAGGACCCGAAGAAGGCCCCGGCGCACTCGTGGCGGCACCGCATGGAGGACGAGCTTCGCAAGGCGCGGGTCTCGCACGAAGCGCAAGACGCCATCACCGGCCGGTTCAACCCGAGGAACGCGGGTGCGGGATACGGCAAGGGCTTTCGAGGGATGCCCGACGAGGTGTTGAAGGACCTTGAGCGGGTGCCCTCGCCGGTTCCGCCGCTGCCCGAGTATACGAAATAGGCGCCCCTTCCCTACAGACCAAGCGCGTGGACGGGGGGCGGGGAGGGCGCCCGCTCCGTTGTGGCAATAGTCAGGACTACCCCTCAGACCAAACCTCGGGGGCCCTTTGCGGTGTAGTCGCCGCTGCACTGGAAGGGGGTAGGGGCCAGGTAGGAAGTTAGGGGGGCCTACCCCACGCACCGAGCGCCGAGGATTAGGGGGGGCCTCCCCACGCACCGAACAACAGCACGGGGGTTACCCCCTATCTCCACTGGGGAGACCGCGCGGAGGTTACCCCTTCCCTCCCCACAGCCCGAGCGCCGAGGGTTAGGGTGACCCTCCCCACAATAGGGGGTCACTCCCCGATGGAGACCGCGCTGAGGCTACCCGCCCCCTCCCCGTGGACAGACATCGGGCCGCCTCTTTGCGGTGTAGTCAGGTTGACCGATGCGGGCCCGGAAGGGCTGGTGCGAGTTTGGGGCAATCTCCCCTCGTAAGGCACCGCGCGGAGAATAGGGCCGCCCACCCCAAAAATATGGGGTCGTTCCCCACGGTGGCGGCGCGGGACCACAATACCCGGTCGTTCCCCATCAAGGCGGCTCGCGGAATACCCTGTCCCTCCCCACGCCCCGAGCATCGCGGGCCACGGCCCAATACGGGGGAATACCCCACCAGGAAGGCACAGCGCGGGAGTTACCCCGGCCTTCCCCACGGATCACAACAGTTTCGCCCTGGCAGGCAAAGACCACAGCCGGGGTCGCTTGAAGGACTGTGCGGCACCCGCCGCGTTCCCTTCATGCGTCCCCGTGCTGTGCGGTCTCTCGCGGCCGGGGCTGTTTCGCGGCGTGTGCAGTTGCGACCGCCACGCCTGTTTCCCATCAACCTTTGTCTCTGCCAGGACACCAATGGACTTCGACAACATCCGTGACGCCTTCGCGCGTCGCGGCATCAACGCTTCCGCATGGGGCCCCGTGATGGGCCGCCGTGCCAACTACGCCCGCCCGCTTCCGCCGCTAACTTCACACACCGTCGCCACGCTCCGCACGTCATGCGGGCGCGACGTGAAGATGGTGTCAACGCCGGTTGAATTCTGACCCGCTTTGCGTGGGGTCGCCGATCGAAACCTGACCCATGTGATGCCCGGGGTGGGGCTCGCCCCACCCCGGGCGGCGCCTCTCAACGGCTTTCCTTCTTCGCC
>NZ_JACADR010000187.1 GCF_016106005.1 Roseomonas rosulenta
GGCGCCCGCACCCGGCGGCGCCATCCGCGTCCAGCTCGGCGCGCTGACCAGCGAGGACGCCGCGCGCGCCGAATGGGACCGCCTGGCCCGGCGCCATGCCGACCTGCTCGGCGCCTTCCGCCCGCAGGTGGTTCGGTTCGAGCGCGAAGGGCAGTCGACGCTGTTCCGACTGCGCACCGGCGGCTTCGCCGATGCCGCCGCCGCCGGCGCCTTCTGCGAACAGGCGCGCGCCCGCAGCATTCCCTGCACCGTCATCCGCTGAGGCCGAAACCCCCGTCGTGACCCCGCACGCCGCGATCATCGGCCTGTCCGGGCCTGTCCTCACGCCGGAGGAGGCGGCGCTGCTGCGCGCCACCCCTCCGCTCGGGGTCATCCTGTTCGCCCGCAACGTGGCCGCGCCGGCGCAGCTGCGCGCACTCACCGCGGCGATCCGCGACATCCTGGGCGAAGGCGCCCCGATCCTGGTGGACCAGGAGGGTGGGCGCGTCGCGCGGCTCAAGCCGCCGGGCTGGGAGGCCTTCCCCGCCGCCGCCGCCTTCGAAGGCGCCCGCGACAACGCCGCCTTCGCCAATGCGGCGCTGCTGGGCGCGACCTGCCTGGCGGAAGGGCTCGACGTGGTCTGCGCCCCGGTGCTCGACCTGCGGGTGGCCGGCGCGCATGACGTGATCGGCGACCGAGCCTTCTCGGACGACCCGCACGAGATCATCCGCCTGGGCCGCGCCTGGGTGGCGGGGCTGCAGGCCGGGGGGGCGATCCCGGTCATCAAGCATATTCCCGGGCATGGGCGGGCCACCGCCGACAGCCACCACGAATTGCCGCGGGTGCGGGCCTGCCCGGCGCATCTGGCGCTCGACCTCGCGCCGTTCCGGGCGCTGGCCGCCTCGGGCGCCTGGGCGATGACGGCGCATGTGCTTTACGAGACCTGGGATGCGGCGCTGCCCGCCACCATCTCCCCCCGCGTGATACGCGACATCATCCGCGGCGAGGTGGGGTTCGACGGCGTGCTGGTCACCGACGACCTGGCGATGGGGGCGCTGCGCGGGGCGTCCAACGATCTGGCCGGGGCGGCGCTCGCGGCTGGCTGCGACCTTGTGCTGCATTGCACCGGACGGATCGGCGACAGCGCGGCGCTGCTGGCGGACTGCCCGGCGCTGGATGACCGCGCGGCGGAACGGCTTGCCCTGGCGCGGTCGGTGCGCGATGCCGTCCATGGGCGCGCGCCCGCCGCGCTGCGGGCGCTGCGCGATCACGCGCTGCGCGCCGCCACGCCCCCTGCCGGCGCCGATCCCACCGAACGCGACGGCTGATGTATAAGCCCGCGCCGGCGCGGCCCCGTGCCGCTGCCGGCCCCACCACGCGCGAGGCCTGATGCCCGACTGGTTCCCCGAGGCCGCGGCGGCCGTGCTCGCCGCCGTCTTCGCCATCACCTTCCACGAGGCGGCGCATGGCTATGCCGCGCTGGCGCTGGGCGACGACACCGCCAGGCGCGCCGGGCGGATCAGCCTGAACCCTATCCGCCATGTCGACCCGGTCGGCACGCTGCTGGTTCCGGGGATCATGGTGCTGGGGCAGTTGCTGACGATCGGGCGGGTGGAGGCGATGTTCGGCTGGGCGAAGCCCGTGCCGGTGGACATCCTGCGCCTGCGCAACCCGCGCTGGGGGATGGTGCTGGTGGCCGCCGCGGGGCCGGCGATCAATGCCGCGCTGGCCTTCTCGGCGGCGCTGCTGGTGCATGCGGTGCTGGCGGGGGAGGGCGTCATGGGGCCAGACCTCGCGGAGTTCCTGCTGCGCTTCGCGGCGCTGTCGATCCTGGCGAACCTGGTGCTGGGCCTGTTCAACCTGCTGCCGCTGCCCCCGCTCGATGGCGGGCGGATCATGGTCGGCCTGCTGCCGCGCGCGCCGGCCATTGCGCTGGCGCGCCTCGAGCCCTACGGGCTGCTGATCGTGATCGGCGTGCTGTTCCTCCTGCCCATGGCAATCCCGGCCTGGGACCCGATGACCTGGTTCGTGCGCCACATCGTGGCGCCGGCCTATGGGGTGGTGCTGTCTGCGGCCGGGCTGGGCGGGCTGCGGTGAGCGAGAGCCTGCACCTGCGGCTCGAGGGGTTCGAGGGGCCGCTCGACCTGCTGCTGGAACTGGCCCGCGCGCAGAAGGTGGATGTGGCGCGCATCTCGATCGTGGCACTTGTGGACCAGTACCTGGCGGTGATCGAGGGCGCGCGGCGGGTGCGCCTGGAGCTCGCCGCCGACTGGCTGGTCATGGCGGCCTGGCTGGCCTGGCTGAAATCCCGCCTGCTGGTTCCCCCCGACCAGGCCGAGGGCGAGGATGCCGAGGCTCTGGCCGAACAGCTCGCCGACCGGCTGGCCGAGCTAGAGCGGATGCGCGCCGCCGCGCTGTGGCTGAACCGCCGGCCCTGGCTGGGGCACGACGTCTTCGCCCGCGGCGCACCCGAGAGCCTGCGGGTCGAGGACCGGTCCGGGCTGCACGCCGACCTGCCGTCCCTGCTTCAATCCTATGTCGCGGCCCGGCGCCGGGCGCTGGCGCGGCGACCCTATCGCCCCAAGCCGCGCAAGCTGTTCACCGTGCAGGAGGCGCTGGAGCGGCTGACCCGGCTGGTTGGCGCGCTGCCCTCCTGGTCGGTGCTGCAGGGGTTCCTGCCGGACACCATCCTCGATCCGCTGGAACGCCGGGCGGCCCTTGCCAGCACGCTCGTGGCGGGGTTGGAGATGGCGCGCGGCGGCGGGATCGAGATCCGGCAGGAGGAGGCCTTCGGCCCGATCCATGTCCGCCGCCGGCCGGAGGAGGGTGCCACGGATGAACGGACAGGCTGAGGCGCCGGGCGGCGGGACGGTCGGGCCGGCGGAGGGTGCCGACAGTGCCAGGCGGCCGGAGACCGCGCTGACGGCCACGGTCGAGGCCGACCGCATGCCGACTTCGGAGCATCGTCTGGCTTCCGATCCCGCGGCCGCGGCGGGCCATGACGCGCTGCCAGCCGATGCGCAGGGCCATGGCGCCGACGCCGCGCGGCAGGAGGCGCCCGACCCGGCGGGCGATCCTGACCGCGAGGGGCCTGCCGCCGACACAGCCGCGGGGCCGGAGTCGCTCGCGGCCGACCCTGCCGAGGCGGGCGTGGCGTCCGACGGGCCGGTTGACGGGCAGGAGCACGGGGGCGATCCCGCGCCCGACATGGCGCCGTCCTCGGACGCCGCCCCGGCCGAGGCCACCGCCGATACCGGCGATGCGGTCGATCCCGCCCTGCTCGCCGAGGGCGCGCGCATCGCCGAGGCGTTGATCTTCGCCTCCGACCGCCCGGTCACGCCGGCGATGCTGGGGGCGGTGCTGCCCCAGGGTGTGGCCCCCGGCGAGGTGGTGGCAGCGCTCGCCGCGGCCTGCGAGGGGCGCGGCGTGACCATCGTCGAGGTCGCCGGCGGCTGGGCCTTCCGCACCGCGCCGGACCTGGCGCAGCGCCTGACCAAGGTGGTGCAGGCGCCGCGCCGCCTGCCGCGCGCGGCGATGGAGGCGCTGTCGATCATCGCCTATCACCAGCCCTGCACGCGCGGCGAGATCGAGGAGATCCGCGGCGCCGCCCTGGCGCAGACGACGCTGGAGGCGCTGCTGGAACTGGGCCTGGTGGCGCCCCGCGGCCGACGCGAGGTGCCGGGCCGTCCGACCCTGTGGGGCACTACGCCGAAGTTCCTCGAGCAGTTCGGCCTGAAGGCGCTGTCGGACCTGCCGCGCAAGGAGGAGCTGGTGACCGCCGAGACCGGTCCCGCGCTGCCGCTGGGCGGGGCGGCGGAGGCCGCCGCCGCGCAGCCCGAGCCCGAGACGGCCGCGCCATCCACCGAAGATGCGGAACCGGCGGGAAGCGACAGCCCGGCCGGCGCGGCGCCGTGAGCACACATGCCCCCGCCCCTCCGCGCCCACCTGCGGATCGCGGCCCTGCCGCGATCCGGGAGCGCACGGCGCGACCGCGCCCAGACCGCCTCTCGCCGCCAGAGCCTCAGTGCATGGCGCGCAAGCCAAGCCGGCGCATGCCGGCGCCCGGCGCCTGAGGGCAAAGGAAAATGTCCCTCGTCTTTCGCGGCATCCGCCACGCCTATGGTGCGACCGAGGTGCTGCGCGGCATCGACCTGTCGGTCGCCCCCGGGGAGATCGTCTGCCTGCTCGGCGCCTCGGGCTGCGGCAAGACCACGCTGCTGCGCCTGGCCGCGGGGCTCGAGCCGCTGCAGCACGGCACCATCGAGCTCGGCGGGCAGGTGATCGCCGAGCCGGGGCGCGACGTGCCGCCGGAACGCCGCGGGGTCGGCTTCGTCTTCCAGGACTACGCGCTGTTCCCGCACCTGACCGTAGCGGAGAACGTCGCCTTCGGGCTGCGCTTCGCACCGAAGGGGGAACGCGTCTGGCGGGTGATGGATGCGCTGGCGCGGGTCGGCCTCGAATCCTACCAGGGGGCGTTTCCGCACATGCTCTCGGGCGGGCAGCAGCAGCGCGTGGCGCTGGCCCGCGCGCTCGCGCCGCGACCGGCGGTGCTGCTGCTCGACGAGGCCTTCGCCAGCCTCGATGCCCGGCTGCGCGAGCAGGTGCGCGACGACACGCTGCACGTGCTCCAGACCTCGGGCATCGCCACCCTGCTGGTGACGCATGATGCCGAGGAGGCGATGTTCATGGGCGACCGCATCGCCCTGATGCGGGAGGGGCGGATTCTTCAGCTCGGCCCGCCGGAAGCGCTCTATTTCGGGCCGGTGGACCGGTATGTCGCGACCTTCCTTGGCGAGGTGAACCGCCTGCCGGGCCGCGTGCGCGCTGGCCTGGCTGAGACCGCGATCGGCGCCCTGCCAGCGGGCGATGCCGCGGAAGGGGCGGCGGTCGAGGTGCTGGTGCGCCCCGAGGGCCTGCGCCTGGGCACGGGCGAGGCGCGCGAGGCCGAGGTCGAGGCCTGCCGCCTGCTCGGCGCCACCACCCTGGTCCACCTGGCGCTGCCCGACGGCGCGGGCGGCCTGCTGCACCTGCATGCCCGCCTTCCGCCCGGGCGGCGCCTGGCGCGCGGCGAACGCGTAACGGTGGCCCTCGACCCCGAACGGGCCTTCGTCTTTCCGCCCGAGGCTCCCTAGATAGGGGGGAGCCGCATTGGCGGCGTGCCGGCTTCCTGCTAACGGGGCGTCCCCCGCGGGCAGCGAAGCCGGGGGACAAGGGACGCATGCTGGATCTTGCCTGGTCAGAGATCGCGCTGATTGCCGTGGTGGCGCTCGTCGTCATCGGGCCCAAGGATCTGCCCGAGGCGATCAAGGGCATCGCCAAGGGCATCCAGAGCCTCAAGCGCAAGGTCGCCGAGTTCCAGCAGCAGGCGGACGAGCTGGTGCGCGAGGCCAAGCTCGACGACGTGCGCAACCAGATCGCGGATGTGCGCAACACCATCAGCAACATCCGCAACTTCGACATCAAGGGCGAGATCGAGAAGACCGTCGATGCCGACGGCACGGTGCGCAAGGCCTTCGACGACCCGATGAAGGACAGCTACACGCCGCCCGTCTATACGCCCCCGCCGGTGCCCGACAACGCGCCGGCCTTCGTGCCGCCGGACGTGGCGCGCTGGGCGTCGCCGCCCCCGCCACCGCCGCCCCCGCAGCCGGAGGCGCCGGCCTTCGTGCCGCCATCGACGCCGGCGCCGATCGCAATGCCCGCGCCTTTCGTCGAGCCGCCCGCCGCGCCCGAGCCGAAGCCGGCTTCCACCACCAGCCCGAGCGTTTGAGGGACCGGCGCCTTGGCCACCAATACCGAAGAAGACGTCATCGACGACAAGCCGATGCCGTTGATGGACCACCTGAAGGAACTGCGCCTGCGGGTCCTGTGGTCGGTCGGCGCCTTCATCCTGGCGTTTGCGGTCTGCTACTATTTCTCGAAGCAGATCTACGCCTTCCTGGCGCAGCCCCTGGCCGACATCCTGGCCAGGCAATCGGGGGGCGAGCGGCGGATGATCTTCACCGCGCTGTATGAGGCCTTCTTCACCTACCTGAAGGTGGCCTTCTTCGGAGCGGTGTTCTTCTCCTTCCCGATGTGGGCGACGCAGCTGTGGATGTTCGTGGCCCCAGGGCTCTACCGCAGCGAGAAGCGGGCGATCTATCCCTTCCTGATCGCATCGCCCTTCCTGTTCGTGCTGGGGGCGGCGTTGGCCTACTACTTCATCTTCCCGCTGGCCTGGCAGTTCTTCATCAGCTTCGAGACGCCGCCCGGGTCGGGCGGCGTGCCGATCCAGCTGGAGGCGAAGGTCGGCGAGTATCTCTCGCTCGTCATGCACATGATCCTGGCCTTCGGGATCGCCTTCCAGTTGCCGGTGCTGCTGACGCTGCTGGTCAAGGTCGGGATCGTGAACGTGGACACGCTGCGGCGTGGCCGGCGCTACGCGGTCGTGGGGATGTTCGTGGTGGCGGCGGTGATCACGCCGCCGGACATCATCAGCCAGATCGGCCTCGCGATCCCGCTCATCCTTCTCTACGAGATCTCGATCCTGGCGGCGCGGTGGATGACGCCGAAGCGCGACGACGACGCGAAGTAGGGGCGTTCGCAGATGCATGATATTCGGGCGGTGCGGGCGGACCCCGCCGGCTTCGACGCGGCTCTGGCGCGGCGGGGGCTCGATCCGGTCTCGGCTGCCGTGCTGGCGCATGACGAGTCGCGCCGCGCAGCCCAGACCGCCCTGCAGGAGAAGCAGGCGCGCCGGAACGCCATCGCGAAGGAGATCGGGATCGCCAAGCGTCAGGGCGGCGACACCGCCGCCCTGGAGGCCGAGGCGGTCGCGCTGCGCGACGAGATGGTGCGGCTCGAGGCGACGGCCAGCGCGGCGGAGCGTGCGCAGGTGGCGATGCTCGAAGTCCTGCCCAACACCCTCGACCCCGAAGTCCCCGAGGGCCGCGACGAATCCGCCAACATCGTGCTGCACCAGCATGGCGACAACCCGGCCTTCGCCTTCACCCCGAAGCAGCATTTCGAGCTTGGCGAGGCCCTTGGCCTCATGGACTTCGCAACCGCGGCCAAGATCGCCGGCAGCCGCTTCACCGTGCTGAAGGGCGCGCTTGCGCGGCTCGAACGCGCGCTCGGCCACTGGATGCTGGCGCTGCACACCGAGCAGCATGGCTACACCGAGGCCTCGGTCCCGCTGCTGGTCAACGACGCCGTCGCCTACGGCACCGACAAGCTGCCGAAATTCGCCGAGGACCTGTTCCGCACCACCGATGGCCGCTGGCTGATCCCGACCGCCGAGGTGCCGCTGACCGGCTTCGCCATGGAGGAGATCATCCCCGAGGCCGAGCTGCCGCTGCGCCTGACCGCGCTCACCCCCTGCTTCCGTTCCGAGGCCGGTAGCGCGGGGCGCGACACCCGCGGCATGCTGCGCCAGCACCAGTTCGCCAAGGTCGAGCTGGTCTCGATCACCACGCCCGACCAGTCGGCCGCCGAGCACGAGCGCATGACGCGCTGCGCCGAGCGCGTGCTGACCGAACTCGGCCTGGTCTGGCGGCGCGTCTTCCTGTGTGCCGGCGACACCGGCTTCGGCGCGGCGCGCACCTACGACCTCGAGGTCTGGCTGCCGGGGCAGGGGGCGTGGCGGGAGATCTCCTCCTGCTCGAACACCCGCGACTTCCAGGCCAGGCGCATGAACGGGCGCTTCAAGCCGAAGGAAGGCAAGGGCAACCAGTTCCTGCACACGCTGAACGGGTCGGGTGTGGCGGTCGGGCGCGCGCTGATCGCGGTGATGGAGACCTTCCAGCAGGAGGACGGCTCGGTGCTGGTGCCCGAGGTGCTGCGCCCCTGGATGGGCGGGCTGGAGCGGATCGCGCGCTGACTACAGCGGGCGGCCGAAGACGCGGACCTCCGGCGCGTCCGCCAGCCGCGCCCGCCAGAAGCCAAGGTCGCGGAGGTAGAGCGTGTTGGGCCGCGCCGGGCCGGGCAGCGGCGTCAATTCGCGGCGGAACGGGTCATGCACGAAGGGCGCGAAACCGGCGGCGCGCATCGTGGCCTCGATCGCGCGATCGGTGGCACCCGCGGTCTCGAGGATCGCCGCCTTCAGCGCATCGCCCGCAAGCAGCGCGGCCGCACCCACCAGAACATCGGGTTCCGCGCCTTCGACATCCACCTTCAGCAGCAGCGGGGGTGCACCGGTGCACAGCGCGTCCAGCGTCTCGACTGGCACCTCCGCCGCGCCATCGGTCGCGGCGCGGTTGGTGGTGCCGCGCCCGGAGGTGAAGCGAAGCACGCCCCGCGCCGCACCCGCCGCGACGGCGTGGATGTCGACGCGATCACCGATCCGGTTCAGCGCCACCATCGCGCGCAGGTCTGGCAGCGTCTCCGCCGCCGGTTCCAGCGCCAGCACCCTCGCGCCGACCGCGCGGGCGGCGAGCGCGGCATAGACGCCGACATTCGCCCCCACATCCACCATGCGGTCCTCCGCGCGCAGGGCCTGCAGCACGAAGCCCATCTCGCCGGGGTCGGTCAGGCCGGCATACCAGCAGGCGGTGGCCGAGGAGAGGCCGCGCCGCAGGCGCAGGCGGACCAGGCCGGCGGGGCCTTCCACCCAGGCGGCCTCCAGCGTGCCGCCGCGACGCGCCACGGCCTGCCAGCGCAGCAGCCGCGCCATGGTGCCGAGCGGGTCGCGCCGCACGAGCGGATGCCGCCACAGGAAGCCCGCGAGCCGCGGCAGCGCGGCGATCC
>NZ_JACADR010000188.1 GCF_016106005.1 Roseomonas rosulenta
GCGGCGATGCGGATCTGCCGCGCCAGCGGGCCCGCCTGCCAGGGCCGGCTTCCGCGCGCAGCCTCGGCCATCGCGCCAAGATCGGCGCGCCAGGGCGGCCCCTGGCTCCCGGCGATCTCGACCACCAGGCCAGTGGCGGCGGACCAGCTGCCCGGCTCGATGGAAGCCGCCCCGCCGCCGGCCCCGCGCAGCAGCATGATGCCCGTCGTCTCGCCCCGCCGCAGCGCCGGAGCCGCCAGGGCCAGCACGGCGAAGCGCGCCGAGCCGTCCGGGTGCCGCGTCGCGACATCGACCTGCAGCGGCAACGGCGCACCGCCGACTCGCCGCGCGACGAGGCCGGCGCCGCGTGGCAGGTCGCCGGGCCGGAAGGCCTGGCCGAAGACCGTGATGGTGCCCTCGGGGGCGCCGGTGCCGCGCAGCACGAGGCCGACCACCTCCTCAGGCGCGGTGGCGCAGGGCGGAGGTGGCGCAGCGACGGCGCCGGCACCCTGCGCCCTTGCGCGGGAGCCCGCCCCAAGGGCGGCCATGCCGAGCGCCGCGGCGGCGATCCGCGCGCTCTCGCGCCGGCTCCAGCGCGGCGACGTCATCGCCGGTGCTCCAGGACGCGCCGGAACAACGTCAGCTGGCCCTCGGTGGTGGGACCCCAGCCGAAGCCCTCGGCGTGGCGACGCGTCGCCGCTCGGTCCGGCGGTTCGGCGAGCAGGCGGCGCACGCCCGCCGCAATCGCCCCGGGCGTCACGCCATCGAGCACCAGGCCGGCCTCCGGCGTGCAGATCGCCTCGGCGCTCCCCCAGGCAGGGCCGGCCAGGGCCGGCGTGCCGCAGGCCATCGCCTCGAGCAGGACATTCGCCCATCCTTCGCGCAACGATGCCAGCACCAGCGCATCGGCCGCACCGTAGAGCCGCGCCAGCGCCGCATGCGGCTGCGGGCCGAGCAGCCGCACCCGGTCGGCCACCCCGAGCCGCCTGGCCAGCGCGTCGAGCGCGGCGCGCTCCGGTCCCTCCCCCGCCACGAGCAGGGTGCAGCCCGGCAGGTCCGGCAGCGCCGCGATAATCTGGTCGTGCCCCTTGCGCGCGATCAGCAGCCCGACCGAGAGCAGCACCGGACCCTCGAGGCCGAGTTCCGCCCGCAGCGCCGCGCGATCGGCGGGCGGGCGGAAGGTCTCGAGGTCCACGCCGTTGCGCAGCACCGTGACGCGGGCGGGGTCCGCGCCGAGATCGACCAGCCCCTCGCGGAGCCCCTGGCTCACGGCGATCAGGGCATCCGCGCCGGCGATGACCTCGCCGATGAGGCGCCGCGGCAGCCGGTAGCGCGGCAGCAGGCTGGTGTCGGAGCCGCGCGCGGTGACCACCAGCGGCAGGCCGAATTCGCGTGCGAGCCACAGCGCGGCGACACCGTCCGGGTACAGGTAGTGGGCATCGATGGCATCGAAGCGCCGCCCGTCCCGCAGCAGCCCGAGCACCGCCGCGCGCGCGGCGCGGTGCAGCATCCAGGGCCCGCTGAGCATGCCCAGGCGTGGCAGTGCGAGGTAGCGCGGGTGATGCACGGTAAGTCCGTGGCGCTGCTCGCGCGCCGGAACGCCGGCGTAGCGGCTCCATTCGCCGAAGATGGACGAGGCCGCGGGGAACCAGGGAACGGGGGCCACCACCTCGCTCTGCGCCGCACCGCTCGCGACGAGGTGGCGCAGCCGGTTCTCGACGAAGACGCCATGGTTGGGCTGGCGCGCATTGGGGTAGAGCGTGGTGAGGGTCAGCAGGCGAAGCACCCGCGCGTCGGCCGCGGGCTCCCGAGCGGGCTGCACCCTGGCGTCATCCACCGACGTCTCGCCCGACATGGCGCCTCCTGGCCGGCGGGCCTCGCGCGCCCGACGAACCCCCGCATCCTGGACCTTCCGGTGAAGCAAGGGAACGGTCATCCGGGCCTGCGCCGCAGCCTTGCCTTGCGATCGGCGCGCGCGCCCCGCATGCTTCGCGCGGGCTTCGCAGACGAGTGGCGGTGCCGAGCGAAGGCGCGGGCCTGAGCGTGTGCCTTCAGCCGTCGGTGCGCCGACAGGGCCGCGATGCAGCGGCATCAGGGGCGGAGATGGGCGTGAAGTCGTTGGTCAAGTCGTTGCTGTACGCGGCGGGCCTCGCCCGACTGTGGCACCGCTGGCGCAATCATGCCGCGCTGACCGTGGTGATGTTCCACCGCGTGCTGCCACCGGAGGACTCGCGCTTCGCCGGTGCCAATCCGACCTATACGGTCACGCCCGGCGAATTGGACCGTTACCTGGGCTTCTTCCGTCGCTTCTACAGCGTCGTCTCGCTCGGCGATGTCGAGCGGGCAGCCGAGGGCGCGGCGCTCCCGCCCTGCCCGCTGTTGATCACATTCGACGACGGCTGGCAGGACAATGCGGAATATGCCCTGCCGGTGCTGCGCGCACACGGGATGCCGGCCGTGCTGTTCGTTGCGACGGGCCATGTGGGCCGCGAGGACGGCTTCTGGCAGGAGGAGGTGTTCGACCGCATCGCCGCAGGCGCACCGCAGGACGACGGGTGGCGCGCCGCCGACGCCGCGGTGGCAGAACTGCAGGCTCTTCCCGCCGGGGAACGCGCCAGGCGGATCACCGCCCTGGCGCCGCGTGCGCTGCCACGCCGCATGGCGGATGCGCAGGAGTTGCGCGAGATGCAGCAGGGCGGGATCAGCATCGGCGGCCATGGAGAATCGCACGAACCGCTCACCGCGGTGCCCGACGCGTCCGCCGAATTCCTGCGCTGCCGCGAGCGGCTGGCCGAGCTCGGCCTCGGTGGCGCCCGGCCGGCCTTCTCCTTTCCGCATGGACGTTGGACGCCGCGGTTGGTGGAGGCGGCGCGGGCGGCAGGCTTCGGGCTGTGCTTCACAAGCGAGGCGGAACTCACGCCGGTCCGCGCCTTGCGCCCGGATGCCGCGATCGGGCGCGTGGCGATCGGCGCGCGGCAGGCGGGGCGCGCCGATATTCCCGGCCTCGCCTTCTCGTTGCTCACGCGCGCGCACACCGCGCCGACATGACCCGGCGCGCCGCAGATGGGCTCGAGGCCCGCGTCAAGTTGCCGTCGGAACTCGAGGAGGACGAGATCGCCGCGTGGCTCAGCTTCATGGCGGCAACGCCGGGCCTCGGACGGGCCTTCCTGTCGCCGGGCTTTGCCCGCGCCTGTGAAGCAGCGCAGGGCGGCGTGCGCGTCGCGGTGGTGCGCGACGTGGCAGGGATCTGCGGCTTCCTGGCCTTCCGCTTCCGCAACCCATGGCATGCGGCACTGGGCGCGGCTGAAGGGATCGGAGGCGGGCTCGCCGACCATGCCGGGTTCGTGGCGCGCGCAGGGTGCCAGATCGCGCCAGCGCTGCTGCTGCGCCTGTGCGGCCTCGGGTCGTTGTTCCTGCGCCAGGTCTCTCCCGGCCAGGCGGCATTCGGCCTGGCCTCGGAGCCGGCCGGGATCGGGCACCTGATCGACCTCTCGGCGGGGCCGGCAGCTTATTTCGAGGCTCTGGCCGGCCGCGACCGCGCCTTCGTCCTCGATACGGAGCGCCGTGCGCGCAGGATCGAGAAGGAGTTCGGCGCGATGCGGCACGTCGCGACACCGGACCCGCCCGCCGAGGCGGTGGAGGAGGTGATCGCAGCGAAGCGCATGCAGTACGGACGGACCGGCGTCGGCGATCCGCTGGCGCGACCGGAGGCACGCCGGTTGCTGCTGTTGCTCGCACGGCAGGGGGCACCGGATTGCCGGCTGGTGCTGGGCAGCCTCAGCGCCGGCGGGCGTGTGCTGGCGAGCCATCTCGGCCTGATGCACCGGGGAACGCTGAGCTACTGGTTCCCGGTGTATGACCCCGCTGTGCGCCAGGTTTCGCCGGGGCGCATGCTGCTGTGGCACACGATCCGCGACGCCGCGGCGTCGGGGATCACGCTGATCGATCGCGGCGGTGGCGATACGCAGGCGAAGCGGGACTTCTCGACCGGGACGGTGCGCTTCGGCGTCGCGCACTACACGCTGCGTGGCCCGCGGGCGCGGCTTGCGCATCTGGCGCAGGCGCTGGCCTGGAGGATGGGCGGCTGACGGGCGGCGTCTCGGTGGTGATTCCCGCGCGCAATGCCGCGCAGACGCTCGCGCGTGCGATCGCCTCCGCCCTCGCGCAGACGGTCCGCCCGCTCGAGATCATCGTAGTCGACGACGCCAGCAGCGACGCGACGGAGGCGGTGGCGCGCGACGCCGGCGGCGCGCTGCTGCACATGATCCGCCTGCCGGAACGCCAGGGCGCGGCAGCCGCGCGCAACCATGCCATCCGCGCCGCGCAAGGCGAGTTCATCGCCTTCCTCGATGCCGACGACACCTGGGAGCCGGTCAAGACCGAGCGCCAGATGGCGCTCATCGCAGCACACCCCGCCATGACGTTCTGCTCGTGCCGCGCGCGGCACGTCGGCCAGGACGGCCGTCTGCTCGGACCGATCCATGGCGGCGTGCCTGTGGCGACGGGTGCAGAGGCGTGGCGGGCGCTGCTGGCGCAGAACTTCATCGCCACGCCCTGCGTGCTGGCGCGCCGAACGGCCGTCCTGGAGGTCGGGGGCTTCGACCCTGCGCTGCCGGTGGCAGAGGACCAGGATCTCTGGATCCGCCTGGCGCTGGCCGGCGAAGTCGGCTTCGTCGACGAGGTGCTGGTCACGGTGCAGGACCGGCCCGGGAGCCTGTCGCTGGAGTATGCGGCGCAAGGTGCCGAGGTGACGCTGGCGATGGTGCTCGGGCATATCGAGCGGCAGGCGGCGCATCTCACGCGTGCGGAGCGGCGCCGCGCCCTAGGCGCGAGGTACGGCTGGGCCGGCCGGCGCTTGTACCGCGGGGGGCAGAGGCGAAAGGGAATGCGCTGCCTGCTTCGTGCCATCGTGAACGGGCACGAGGTTGCCGCGAATCTCTGGTACCTCGTGACCGCTGCGCCGGGAATGTCGTGGGTGAAGAGACGGTTTGCCATCGGTGTCTGAATGGCGGCCCGATGGCCGGTCCTCAAAATAGGGGAAGAATGTAGTATTTTCGCCACAGCAGCGGGCCCGTCTCATGAGGGGCTTGCCGCCTGGCGCCTGCGCATGGAGCGCCGCCCGTCGAACCTGGCACCGGGAATCGACAAGCATCGGTAGGCACGCGCTCGAGGCGGCCCAACTAATGGTTGTAAGTCTCCGCCGCCAGCACGCGCACCGGGTGCCTGGCATACGCGCGGGATGGCGCCGCGGAACGGGCCTCGGCGCCATCCGGCACGAGTTCAGAGGCCAGAGAAGCCAACCGCAACGCCACGAGAATTCGTTCCATTTTTTTGATGATTGCTTCACTTCGCGTCAACACTGTTGACTCATGAAGGATGTGTTGACACCCATGGGACAACCATTGGTGGAGCTTTCAGTGTCTGGTACCATTTCACTGCCTCAGTTCGCGCCCCTGCCGGTGGGTGGCGTCGCGAGCCTTCGTCTGGAGAATGCGGGTCAGGGCACGCTGTCCGGCGGCGTCACGACCTTCGGTCAGGTGTTCCAGGCCGGGCAGCTGCCGGCGGGCGCCGGGCTGGTTGCGACGATCGATGGCCAACCCGCCATGTTGCAACTCGACGTCCTGTCGACCTACGCCGACGGCTCCGTGAAGACCGCCGTCGTCTCGGTGCAGCGGCCCGACCTTGCGGCCGGCGCCGTGGCCGATCTCGTCTTGATGCGGGGCAGCGCGCCGCTCGGCCAGGTGATCGACCTCGCAGCCGCGACACTCGGCCATCAGGTCAGCGTCGACATCGTCACTTCCGGCGGCACCACCTCGATCGACGTGCTCGCGGCGCTGCGCGACGCGCTGGCAGACGGTAGTGCCTCAGTCTGGCAGTCCGGCGCGCTCGCCAGCCAGGCGAGGGTCGAGGTGGCCCTGCAGGGTTCGCAGCGGCTGGTCTTCGATGTCACGGCCTTCCGCGGCGGCGGGATCGAGGTCGAGGCGCAGTTCAACAACGACCGCGCCATGGAGGCGATCGGTGGGCGCGTTGCCTATACGGCCGTCGTTCGGATGGACGGGCAGGAAGTGGCGCGCGAGGCAGTCGATCAGGCACAGTACCAGAACTGGCATCGCACCTTCTCCTCCAATGGGCTCGATGGCGGTCAGGGACTCGGTGATCCGTCCACCGGCTGGCTGAACATCCAGCAAGATGCACGCCTCCTCGAGGCGACCGGCGCCATCTCACCCTACAATTTCGAGCAGGGCGTCTCGGAGGCCAAGCTTGCCGATTGGTTCGCCGCCACCCAGCAGGCGGGCTGGGGCGGCGTGCTCGCGACCAATGGCGTGACGCAGTACATGCCGATGGTCGGCGGACGCGAGGACATCGGCGTCACGACGGCCGCCAATACGGCGTGGATCCTGACACAGGACGCACGCGCCGCTGCCTACGCGATGGGCCAGGCGGAGACTGCCGGCGCAGTACCCTGGAACTTCTGGGATGCGGCGAACGACACCTGGCTCAATACGGACGCCTATCCGCGCCTGTGGTCAGATCCTCGTGGCGGCACCGGCCGGCCAGGCGATCCGACGTCGGGCGGGCTGACCCAGCAGACACCGACAGACACCGGCTGGACGCCGGAGACGGCCCATCATCCGAGCCTGTCCTTCATCCCCTACCTGCTCACCGGGGAACGCTGGATCCTCGACAACCTGAACGCCGAGGCAAGCTGGTCGGTGATGGCGTCCTACCCGGTGCTGCGGCAGGACGGGCAGGATCTTCTCGTCAGTGGCGGCCAGGTGCGGGCCGGCGCATGGACGCTGCGCGAGGTCCAGGCAGCCGCCTTCGCGAACCCCGACGGCTCGCGCGAGAAGGCCTTCTTCCAGAGCGCCGTGGATTCGAACTGGTCGTGGCTCGTGCAGCAGATCCCGACCTGGACGGCGCAGCAGGGCGAGGCATATGGCTGGGTGCCTGGCGACTACCAGGGTGCCGGCGCGACCGCGCCCTGGCAGCAGGATTACCTGGCGTCGATCACCATCATGGCGGCACGGCACGGCAATGCCGACGCCCTCACCTTCCTGCGCTGGCAGGAGAACTTCCTGGTCGGCCGCTTCAATGCGGCCGACCAGGGCCTGCCAATATCCGACGGCGCAGTCTACCGGCTCGCGGTCTTCGATCCGACGACCGGTGTACCCTACAAGACCTGGGAGGATATCGCCGCCGCGACTGCCGCACAAGGCTGGTCGTTCAACGGCGTCTTCCAGGACCTAAACTACGCGCAGCTGGCCCTCGCCACGCTTGCCGGCATCTATGAGGTCACCGGCTCCCTCGCCGCCGCGGATACCTTCTGGAAGGTTGCAGCCGAAGCCCCGGCCGCGTTCGGCTACTACGCCACCTACCCAACCAACGCCTTCGCCCCGCCACCCGGCGGCGGCCTGCCCATGACCGCCGGTGCGGCCAGCACGATGCTCACCGGCGGCGGCGGCGCCGACACGCTCGCCGGTAGCGATGGCAACGATACGCTGGTCGGCCTGGGCGGCAATGACAGCATCCAGGGAGGGTCCGGCAATGACAGCCTGGTCGGCGGCTCCGGCGCGGATACGCTGATCGGCGGGATCGGCAACGACACGCTGGATGGTGCAGAGGATGTCGATCTTGCTCATCTTAGCGGCACGCAATCTGACTACCGTTTCGCCTTGGACGGTAGTGTGCTGATCGTGACGGGGCCTGACGGCACGGACAGGCTTTCGAACATCGAGGCGTTGAGCTTTGGCGGCGCCGCGCCCGTGCTGCTGACGCCTTTACTGGCCAATAATCAAATTGAAGAATTGGTTACCACATACACGAACGGTGTACTTAGCCGAGTAATGCCCGATATCTACTCCGGCTCCGTCTCCTGGCTTGAATACGCGATGCTCGGAGGGTCTATGGATGATGTGGTGATTGGCACATCGCGCAATGATTTCTTCAATCTCATGGGCGGCGATGACGCAGCCAATGGCGCAGCCGGGGACGACGTGCTCGACGGCGGCACGGGCTCGAACTTCCTCACGGGCGGAGTAGGGCGGGACGACTTCTTTCTTGATGGCCGCGGTGGCACGACCACTTGGGCGACGATCACTGACTGGCAGGCCGGCGAGCGGCTCTCTGTGTGGGGATGGCGTCCTGGTGTCAGCCGAGTTCAGTGGATGGACGATGCCGGTGCGCCTGGCTGGACTGGTGTAACGATGCACGGTGATCTGGACGGCAACGGAATTATTGACACCTCGGTGACCTGGACCGGCCTAATGCGGCAGCAATTACCGTCACCATTGGAGTTTGACGGGCTGCTTTGGTTTACGTGAACTGTCCACGTAGAAGCAGGCGGTACGCATCACGTAAGCCAGAGCAAGCCCTCTGATCAGAGCCCAAAAATGCCCAACATATACTGTCATTGGGCGGCGGCGGGTCAATGCTGGGTCGTCCGTCTCGCGGATCTTGCTTCTGTCCGTGGTCTGCGCGGTGGCAGCCACATGAGGCGGTCCGATGCGAAGGAAGGGCCGATCTCCAAAGGAGAGCTCTGCGAAACCTGCGTGATCGGCTGATGAAGATGTGGCGGTGTCCTGGAAGCGGCCTTGGGGGTCGTCTTCGAGCCCGCCGGTCGTGCGGTGGGCGCACCTCTCCCGTCAGGCGAGTAGC
>NZ_JACADR010000189.1 GCF_016106005.1 Roseomonas rosulenta
GAGCGGCAGCACGCCGAGCGCGCTGTCCGACCCCGACAGCCCCGCGGCGACCTCGGCGATGGTGCCGTCGCCACCGGCGGCGACCACCACGGGCACGCCGGCCCGCGCGGCCTCGCGCGCGATACCGACCGCATGGCCGCGATGCGTCGTGTCCGCCACCTCGGGCCGCATGCCGAGTCCGCGCAGCAGGTCGAGCGCGGCCAGCAGCCGGCGGCGGCGGCGCGCGCCAGCGGCGGGGTTGAAGATGATCAGCAGTTGCGGAGGCATGCGCATGGCCATCGGGCGTGGCTTCTGGCAGCGGGTGGTGACAATTCGGCGACGCTTGCGCGGCGGCAGCATGACATGGCGCGCCGGCGCCGCGCGGAGTTCATCGCAGCAGGCTGTCGATGAGCGCCTGTGCGTCCTCGGCCTCGATCGCGCCGTCCAGCAGCAGATGCGCCAGGCCATGTGCCATGCTCCAGCCGCGCAACGCCGGCTCGCGCCCCGCAGCAGCGGTTTCGAGGGCGGCGAAGGCCTGGCGCGACGCCGCCTGCAAGGTCGGATGCGCGGCCGCGCGCGCCAGCAGCGGGCCGAACATCAGGCGGAAGCGGCCGGGACGTTCCAACGCGAAGCGCACATAGGCGCGGCCGCGCGCGGCGAAGGCGGAGACGCCCGGTCCGGCCTGCGCCGCCTGCAGCGCGGCGCCGAAGGCGGCGAAGCCACGCACCGCGAGCGCCGCCAGCAGGTCGTCCTTGTCGGCGAAATGGCGATAGGCGGCGGTGGGCGAGACGCCGGCCATGCGCGCCGCCTCCCGCAGGCTGACCGCGCCGTCGCCGCCCTGTTCCAGCAGCGCGTCCGCGGCGTCGAGCAGGGCGGCGCGCAGGTCGCCGTGATGGTATGACTTTCTCGATGTTGACATCGCTAACATTCCCGGTATGTTGACGTTGATAACATGCTCCGGAAGGCGATGCGACATGCTGCTGCTGCACCTCGGTTTCTCCCTCGCCGCGCTGGCCGCGATCCTGGCGGTGCTCGTGCTGCCCAAGGGCATCCGGATGCATCGCTGGCTCGGCCGCGTCGCCGCCGCCGCCATGCTGCTGAGCGCGGCGAGTGCCTTCGGCATCCAGTCGCGTGGGCATCTCTCGATGCTGCACGTCCTGTCGGTCGTGACGCTGCTGAACATCCCCTACGCGGTGTGGATGGTCCGGCGCGGGCGCATTGCGTCACACCGGCGCGCCATGCTGAGCAACGCCGGCGCGCTGGTGGTGGCAGGGCTGTTCGCCACGCTGATGCCCGGGCGGACGCTGCACGCGCTGCTGTTCGGCTGAGCCGCATGCTTCATCCAAGATTCACGCGCAGCGCGCCACGCGCGGGCTATCGCGCAGCGCAACTGCAGCACGCCGCCGGAGTCGCGCGGACGCCCCGCGCGGCGGGGCGCCGTCCGGGAGAGTGTTTCGGATGCATGATGCCAGCCCGCGCCGCCGCTACCGCAGCATTTTCCTCTCGGATGTCCATCTCGGCACCAAGGGATCGCGCTGCGACTTCCTGGTGGATTTCCTGAAGAAGGTGGAATGCGAACGCCTGTACCTGGTGGGCGACATCGTCGATGGCTGGCGGCTGCGCAAATCCTGGTACTGGGATGCCGACCATGACGAGGCGATCCGCCTGATCCTGCGCATGGCGCGCCACGGCACCGAGGTGATCTACATCCCGGGCAATCATGACGAGATGCTGCGCGACTGGCTCGGCCTGGAATTCGCCGGCGTGAAGCTTGCGCGCGAGGCCGAGCATACCGCCGCCGACGGCCGCCGCTTCCTGGTCATCCATGGCGACGAGTTCGACGGCGTGATCCGCTACGCCAAGGTGATCGCGCATCTGGGCGACTGGGCCTATGACTGGGCGCTGGCCCTGAACCGCTGGTTCAACGCGGCGCGCCGCCGGCTCGGCTATCCCTACTGGTCGCTGTCGCAGTGGCTCAAGCGCCAGGTGAAGGAGGCGGTCAAGGCGATCGACCGCTTCGAGACCGCGCTCGCCATCGAGGCGAAGCGGCGGGGGCTCGATGGCGTGATCTGCGGCCATATCCACCATGCCGAGATGCGCACCGTGCAGGGCGTGCTCTACATGAACGACGGGGACTGGGTGGAGAGCTGCACCGCGCTGGTCGAGCACGCCGATGGCCGCTTCGAACTGGTGGACTGGGTGGCGGAGAACCGCCTGTCCTTCGCGCGTGCGCCGAAGCGGGCGCCGGCTGCGCTGCCAGCGGCCTGACGCGGCCATGGACGACGCGCCGCTCGCGGCCGGCAGCATCGGCGCGCGCGCCGCATCGCTGCGCATCCTGATCGTCTCCGACGCCTGGTTCCCGCAGGTGAACGGCGTGGTGCGGACCATGTCCATCGTAGCCGACCACCTGCGCGCCGGCGGCGACACGGTGGAGGTGATCGGCCCCGACCGCTTCGTGAACGTGCCGATGCCAGGCTATGCCGAGATCCGCCTGGCGATCGCGCCCGGCCGACGGCTGCGCCAGCTGGTCGATGCCTTCGCACCGGAGGTGGTGCATATCGCCACCGAAGGCCCGCTCGGCTGGGCGATGCGCGCCTTGTGCCGCAAGCGCGGTTGGCCCTTCACCACCGCCTTCCACACGCGTTTCCCGGACTATCTGCATGCGCGCACGCGCATCCCGGTGGCCTGGTCCTGGGCGGTGATGCGCCGCTTCCACGAGGCGGGCGCGGGCACCTTCGCGGCGACACGTTCGCTGCGCGAGGAGCTGGCAGAGCGCGGCTTCACCAAGGTGCGCGCCTGGACGCGGGGCGTCGATCTGGCGGGCTTCCGCCCCGAGCCGCGCGACCCCTGGGAGGGGCTGGCGCGGCCGGTCTTCCTCTATGCCGGGCGGGTCGCGGTGGAGAAGGGGATCGAGGCCTTCCTCTCGCTCGACCTGCCGGGCAGCAAGGTGGTGGTGGGCGACGGGCCGGCGCGCGCCGGGCTGATGGCGCGCTTCCCGGGCGTGCACTTCACGGGCTATCGCGACAATGGCGCGCTGGCGCGGTCCTACGCGGGGGCGGATGTCTTCGTGTTTCCCTCGCGCACCGACACCTTCGGCCTGGTGCTGCTCGAGGCCTTGGCGTCGGGCACGCCGGTCGCGGCGTTTCCGGTGACGGGACCTCGGGACGTGGTGACCGACCCGCGCATCGGCGCGCTGGACGACGACCTGCGCGCGGCGTGCCTGCGCGCGCTGGAGGCCGACAGGCCAGCCTGCCGCGCGCATGCCGAGAACTGGTCGTGGGAGGCCTGCGCGGCGCAGTTCCGCGCCGCGCTGGTGCCGGTGGCGTAGAGGGCGCTATTCGCCGATCGCGCCGGAGATCCAGGCCTTGAGCGCGCCCTTGGGCATGGCGCCGACCTTGGTCTCGACCGGCTTGCCGTCCTTGAACAGGATCAGGGTCGGGATGCCGCGCACCGCGTATTCGTTGGGCGTCATCGGGTTGTCGTCGATGTTCACCTTCGCGATGGTCAGCTTGCCGGCGTATTCGGCGGCGATCTCATCCAGCATGGGGGCCACCATGCGGCAGGGGCCGCACCATTCCGCCCAGAAATCCACCAGCACCGGGCCCGAGGCCTCCAGCACGTCCTGCTTGAAGGTATCGTCGGAGACGGGCTTGGTCATGTCACCCATGGGGGGGTCTCCATCAGGGGGCGGGGACGGAAGGCCCCCGCAGTTGGGACAGAAATCGTGCGCCGCGGGCGCGGGGTCAAGCGTGGGGGGCTTCGACGGCAGGTTTGGTGCGGAAGATCATGGATTTGATGCGTTCGCGCAGCGTCTGGAACACCACATACAGCATCGGGATCATGAAGATGCCGATCGAGGAGGCCGCCAGCATGCCCCAGAAGACCGGCGTGCCGACGGCGCGGCGGCTGATCTCGGACGCACCCTCGGCCACCACCAGCGGATAGAGGCCGAGGATGAAGGCGAAGGACGTCATCATCACCGCGCGGAAGCGCAGCTTGGCGCCGAGCGTCGCCGCCTCGATGATCGGCACGCCCTTGTTCTCGCGCTGGTCCTTGGCGAATTCGATGATCAGGATGCCGTTCTTCGCCGCGAGCGCGATCAGCACGACGATGCCGACCTGGGCATAGAGGTCGAGCGACAGCCCCGCCGGCCCGATCGCCGCGATGGCGCCGAGCACGCCCACAGCGACCGAGAGCAGCACCGGCACCGGGATGGTCCAGGATTCGTACAGCCCGACCAGGAACAGGAAGGCGAAGAGCACGGCAAGTGCGAGGATGGTGCCGGTCTGGCCCGAGGCGGCCTTCTCCTGGAAGGCGGTGCCCGTCCATTCGAAGGAATAGCCGGCCGGGAGTGTGGCGTTGGCGACGCGCTCCATGGCCGCGAGCCCGTCGCCCGAGGAACGCCCCGGCGCCGATTCGCCGTTGATCGTCAGGCTGCGGACGTTGTTGTAGCGGATGATGGATTGCGGGCCGAATTCGATGCGCGCCTCGGCGAGCGCGCGCAGCGGGATCATCTCCCCGTCGCGGTTGCGCAGGTTCACCCGGTAGATGTCCGGGATGCCCGAGCGGTCGGGTTCGACGGCCTGCAGGCTGACCTTCCAGGTGCGGCCGAATAGGTTGAAGTCGTTGACGTAGGCCCCGCCCATCGCCGCCGAGACCGCCGAGAAGATGTCGTTCAGCGACAGCCCGAGCACCTGTGCGCGGTCGCGGTCGATATCGAGGAATACCGAGGGGCTGTTCGCCGAGAAGGTCGAGAAGACCCGTGTGAGAGCCGGGTCCTGGTTGGCCGCCAGCACCAGCGCGCGCATCACTGCGGCCATCTCGCCGACCGGGCGGCCTTCCAGGTTCTGCAGCTGGAACTCGAAGCCGCCGGCGGTGCCCAGGCCAATGATCGGCGGCAGGTTGAAGGGGATGATCTGCGCCGGCACCTCGTTGGTGCCCCGCGCGATCGCGGCGATGATGCCGTTCACGCCGAGCGCGGGCGTGGTGCGTTCGTCGAAGGGTTTCAGCGTGATGATCAGGAAGGCGCTGTTGGACTGCGCCAGGCCGTTCAGCATGGAATAGCCCGTGATGGTGATGACGTCCTGCACGCCGTGCAGGTTGCGCGCCACGGCTTCCACCTGCGTCGCGACGGCCTGCGTGCGGTTCAGGCTGGCCCCTTCCGGCATGCGGATCTCGACGAAGAAGGCACCCTGGTCCTCCTGCGGCAGGAAGCCGGTGGGGGTGCGGCTGCCCGCGCCGATGATGCCCGCCATGAACAGCGCCAGCAGGATGATGGAGACGAAGGCTACGCGCACCGCCCGACCGACGATGGCGGCATAGCCGTCGCGCACCCAGTCGATCCCGCGGGAGACGCGGCCCATGATCCCCTTCTTCGGCCCGTGATGCGCCGAGAGCAGCACCGCGCAGAGCGCCGGCGAGAGCGTGAGTGCATTGATCGCCGAGAAGAACATGCCGACCGAGACGGTCACAGCGAACTGCCGGAACAGCTCGCCCGAGATGCCCGGGATGAAGGCGAGCGGGACGAAGACCGAGAGCAGCACCAGCGTGATGGCGATGATCGGCGCGGTGATGCCCTCCATCGCCTTTTTGGTGGCGTCGGCGACCGAGAGGGCGTGGTTCTCCTCCATCGTCGCCTCGACCGCCTCGACCACCACGATCGCGTCGTCCACCACGATGCCGATCGCCAGCACCATCGCCAGCAGCGACACTGTGTTGGCCGAGTACCCCATGGCATTGAGCACGACGAAGGTGGCGATCAGGCTGACCGGCACCGCCACCAGCGGGATCAGCGTGGCACGGATCGAGCCTAGGAACAGGAAGACCACGATCACCACCAGTACGAAGGCCTCGATCAGGGTCTTGATCACCTCGTGGATGGTTAGCTTCACGAAACCGGTGGTGTCGTAGTTCACCGCGTACTCGATGCCGGCGGGGAAGCGCGCGGCGAGCTGGTTCATCGTCTGGGCCACGGCATCGGCCGTGCCTACCGCATTGGCGCCGGGGGCCAGGTAGATCTGGATGCCGATCGCGTCCTGGCCGTTGACGCGGGTGCTCTGGTCTTGGTTCCAGGCCCCCAGTTCGATGCGCGCCACGTCGCGCACGCGCAGCACCGAGCCGTCGGGATTGGCGCGGATCACGATGTTGCCAAACTGGTCGGTGCTCTCGAGCCGCCCGGTGGTGCGGATGTTGAGCTGGTAGGAGGTGTCGTTGCTCGCCGGCTGCGCGCCGATGCGCCCGAGCGGTGCCACCTGGTTCTGCGCCTGGATGGCGGCCACGATGTCGTTGGGCGTGAGGTTCAGCGCCGTCAGCCGGTCGGTCTCGAACCAGATGCGCATGGAATAGTCGCGCGCGCCGAACATGATGACGTCGCCCACCCCGTTCACGCGCTTCAACACGTCCAGGATGTTGATGGTGGCGTAGTTCGACAGGAACAGCGTGTCGTGATCGCCGCTCACCGAGCGCAGCGTGATCACCTGCAGCAGCGCGGAGGATTTCTTGCGCACCGACAGGCCCTGCCGCTGCACCTGGTCGGGCAATTGCGCCAACGCCAGCTGCACGCGGTTGTTCACGTTGGTGGTGTTCTGGTCGGGGTCGGTGCCGACGCGGAAACTGACGGTCAGCGTATAGGACCCGTCATTGCCGCTGGTGGACCGCATGTAGATCATGTTGTCCACGCCGTTGACCTGGCTCTCGATCGGCTGGGCGACCGTCGCCTCCACCACCTCGGCCGAGGCGCCGGGGTAGTTCGCCGTCACCGTCACCTGCGGCGGGACGATGTCGGGGAACTGTGCGACGGGTATCTGCATCAGCGAGACGATGCCCGCGATGGTCATCACGATGGCGATGACGACCGCAAGGCGCGGCCGATCGACGAAGACCTTGCTGATCATGCGCTCAGCCGCCGCGCGCGGGAGTCGTGGGGGTGGCGCCGGGCGGCGGGGCCTCCTGCATCCGGGGCGTCACGGGCTGGCCGGGCCGGGCGCGCTGCGATCCCTCGATGATGATGAGCTGGCCGGGCTCGAGCCCCTCGGTCACGATAGTCTGGCCGTCGGGGCCGGTTGTGATGCGCACGCGCTTCACCTCGACCTTGTTCTCCGCACCCACCACCAGCACGAAGGGACCCTGCTGGTCGATCTGCAGCGCCGATTGCGGGATCACGATGGCCTGCTGCGGCTGCCCCTCGCGCACCACCACCGCGACCGCCTGGCCGTCGGTCAGCAGCCGCTGCGCATTGGGCACCTGGGCCACCACCTGCACGCTGTCGGTCGACCGGTTCGCCGTGACGTCGATGAAGTCGACCCGCCCGGCGGTGTCGAGCAGCGTACCGTCGGGCAGGCGCACCAGCACCTGCACCGCGTCAGGCCCGGCCTGGCCGCCCTCGCGCCGGAAGCGCAGCAATTCGCGCTGCGTCACCGGGAAGGTCACGCGGATCGGGTCGTCGCGCACGATCTGGACCAGGATGCCGGAATCAGGGCCGACCACGTTGCCCGGGCTGAGCGGGGATCGCCCCGCCCGACCGTCGAAGGCGGCGCGGATGGTGGTGTAGCCGTACTGGATCTCGGCCTGCTCGAGCTGCGCCTTGGCCGAATCGCGCTCGGCCTGCGCCGCGGCCTGGGCGGTGATGCGGTCATCCACCGTGGATTGCGGAATGGCGTTGGTGCGCAGCAGTTCCTGGCCACGCTGCACCTGGGTGGTGGCGTTGCGCAGCTCGGCCTCGGCGCGCTCCACCGCGGCGCGTCGCAGCGCCACCTCGGCGGCGAAGGGCGCCTGCTCGATGGTGAACAGCAGGTCATTCGCCTTGACCTGAGCGCCTTCCTCGAAATGGCGGGCATAGAGGAAGCCGGTGATGCGGGCGCGCACATCCTGTTTGTCGATCGCCTCGACCCGGCCGATGAACTCGGCCCCCCGGCTGATTGCGGCGCGCTCGACGCGCGCCACCACCACAGCCGGCGGTGCGCCGGTCTGCTGCGGCGGCGGGGCGGATTCCTTGCAGCCGGCCAGCACCGCCAGCGGCAGCGCGGCCAGCAGCGCCGCCCTGCGCATGCGTCGTGCCGCCAAACCCCCGAGCACCCGCTCCCACGCCATATCGAGCCACCTTCGCATCATCGATGGGAGCGATCCTGCCACGCCGCGGCGCCATCGCGAAACCACCAGGACGGGGGGCCGCTTCGCCGGTGCCGCGCGGCGTGCTAGGGCCGCTGCGTGACAACCCCGTGCATCCCCCCGTGGCGAAGCGCCTGATCCGCCACCCCGCCGTGCAGGGGCTGCTGGCCTGGCTGGTCGCGCTCTATCTCCGCCTGGTCTGGGCCACCACGCGCTGGACCCTGGTGGGCGAGGAGCATGCCCGCGCCTTCGCCGGCCGCCCGATGATCCTGGCCTTCTGGCACGAGCGCCTGCCGCTGGCCGCGCTCGGCTGGCGGCTGCTCGCGCGGCGTGTGCCGCAGGCGGGCGGGCGGCGGGCGCAGGTGCTGATCTCGCGCCACCGCGACGGGCGGCTGATCGCGGCCGCGGTGCGGCCCTTCGGGATCGACGTGGTGCACGCCTCCTCCTCCAAGGGCGGCGCGACGGGGCTCAGGGCACTCACGCGGATCCTGGCCGGCGGCGGTGTCGCGG